>NZ_JADPJC010000172.1:0-32664 GCF_023073215.1 Bradyrhizobium sp. 35
CAAAGGCAAGGCCTCAGCCCCTTACGAGTTCGGCGTGAAGGCCTCCATCGTCACCAACAATCGCCGAGCTCCCGGTGGCCTGTTCGTACTGCATGCCAGGTCGCTGCCCGATAATCCCTACGACGGTCATACCCTGCGGGACGTCATCGACCGCACCGAGGCGCTCACCGGCTGTCCGATCGAGCGGGCCTATGTCGACAAGGGATATCGCGGCCACGACACGCAAAATCCACGTCGCGTCTTCATTTCGGGCCAGAAGCGCGGCGTGTTCGGCGCCATCAAGCGCGAGCTCCGGCGCCGCTCCGCCATCGAGCCCATCATCGGACATCTGAAGGCCGAAGGTCACCTTGGCCGCTGCTATCTCAAAGGCCGCGCCGGCGACGCCGCCAACGTCGTGCTCTCAGCAGTCGGCCACAACTTCCGCCGTATCCTCGCCTGGCTCAGAGAACTCTTGTGCCTCTTCCTGATCCAGCTATCGCATACGCTTGCCTGTCCGCTCCCGCTCAATTCGGCTTCTTAACGGACGACTGACGTCTAGCAGTGCTGAAGCGCCTGAATGAACCGACTTGAGAACACTGAGAGAACCATTGGATTCGAGCACGACCGCATCAACGTCTTCAATGCGATCGATCCCCCGCGAGCGCACCGCGGCACGGACATCCTGCTCCGCAATCCGGTGTCTCTTCATTTTGAAGCGATGAATTTGCCGTGACGAAAGACAAGCTCTGGAGGAGGGTTGAATATGACCCGAAGGCGCGGCCAGCGGGTGTAGATGGTGGCGAACATCAGCTGCAATCCCAGGAGAAGAGCAAATGCCAGGGTACTTTGCAGGATTGAAACGCGTGCCGATAAGATGCCCGTTGCCATCGCAGACCCGAGCGCGATGGTGACTATGAATCCGAAGGCATTCCATTTTGCCAGCGCGCGCTGACCGAAGGCGCGGATCAGAATGATGATCACGAAATACGAGAGCACAGCGGCCACTGCGGTGTGGATGAGCGCCTGCCAACTCGGAGCAAATTCAGCCATAAAGTAATTTCCAACAAAGTGCCTGTTGCCCGGCGCATCTCTCCTATGACTGAATGCGCCGGGCACTTCGCTCCAACTGCGGCGCATCACCACCTATGATGAGCGCGGACGACGCCGTGATGATGATGCCGGTGGTACCTTGGCGCCCAGCCGTAGCTATGACGCCAGGGATGTGCGCGCCGGACGGTATATCCCCACGGTCTCGGCGAGGACCAGCCGTAGCTATCGCGCCAGGGGCGCGGGCCCCAGGCGTATGGCCGCGGTCTCCAACCATAGCCACCCCAGTAAGGTGTGTAGGTGTAAGCCGGATAGTACCCACCGTAGCCGTATGGGTATGTGTAACCATAGTACGGCGGATATTCCTCATAATACGGGGTCGCAATGGCGGAGCCGATCAGCGCTCCTGCCAGCAGTCCCGCGCCGATTCCCCAGCCGCCGCGCCAGCGAACCTGCGTGAGACTATCCTGCACTGTCGACGTGTGCTCCGTCGGGCTCGCGGCTGCCGAGAGCGGTGTCAGGGGCGCAGCCTGGGTACTGCTGATAGGAGATATCGCGATCAGGCCGGTGAGAGAAAGGGCAAGTGTGAGTCTCCGCATCTGTGGCTCCTGTAATTTCAGAATGCCGTCTCAACATCAGCCTGCAATCTTGGTTTCTGGAGTCAAGGGTTCGGGACACTATGTCGCGCCGATTGCTGGTCAGACACACGAGTGTACGACACCGTACCAACTCCATCGCCTCCGTACCTTTTCAGTAGTATTCCTGAACTAGGCAGCCTGTTTACTTTCGCGCTCCAGGAAGCCTTCGACGTAGATCATGCGGACAGCAACGAGCAGGACAGCGATCAAGGGCGTGGCAACGATCAGCCCGATCAAACCAAAGAGAGTGCCAAGGATCGTTTGGGAAAGGATCGTGAGTGCGGGTGGCAGCGAGACCGTTCGTTTCTGGATCCATGGTGCGATAACATTTCCTTCCAACAGCTGGATCGTCAAAAACAAGAGCCCGACCCAGGCGGCAAGGGCAGGAGACTGTGCCAGAGCCACAAGGATCGCCGGCACTGCGCCGGCAAGTGCCCCGATGTATGGCACGAAGTTCAGAAGGGCCGCCAGTAGGGCCAGTGATAGTGGCAAGGGCGAACCGATGAGGAGAAGGCCAAATCCGAGGAGCAGACCAACGATCAGCATGTCGACGAGTTGACCAAGAAACCAGAGCCTAAGCGTAGCACCGAGCTCTCCGGCAACTTCTCGGCCGCGAGGTCGCCAGGCCGTTGGAAGCAAACGAAGCGCGCCTTCGAGGTACAATTGGGGCGACGCAGCGAGGAATATCGCTGTCGCCGCCGTCACGACGAGAGTGCCACCTATGCCGAGAACGGAGCCAACGACGCCTGTGACGTAGCCGGTCAGGCCGGTGCGCAGAGACTTTCCGGCGATCTGCAGCTGTTGAGCCAAAATCGAGCCCCACGGGTTGTTTTGCAGTTCGCCCCATATCCGTGCCAGCTGGGTTCTCAGTTGCTGGCTGATCTCGTCGGCTTGATTGAAAATGGCGCTGCCCCTCCACCACAGTAGCGCACCGAGTGCGAGGCCTGTCACCAGAATGGCGAAAATCAAGGACGTGTACGGCCCAAGGCGCGTTACGCGACGGACCGCGTTGCTGGCACCCCGCAAAACACAAGCGATGACCACGGCGCTGAACAAGAGCAACAGTATGTCGCGAAGCAGCCAGACCGAGAGGGCGAGAAATAGAGCCATTGCGCTTACACGGAGGGTGCGCTCGATATGCCTCACATGAACAGTCAATTTGTCTTCCAATTCGTCTCCTTTGTCGGAACAGTCCAGATTCCGAAGCTCGACATTGAAGTTGCGCTGGCGAGACCACTCGGAACATCATCGCGGCGATCGCGTCGCGATGTATGTAATACTCTGTTGCGGCCTCAAATGTTCTTGTAGGCAAACGAATAATTCTCGTCCGAAGACCCGAAGCACTAGAGCGAGCTCGGGCATCGTGTTGCTGATCGTCGTTCACTTCTGAGGAGATGGCATGAACAGCGTTCTAATCTCCGGGGTTGGAATTGCCGGACCCACGCTTGCCTATTGGTTGAAAGCAGCCGGCTTCCAGCCGACGCTCCTCGAGCGCGCCTCCGCTCTACGGAGCGGAGGCTATGTCATCGACTTTTGGGGGCTGGGCTACACCATCGCTGAACGGATGGGATTGATGCCGGAGATCAATCGCGACGGCTACTACGCCCGAGAGCTTCGGATCGTAGATGAAGCTGGCCGTCGGCTGGCCGGCTTCGGTACCGACGTCTTCTCCGAGTTGACGAATGGACGATACGTTACTCTTCAGCGCAGTGACCTCTCGCGCATGCTGTTCGAACGGACCAGCGGCGTCGAAGCCATTTTCGGAGACGAGATCATTCTCGTCGAAGAGAAACCAGATTGCGTCGAAGTCCAACTGAAGCACGGCGGCAGGCGCAGGTTCGACCTTCTCGTCGGGGCAGACGGCCTGCATTCAGCCGTGCGCAGTCGGGTCTTTGGACCACAGGCTCAGTTCGAGCGGCGTCTGGGGTATATCGTGGCTGCATTCGAAGCTCACGGCTATCGACCGCGCGAGGAGGATGTGTACCTGATCTACTGTCAGCCGGGCCGCATGGTAGGCCGCTTCACGCTGCGTGACGATCGCACCTTGTTTCTCTTGGTATTTGCCGAGCATCACTCAGTTTTTCCGGAAACGCCGATCTCGCAAAAGGCGCTCCTTCATGAAGTCTATGGCGGAGATGGCTGGGAGTGCGATCAGATGCTCGTCGAACTGGAGCGCGCCGGTGAACTCTATTTCGACACCGTCAGTCAGATCAGGATGCCGAACTGGTCACGAGGTCGGGTGGCGCTCATTGGTGATGCGGCGTTCTGCGTCTCGCTCCTGGCAGGGCAGGGATCGGCGCTGGCGATGATTTCAGCTTATGTCTTGGCCGGTGAACTCGCCATGTCCAGTGGACGATGTTTGGAGGCGTTTGCGGGATACGAGGCGCGGCTGAAGAGCTATATAGGCCGGAAACAGCGAGGTGCGGAGCGCTTTGCCGGGGCCCTGGCGCCGAGAACGCGTGTGGGAATGCTCTTCCGCAACGTCGTGGTCAGAAGTTTCTCGATCCCGGGACTGGCGAGGCTCGCAATTGGGCGGGACATCGCCGACGAACTGGAGCTTCCTGACTACCGCTGGGCGGGGACATGAATCGACGGACAACCACTAAGGGCGTCCAATGGCGGTGACGTGGGGGCTCGGTGGGCGCGGATTGTCGCCATGCCTCTTGGCAGGAACTGCCTTTCGGAACCAGAGTTCATATCGGTGTCTGTGCGCAATAGTGGTCAAATGCCCTCGGTCCTGACTTACGGCACGCGAAAAGCCCTGATCGGCAGCAGCATCAAGCCGTTTGCTGAAGAGCGGAAGGTCAGCCTTCTCGTGCTTTGCGCGCTCGCCTTGGTCATTGGCGTCATGACCGGACTTGGCGCCGTCGGCTTTCGCGCGCTAATCGGCCTCGTGCACAACTTGTCTTACAATGGCAGGCTGAGCGTCGTTTACGACGCAAACGTCAGTGAGGGCCCCAGTCCTTTCGGCGACTTTGTTCTTCTTGCGCCTGTGATCGGCGGCCTCATCGTCGTCTTTCTCGTCCGGCGGTTCGCTCCAGAAGCAAAGGGACATGGCGTACCCGAAGTGATGGACGCCATATTCTACAAGCGCGGCAAAATTCGGGGTTCGGTAGCTTTGATAAAGGCGCTGGCGTCCGCAATATCGATCGGAAGCGGCGCCGCCGTCGGGCGCGAAGGCCCTATCATTCAGATAGGCTCAGCCCTGGGCTCAGCCTTTGCTCAGTTCATCGGGCTCTCGACCCGGCAGAGGATCACGCTGCTGTCCGCGGGCGCGGGCGCGGGCATCGCCGCGACCTTCAATACTCCGCTGGGCGGCGTGCTGTTTGCTCTGGAAATTCTTCTGCCGGAAGTTTCAAACCGGACATTCCTTCCAGTCGTCGTGGCCACGGGGGCTGCGACGACGATCGGGCGCATCCTGATCGGTCCGGACCCGGCCTTTTCGGTTCCGGATGTGCAATTCAGCATGGTTGCATCCTTCAATGCGCAGGAAGCTCTCGCATTCGTCCTGCTTGGCCTGTTGTCTGGAGCGGCAGCC
Organism: Bradyrhizobium sp. 35; assembly: GCF_023073215.1. Classification (NCBI taxonomy): domain Bacteria; kingdom Pseudomonadati; phylum Pseudomonadota; class Alphaproteobacteria; order Hyphomicrobiales; family Nitrobacteraceae; genus Bradyrhizobium; species Bradyrhizobium sp. 35. The sequence goes on from NZ_JADPJC010000172.1 coordinate 5,203, forward strand.
TGGGCGTTTATCCGTCTGCTCGTCTTCATGGAAGATGGCTTTCCGAAGCTGTCTGCTAACGAGTATGTTCAGAACATCATCGGCATGTCGTCAATCGGCCTAGTGATGGTGATGCTCACGCATGGCTTTGGACACTCCTACGTCGACGGAGTGGGCTACTCTGTCATTCAGGAGATACTGGACCACAAGATGACAGCCGCCGGGTTGCTGGCGCTGCTCTTCGTGCTGAAGCTGTTAGCAACGACGGTCAGCCTCGGTTGCGGGGCGTCGGGCGGAATATTCTCGCCATCGCTTTACCTTGGCGCCACCCTGGGGGCCGCCTTTGCCGCTGCAACCGATTCAATCCTGCCTCACTCAGGGCTAACGCCATCCTCGGCCGCGATCGTTGGAATGGCGGCCATCGTCGGCGCAGGTACGGGCGGCGTCATGACGGCCATCGTGATGGTGTTCGAAATGACGCGCGACTACGCAATCATCGTTCCGGTTATCGTTGCGGTGGCGTTGGCTGCAGGCGTGAGGCGTGCACTCGTCAACGAGACGATTTACACAGTCAAGCTCCGCCATCGCGGGCACCGCATCCCAAAGGAACGGCATATCAACCTCTACCTGGTGAAGCAGGCCCAGGACATCATGGAAAGGCGCTTTATCGTCTCCAGGGTAGGAACGACACTAAAGCAGGTCATGGCTGCGGAAGACATCGATGATGCACTTCCTATCGTGGTTGAGCGCGAAGGCCGGATCGTTGGGCTGATCCCACCGCGTTCCGGCTTATGGGCGGAGTCGCAATCCAACCCAGTTCTCGCGGTCGAGCAGTTCGTCGAGCGGCGGATGATGATTTGCCGGGATCAGGACCTTCTAAGCTTGGTGTTTGCCAGGTTGAAGCGCCATCGTGCCGGCGCGGCAATCGTCATCCGCTCTGCCTCGCGCCCGCGCGTGAACGATATCGTCGGCGTCCTCACCAAACGCGTCATCGCAGATGCCGTGATCGACAGCTATGAGGATTGACCGAGCGGAGCCAGGTCCCGTCGAGAGAGCTCACCTATTGACCTACAGTACGTCTTGCAACCCAGCCCAGAGTCGAGCTTTGGATGATGATGCTGAACAGGACGACCGCATAGGTTGAGGCGAGTATGGCGGACTTGGCGGGGCTATCCGGCAGCGACAAGGCCAGCGCAACTGAAATGCCGCCACGCACGCCTGCCCAGGTCAGGAAAGGTGCGTTGCGCAACGAGAGCAGCCGTGTCCACCCGAACAGAAACGGCTGTACCCCAACCGAGGCAAACCGCGCGAAGAGGACGACTGGCACAGTTGCCGCCGCCAGAACGAGACTGCGAAGATCAAATCGCAGTATCAAGGTCTCGAGCCCGATAAGCAAAAAAAGGACGGAGTTAAGAATTTCGTCGATAAGTGTCCAGAGCGCGAACAGATACCCCTGTGTCCGCTCACTCATCGCATATCGCGGTCCCCGGTCGCCGATGAGAAGACCTGCGGCGACCATGGAAAGCGGCCCGCTGACGTGCAAATGAAGCGCGAGCGCATAGGTCGCAGTGACGAGCGCAAGGGAGATCAGCACCTCGATTGCATAATCGTCAATGAGCCGCATCGCGCGATACGCGATGTAGCCGCTCAACAAGCCGAGCACCATCCCGCCGCCAGCTTCGCGAACCAGTAATTGCGCGACATCGGCAACCGAGACATGCGCACCATCGTCCGAGCTCGCGAAACGAAGCAGAATCGTGAACAGGACAATTCCGACGCCGTCGTTGAACAACGCTTCGCCCTCGGCCTCGATCTGTAGCTCTTTCGGCACGTTCGTGTTGCGAAGCGTGGTGAGAACGGCCACCGGATCCGTCGGGCTTATCAAGGCTCCGAAGACGAACGCCCAGGCGAGCGGCACGGGTAAGTTCATAAGGCCGCAGATCAGCCAAAAGATCAGACCGACGAGCGCCGTAGAGATCAGCGTGCCGAATACGGCCAGAAGAAGCACCGGAAATGCGCGGCTCCTGAGTGTCTCCAGATCCACGTGCAGGGCGCCAGCGAACAGAAGAAATGCAAGCATCCCGTTCACTACGACTTCGGCAAAGTCGATCTGCCGGAGCCCGCTGGCAAGCTGGTCGAGCAGTTGAATGTCGGGAATTGCCGCATCCAAGCCGATCAGGAGCAATGAGGTCAGGACGCTCATCACGAGAAGTCCTACGCTGCGGGACAGTGGCAGGAATTTGTGATTGAGCCAGCCGAAAACGGCCGACAGCGTAAGCAGAACGGCGGCAATATCCATCAGCGAAAGCACAGCAAGTTCCGTTGTTCTGGTGAGTGCGTTTGCTCCGCCCGCTACAGGCCGCTGCTTCCCGGATCGATCGAAGGAGCCAGGTTCAAGATAGCGACTTCTGGGCTGGTAACAACCAAAAAGCTGCATGTCCCCATTCACCTAAGTCAAACCGGATGCCGCCGAACCCTAATACCTCTCTCCGCAGGCTTGCCGCGTCTTCGACATTTGAAAAGAGGAACTATTGCTTGTCGGCTTGTACTGATGCATCTGCGGCCAAAGATCGCGATAACGATTGTCGATGGGCTCGTTCACTCCGCATTCATTGAACAGACATGAAGGTTCGAAGCGGGTACACGAAGGAAACATCATGAAGAAATTAGCCTATGGTTTCGCCGCCGCTGCTTTGCTTGCGGGCATTCATTTCGCGGTTCCCGCCAATGCGATGACGGCGCCTCCGGCCGGCGCAGCGGCAACATCCGAAACAGTGCAGGTCCGCTATTTCCATCATCATCGGAGGGTTTGCACGGTGCGGACCATAGTCAAGCGCGGTTATCATGGCCGGCGTATCGTCAAGCGCGTGCGTGTCTGCCGATAGGTGCGAACCTTCGAGGGCCGCGGTCCAGGCGGCCCTCGCCTTGGCCACGGCGGCCTTTGCCGCAGAGTGCGTGGGGTTCGCCTACGGTCAGTCTATGTGTCCGAGTGGGGCACCGCGCCTACATCGGTAGCTGACGATTAAGAACCTGAGAAAAACGGCGAGCTGCGGCTTCCAGCGCCGCGACACTAAGAGCCATGAGCAACGTGCCGAGGACGATGAGCGCCAGGAGTGTATTCATGATCAGATAAGCTCTTGCCAAAACAATCCCGGTCTCATGAGAGTCCGAGCTTCGACGATTCCGATCAGCATCTGGTGGGTAGCGCGCTGGCACCCGTTCAAGCGATTGCATACGCCGAGAACAGAAGGCAGGTGAGGTATACACAGGCGAGGCCAATGCCCGCAGTTCTCGCCACGCGAGCATCAACCGGCGAGCGTGTCCTGGCTGCGAGCCTCGGCAATTTTTCATATTGTGCAAAGAGCTGGCGACCGGCACGTCCGCGGAAAAATACATTTCGCATGTCTGCCTCCAAAGAAGTTGATCCGTTCCAGATGCGGAGTGCAGCATCCGGAAGAAATCGGGTTCTGGCGGTTTCATCCGCTCGAATGAGGATAGTTCACCATGCCTCGTCGGATAGTCAGGACATGAGCGTGGCTTGTCCGGATAATCCTGACGTCCGCAAGCGGTGCGGCCGGGGCTTTGCACGATTCCGGGTCAAACTTGATCGGTACTCTTTGCCGGATGGCTCAACCAGCCAAGCGCCACGCCGTGGCGCACTATGTCGGCACGTGTGAACAGTCCGAGCTTTTCCACTGCTCTGGCCTTGTAGGTTTCGACAGTCTTGATGCTGATGTTGAGCTGATTGGCGATTTCCTTGTTGCTAAAGCCTTGCGCGATGAGTCTGAGAACCTCACTCTCGCGCGGTGTCAGCTCGCTGGCTGCCGAAGCGCCGGAAGACGGATGTGCGCCCCGCGTCGATGGAAGTGCCTTCTCTGCTATTGCGGGATCCAGATACAACCCACCTCCGGCAATCGCGCGAACTGCGCGCTCGAGCTCGTCGGCCGCAGAGCGCTTCAGAAGATAGCCGCGAGCTCCCGCCTGCAGCATGGGCTGAACGTAGGCGTGGTCCTCGTGCACGGTCAGCGCCAGCAGACGGACCTGAGGTAGCTGTGTCGCTAGGGTGCGAGCGACTTCAAGGCCACTGAGGCCGGGAAGGGAGATGTCCAGGATGGCAATGTCTGGCGTCGCCTGGCGAATGACAGCAAGGGCGGTTTGTCCATCCGTTGCTTCCCCGACGATCTCGATGTCCTGCACGTCCTGGAGCAACGCTTTCATTCCCGCTAGAACAAGCGGATGATCGTCAGTCAACGTGATCCGGATCGGGCACATAGCCGATCTCCTCTGTTGGCACCGGTATTCTCATGAAAAGAGAGGTGCCGTGGGCGGGTTCAGATTCAATGGCCAAAGATCCGCCCAGCAGCGTGAGGCGTTCCTCGATTACGGACAGGCCCAATTTGTCATGGCGGCTCTCGCCCTGCGAGAATCCCTGAACGTCGAAGCCGTCCCCGTCGTCTTCGACGACGATCCTCAGCTCCGCTATGCGCCGGTCGATGACTACACTGACGTTTCGAGCTCGCGCGTGTTTGACGACGTTGTTTACGGCTTCCTGAACTGCGCGGTAGACTGCGATTTCGACGTCCTGGCCGAGGCGATCTTTTTTGCCCAGCGGCTGAAAGTCGACGCTGACCCCGAACCGGCGCTGGATCTCGGCGCAGAATGCCTCCAGCGCCTTGTAAAGGCCCAGGTCATCAAGGGCAGTCGGGCGCAGATCAGACGCGATTTGATGGATATCGCGTCCAATCCCTCTTGCGAGTCCTTGCAGCCAATTGAGCCTCTCCAATCCGAGCTTGCGTTTGGGGCTCGTGCCCAGAAGCGGCTCCAGGTTCTTCAGACCGAGAAGTAGACCTGTGACCGTCTGGCCGATCTGATCGTGAAGCTCTCTTGCGATTCGACGGCGTTCATTTTCTTCCGCTTCGGAAAGACGTCGAAGCAGTTGCTGTCGCTCCAGCTCGGCTCGCTTGGTCTCGTCGATATCCAGAATGACGCCATACACGACGTCCAAGTTCTTATCATCGATGCGAGACAGCCGCCCGCTGGCCCGCAGCCACCGGCTGTGAGGGGGAGCGGTCCGGAAATCAGCAATCGCCACGTTTCCCGAACGGCAACTCAGCAAGGAAGCCTCAAAGTTCCGCTGGTCGGCGGGATCAATACAGCTCAGTATCCGATCGATCGGAAGGATCGTATCTCCTTCGGAGCGCGAACCGTCTATCCGGAGCATCTCTCGGGCGCGGGGCGACACGATCGCTTCTCTGCTCGCAAAATCGCAGCTGAACACGCCGAGATCTGCGGCATCAATCGTCAGCCTCCGTCGCTCTTCACTTGCGCTGAGTGCCGATGCTGCCTGCGCCTCTTGCTCGCGCCGGCGAAGCGAAATGTCGCGTATGGTGTACCAGGCCAAAGTCAGAGCCAACACGAAGCTCAAGACCCCGCCTCCGGCAAGGAAAATGGCTGAGCGCTGGACAGGCCCATTCAGTTCCTGCGTCGGTATCCCGAAATGGACCGACCATCCGCTGGTTCCGGGTATGACTTTGTAGATCGAGTCGACTTGTTCGCCGGCAGGCGTGGTTTTGACGTAGCTTCCTTCTGGCGCTGAGGCTATCGCCTGGCGGACCGTAGCGCTGGCAGATTGTCCGAGTTCGGATTGTTCACCGAAGGTGCGGGCGACGATGTTCCCCTTGGCATCGACCACGAAACCCACCCAGCCGGCCGGGGCTCCTGCGCTCTTCAAAATCTGGCTTATTGCATCGGGCACCAGGGCCACCGTGAGTACAAACTTCAATTGCCCATCGCGCTCAACGGGGGCCCTGACGGCCACCACGCGTTTGCCGGTGATGGGACCACGTGGCCCAATTCCGCCGATCGCGGGCTTTCTCGTTTTCAGGATCTGTTCGAAATTCTCTCGGTCGGCGGTGGCACGCATCCCATCTCCGAGTGGACGGCTGACATCAAGCACCTGATTCCCGTCAGGATCGACGAGCTGAATCGTCTGCCAAAGAGGACGTGCTTCGTTGACACGCGTCGCTTCGCGATAGAACGCGTCAAGGTCCGGCTTGTCGAGTGTTGCGGAAGCCGCGACGGTCTCGGCGATCTCGAGCTGGAGGCTGATCTCGGAGGCAAGCCGGTTGACGACGCTATCGAGCGTCTCCACGGCGGCAGCCTGAGAGCCCCTGCGCTGCTGCTGCGCGTTCAGGAAAACGACCCAACCCGCAAAAAGCGCAAGAGGCATCGCTGCCGCGATGAAGACGAGGATCAAGGGGCGGCGGGCTGCGCGCCGGGAGATTGAGGTGGGCGCCTCCTTGCGGGTGGGTATCAAATGAGACAGCAAAACGCCCACGTGCTGGCACTTCCCCGATATTTCTGGTTCTTGTCAGGTTTTTCCCGACAGTTCTATCGGTCACCCTGACTCCCAGGATCGCTCGATCCATCCCATCGTACAGGCAATCATTGTAGCGGTCTAGAATTGGGCTTGACATGGAACATTCTTCATCGCCGCTGCGGTTGATCGAAAACGAATTCAACCCGAAGCGGCTTGGTTTGGACGAGCCCTTCTGCGGAACTAGCCGCAACGAACTCGTCTCCCGACTGTCGGCTTCATCGCAGTGCCGTTTGCTCGAAAGCTGCGAGACGGTGTCTCTGAACAAAGGGCAAATTCTCTACGATCGCGGCACTCCTCTTCGCCATGCCTACTTCATCGAGTCCGGCGGGTGTTCTGTCACGACCCGTGCGGGCGACTGCCTGCCGGTCGAGATCCATACGCTCGGGATGAAGGATTTTGTCGGCGTGCCGTTGGTCCTGGGCATGCACGTTTCACCGCACCGCTGCAGCGTGAGAGTGCCGGGCCAAGCGCTTCGGATCCAGTCCGATCAGCTGATTTCTTTGATCAAGAAGGACGTCGAGCTTGAAAAGATGCTTTTAGGCTATGTTCAGGCGATCCTGATTCACAGTTCGCAACTATCAGCCTGCAATTCCAGGCACACGCTGCACCAGCGCCTCGCGCGGTGGCTCCTGGTTGCCAGCGACAGGCTCGGGTCTCGCGAGGTACCTTTCACGCACAGTTACATAGCCAATGCTCTCGCGGTCCGGCGCGCCGGCGTTACGGTCGCTCTCGGGAGTATGATGCGCGACGGAGTGATTGGATGTCGCAGGGCGGGGATCGTCGTCATGGACGAGGCCAGGTTGAAAGCGATGTCTTGCGATTGTCATGGGATCATCCTGTCGGCGCACAACCGTCCTTGTGCGGTGCCGCCCCTCCGCATTTCATATTCGTGAACGCGATTCCCTGCTGCCGTTAAGGCGACTGTACGGCAGCCAACAGAGTCTAGATATTCTTGAAGCGATAGAGGCGGAGATGTCATCGCAAGAAAGCCGGATCCGAACCGATACCGAAGTTCTGGTGGGAGCCTTGGAGGAGGCCCAAAGGCTACTTGCCGTTTACGAGAACCCCTGCTGCAATCGCACCAGGGACGACATTATCGCTATGGTCGAGTTCATCATATGCAACCCTTCCGTGACACGTGCAATGCTTCATCAAAAGATGCGCAGCCGCCTCAAGCTGGTCGGATAAGTCTCGTGCGGCAGCGTACCTTCGCATGCAGGCAAACGAAACTTGCGAGCGTGCGATGAGTTGACGATGATCCAACACAACTAGGAGCAATCGTCATGAAGACATCACTTTGCATTCTTGCCTCCGCGATGCTGCTGGCTACGCCTGCCATGGCGCAGTCGTCCCAGAACAACGCGACGACCGCGGCGCCCAACATGCAGCCGGCTGCCTCGACCGCCTCCATGCACAAGGAAAGTGAATGGCGTGCATCGAAACTCGTTGGTGTGAACGTCTATAACAACAGCAACGAGAAGATCGGCGACATCAATGATCTGATCCTGGATTCCAGCGGGCGGGTTGCCAACGTGGTGATCGGGGTGGGAGGATTCCTTGGAATGGGCGAGCACAACGTCGCCGTAACATTCGATCAGCTCAAATTCGCCAAGGAACCGGTGAAGACCGTGTCCAGCGATGGCGCTGGAAAGACCGGCAATGCCGGTTCGACGAGCACGACGGGAAGCGCATCAACGTCGGCCCACCGAAGCGACAATTGGTATCCGGACCACGTGGTGCTGAACGCCAACAAGGATCAGCTGAAGAAGATGCCTGAATTCAAGTACTGAGCCGATTTCGGTCGGTATTTCCATGCTTATCGGCGGTGTCATCTGAGATGGCGCCGCCTTTTCCAGTTGTCTTTGATCCGGTCGGCTAGATTTGTGTAGCAGGAAAAGCAGTCTTGAATTTCCGCATTGAATCGATCAGCTTGCGTGCCGCTGGCTGAGGTCGACGATGTCTGATGAAGCACTGCCGGAAGAGGTAGAGGAGCTTGTCCGACGCTACATTCGCTCTGTGGCGCAGCTCGAAGCCCTTTTGTTCTTCCACAAGCGGCCCGGCGAGCGGTTCGACGTGGAATCGCTTGCTGCACGTCTTTACGCGGGCAAGATCGAGATGGCCGATGCTCTAGCGTCCCTGAGGAAGGATGGCTTCCTCGACGGCGAGGCAGGGATCTATGCGTTTGCGCCGCGGCCCGAATTGCGGCCAGTGGTCGATAGCTTGGCCTTGGCGTATTCGCGGCATTTGATCCCAATCACACATATCATCCACAACAGCCCACACCGCATCCAGGCATTTTCAGATGCCTTCAGGATTCGAAAGGATTAGTCATGGCTGCGGTGATTTACACACTTTGCGCGATCACGAGCGGCTTTTGTGCATGGCTGCTCATTCGGGCATATATCGGTAACAGGTCGAAGTTGCTCCTATGGAGCGCCGTCTGTTTCGCGGGTCTGACTTTCGAAAATGCTGCTCTCTGGATCGATAAGATCGTATTTCCTCAGGTTGATCTTTCCGCCGTGCGTTTATCGATCGGCCTGTTCGCCATGGCGGTCCTGCTTATCGGCATGATCTGGGAGGCCGACTGATGGACCATTTGAATCCCGTTCTTTCAGGTGCGACGGCATTCGCATCGCTCCTGGCGAGCATATATTTCCTGAAGTTTTGGCGTAAGACGGACGACACCTTTTTCCTGCTCTTTGCGGCTGCGTTTGTGATCGACGCCGTTGCGAGATTTGTCCTGGCTGTGGTGCAAGTGACGAATGCGAGCGAGCCGGTGTACTTCATCCCGCGCCTGATCACATTCGGTCTGATTGCGCTTTCGATCGTCGGGAAGAATGCGCTGCCGAAGAAGCGCAAGTGAAGCGCGAATTCAAGAGGCGCTGACTGGCAAGATTGCTCGGGGTGCAACCGTACAACCGGTTTCGCGCTTTGAACGACGGGCAGGGGAATTGACCACTGACCTTACCCGGGACGGATGGAAAGGTCATGCCGTCAGGAGAGGCGGACCCCAGCCGAGGAACGCTGGGATCCCAGCTCCCGCCGCGCGCTAATTCACCCGGACGTTGGCGGGCTGCTGTGTGGGACAGGAGTGATCTTCGGCAGAGCGCGCACAGCTTGCTACGCGACGAAACACGGTACAGTTCTGTACAATTGGCAGCCGATCTGCCCCGCTGCCGCTTGCTCGCGGGCGACCTCCGAAGGATATTGCGCAGGGGGCTTTCATGATCAGCAAATCGAATCAAACGGCACTCGGTGTGTTTCCGCAAGCGTACTGCCTGTCTTGCGAGGAAAAGACGCCGCATCGGCATGAACGGCTGGCAATCCACGGTACGCAAATGGCACGTGCGACTTGTCTCACCTGCAACAACGAGCGTACGGGCTTTGAGGCGGGGAAGCGGCTCGCCAATCCGAGCTAACAGCAGCCGTCCTTTGGTCTGGTATATATTCGCTTACTACCGCTTAGCGCAATCGGCAGTGCCCAATGCGCCGCGAGAGCTGCGCCTGCTACTAGACGGCTCGAGCAAATGCCTGCGGATAGTCGGGGTAGCTCCGGAGTGACCCCGATATCGTACAAGGAGTTCTTCCGCTATGGCATTTTCGGCCTGGTGGTAGCCGCAGTCGTGGCGTTCGGTATCTCGCCATTTACCGGAGGAATCGTGCAGCAGTGGTCGCGAAGCGATGTTGAAGCCAGATCCAAGCTGGTCTTCAACGCCATCCAGCCGTTGCTTAGTCGTGATCTGGAAGACCAGGCGTGGGACCGGCTCTCGGACCTTTTCAAGAGAGTCGCGCTCGACAAGAAGATTCTCGCGGTTGGATTTTGTGATCCGGAAGGCTCGTTGCTCGCGCCAACTCCCGAGATGCCGGCGAGCTTCTCCTGCGAAAAGTCAGCCAAATCCGAGAACGACAGTTTCGCAAGCATCGCCAGCGGGGGGCGACGCATTCTTGTAGCTGCGTTTCCGATCTCGAGTAGCCGAGGTCGTTCCTACCTCGTCATTCTAACCGACCTCAGCTTTGCGGCGGCCAGGTCCAGCCAGGTGCTGGCGTATCTGCTCGCCGCGCTTGCCGGCGTCGTTCTGGTCCTGACCGTTGGCACGATCATTTTCGCCGTCCTCATGATGCGCGGCTGGATGAAGGCATTGCGACGCGCGGTCGAGGAGGTCCGTCGAGGTGCTCAGGGAGTGCACCTTCAACTCGGTCGCTCGTCTATCGATCGAGAAATTCACAAGCTGTTGCGTAGCGCCGAACAAGTTACGTTTACAAGCCAGATCGAGTGGACGCCGAAATCGCTTCAAGAGGTGCTGCAAAGCGTCTTGCCGGGGGCCGAAGTTCTCGTCCTTTCCAATCGGGAGCCTTACATTCACAACACTTCGGAAGCGGGGACTGTGGTGCAGCGGCCGGCGAGTGGATTGGTCTCGGCCCTGGAGCCGATCATGCGTGCCTGCGGTGGCACTTGGATCGCACACGGCAGCGGCAGCGCCGATCGGGAGACTGTCGACGACCACGATAGGCTCCGCGTCCCCGAGGCAGCCCCGGCCTACACGCTTCGGCGCATCTGGATCTCTGAGAAAGAACAGGACGGATATTACTACGGTTTTGCCAACGAAGGGCTCTGGCCATTGTGCCATATCGCTTTCGTGCGCCCTACGTTCAGGTCCAGCGACTGGCAGACGTATCGGCAGATCAACCAGCGCTTTGCCGATGCAGTCGTTGCCGAGGCGCGGACCGAGGACCCCATCGTGCTGGTCCAAGACTATCACTTCGCGCTTGCTCCGAGAATGATCCGTGAGTGCCTGCCGAAAGCCACGATCATAACTTTCTGGCACATTCCGTGGCCGAATGCAGAAACCTTCAGCATTTGCCCATGGAAGGCCGAGATCATTGAAGGAATGCTCGGCAGCACCATCGTGGGATTTCACACCCAATTTCACTGCAACAACTTCATCGAGGGTGTCGATCGCTTTGTGGAAAGCAGGATCGACCGCGAAGTGCAGGCGGTCAGTCTCGGTGGACATGAGACCAGAGTACGTGCCTATCCGATCTCGATCGAATGGCCACCAAGAGAAGTGGAGAAATTGCCAGCTCCCGCGGAATGCCGATCCGGTATCATCTCGCAGTTCGAACTGACGGAAGGAACGCGACTGATCGTGGGTGTCGAACGCTTCGACTACACCAAAGGCATTCTTGATCGCATGCGGGCGGTCGACGCGCTCTTGTTGCGCAATCCGGCTTGGAGGGACAGGGTTACCTTCATCCAGATCGCAGCACCGACGCGCAGCAAACTCAGCTCGTACTCGAAGCTCCAGGCTGAAGCGGAGGCGCTCGCTGCCGAAATAAACGAGCGGCACCGCGGTCGCCAACCCTTGATGCACTTGATCGCGCGACACTACGAGCCGTCAGACGTGTTCCGGCTGTTCAGAGGGGCCGATGCCTGCGTCGTCAGCAGCCTGCATGACGGAATGAACCTCGTCGCGAAGGAGTTCGTTAGCTCGCGAGAAGACAACGCTGGGGTTCTTATCTTGTCGAGTTTCACCGGGGCGTCACGAGAATTGTCCGAGGCTCTTATCGTCAATCCCTATGACACCGAAGAAATGGCATCGACCCTCGAGCTTGCACTTACGATGCCAATCGAGGAGCAGGCCGAGCGCATGAAGCTCATGCGACAGCAGGTAAAGGAGCATAACGTCTATCGCTGGGCAGGCACGATGCTGGTGGACGCAGCGAGAAGTCGCACCCGCGAGCGGGTTCTTGGTCTGGCCACTAAGGCCCGTCACGGCGTGAAGCCGATCTGAGCGGTATCTCTTCAAAAGCGGTCTTCAAGAAAATCGGTACCAAAGCGTACTGTTGGTCCTTTCCAAAACGAACAGCTCGGTCGCATTCTCGTGCTTGCGAAGTTTTGCTCCGCGATGTGGAGGAAGGCGAATATGAACATCCTGATCGGAGCTGCTATGCTTGCGGTAGCAGGCGTCCTGATCTTCATTGGGCGTCCCAATCGGATTGGCGAGCAACCGAAGTTCCTGCGCTTTGAAGCAGCGCTGGTTCTGTATCCTCCAATTATTTTGTCGTTCATTGGACTCGGCGCTGCGGCCCTGATATCGGGCCTGCTAACTAGATAGAGGCATGTCCAGGCATGAGAGAAGCACCTCTCAGCCCACCAGTTGGTGAGCGCGGCAGTAGCGTAATTTGAAAAGGCACTCCGCACACCTCCTTTGAAGTGAAATCCCTGCGATTTGGAAATCCAAAGCCGAGCCCGCCTGCAAAATGCAGTGAAGCGCTATATCCCCGGCCGAGACGCTGAATTGGCCTGTCGTCTTTCGGCCGCTGCGCCGGTCGGCGCTCGTAGCGAGCGCAAATAGTATCCGTCTTTAGTCTAACGTTGCCCTAAAACGACGGCAAAATCCATGTCTCCCAACTTGAAGATGGGCATAATTCCGGAGGCTGCGGGGTTGATGCTTAGTCAAGACCGCTTCAAACTAGTGAAAAATAAGAAACGTCATTCAAATTCAAAGAACTCGCCAAGGAGGAAGCAATGAAAGTGCGTCCAGATACGACAGCAACACGTCGCACCGTATTGAGTGGTGCCGCCGTTGCGGGAGCAGCGATCGTAAGCGCTCCCTATATCCGCGATGCCGATGCAGCTGAAACGACGACTTGGAAGGTCCAGACTTCGTGGCCAGCTGGCGTGGGGCTCAATACATTCAAGACGTGGGCCGCATCGATCAAGGAAAAAACCGGCGGCGAGCTCGAGTTCAAGCCTTTCGCTGCCAAGGAAGTTGTCGGCGACTTTGAGCTGCTTGACGGCGTAAAGAACGGCGTCCTCGAGGCGATGAACTCCTTCACCGTCTATTGGGTCGGCAAGGTGCCGGCGACGGCGTTCTTATCGTCCTATCTGATGGGTCTGCGCTATCCGCATGAATGGGACGTGTTCTTCTACTCGAAGGACGGCCTGAAAATGGCGCGCGAGATTTTCGCCAAGCAGAACATCATGTATGTCGGGCGCATCCATCATGGCCCCAACATCATCCATTCAAAGAAGCCTATCCGTTCGATTGAAGATTTCAAGGACCTCAAACTGCGCGTTCCCGGCGGTATGATCGCCGAGGGCTTCGCGGCGATTGGCGCCAAGACCACGCTACTTCCCGGCGGGGAGGTCTTCTCGGCGCTCGAAAAGGGTACCATCGAGGCGGCCGACTACACCGGCCCAGCGGTCAACTGGGATCTCGGATTCCAGCAGGTCACCAAGTACATCTGGATGGGGCCGGTCGGACTCGAGTCCATCTATCAGCCCGTCGATCTCATGGACTTTTGCGTCGGCATGAACCACTGGAATAAGCTGTCGCCAAAGATGAAGGCTTGGGTCGAACTCGAAATTGAGGCCTATTCGTCGCTGCATCACGCGGCGATCCAGAAGGCCGACATGGAAGCGTGGCCGAAATTCATCAAAGCCGGGACTGAGATCAACCGCCTGCCGGTTTCAGATCTAGAGAAATTCCAGCGCGTCGCGGTGCCGATCTGGTTTAAGTGGGCAAACAAGGACAAGGACGCCGCTCGCGTCTTCAAAGCCCAACTAGAGGTAATGGAATCGCCGAGTTACGGCTACGTTACACCCGATATGTATCAGGGCCAGAAGCTCGATCTCTGAACGCTGTCGGTGACGGCGGCGCGGGAGTCAGTGCCGCCGTTCGCCTTGCCAGGAGGGCCGCAGCGGGAATGCGCCTTTCCATCGACCAAGTCGGAGCCGTCTGCCGTTCCCGCAGACGCGGGGAATTCCGGGGAAACTCATGCCCAGCCTTCCGTTTGTGCTGCCCCATTGGCTGTACTGGGGCACACTCGTCGTCTTTCCTCTTGTGGCCATTTACTTCGTCCGGCGTGAGCACCGGCGAGGCGTTCCCAGAGGCCCGTCGCTTTTCATCGCCTATATGTTCTGGCTCTGCTCAGGCTTCATGGGTCTGCATCGCCTCTACCTGAAGAACAACTGGGGTTTCATCTTCATTCCGGTGTTCCTGCTGATCCTTCACACCACCGACGTCATCCGCGACAAGCGCGAGGATGTCTCGCGCACGCGCGCTGCGGTCGGCGCCGCTATATCGGAACTCGATCATGCCAAGATTCCGCCCAACGTAAATGCGACGCCGCAGATGCGGGAGCGCTTGGCCAAGGCCGAGGCCGCCGGCCCCAAGGCCAGATCGGATTTTGAGCAGGCCGAGACTGACCTGGCGCGCTGGCGTGGCTATTCACGCTGGCTTGCCATCCTGATGGCGGCGATGCTGGTCGGCGACGCCTTCCTGCTGCCCGGCCTGACGCGCAGGCAACGGCTCCGCGAGGCCGAGCAACTGGCCAACGCGCCACCCGAAGTCGTGCCGCCCGACGTGCCCCAAGTCGGAACGCAGGAAGATCCGACGCTTAGCCTGCACACGCGATTAACCGACGCGATCGAATCGGTGAACATTCGCGCCGGCGAGTACGTCGCCTACTGGGCCGTCATCTCGGTGTTCGGCTACTATTACGAGGTGATCGCTCGCTTCGCGTTCAATTCGCCGACCAATTGGCTGCATGAAAGCATGTTCCTGATGTACGGCATGCAATACATGCTGGCAGGCGCCTATGCCTATCAATGCGATCAACATGTTCGCGTCGATGTACTCTACGTGAAGTTTTCGGTGCGCGGCAAAGCCATTGCCGACATCATAACCTCAGTATTCTTTTTCATCTTCGTGTTCACGATGTTCTTCACGAGTTGGCGCTTCGCCATGGATTCGTTCAATCCCGGCAGCACCGGCGAGGTCTCCTTTACCGAATGGGGCGTGCAATACTGGCCGGTGAAGCTGATGATGCCGATTGGCGCTGCGCTGCTCGCGCTTCAGGGCCTTTCGAAGCTGATCAAAGATGTCCTCATTCTGAGGCGCGGGAGGGGCTGAGCCGTGGGTTTCGAAATCGATATCGCATGGCTTACGCTGCTGCTGTTTGGGTCACTGGGAGTGCTGTTGGCGCTCGGCCTGCCGATGGCATTCTGCACGGGCAGTCTCGCGGTAGTGTTTCTGTTCCTGTTCGGGAATTCGGCCATCTTGAACATGATGCCGGCGCGCATCTTCCCTTTCATGACCGACTACCAGCTTTCGGCGGTGCCGCTGTTCATCTTCATGGCCGCGATGCTGGAGAAAGCGGGCATTATCGAGGAACTGTTTGACGCCGTCTATAAATGGCTGGGTTCGGTCAAGGGCGGCCTTGCCGCCGCGACCGTGCTGGCCTGCACCGCGCTCGCCGCGATGGTTGGCGTAGTCGGCGCCACCGAAGTCACCATGGGCATGATTGCGTTGCCTGCGATGCTGAAGCGCGGCTATGACCAGAAGCTTGCCTGTGGTTCGCTGCTCGCCGGCGGGACGCTGGGAATTCTGATCCCGCCCTCCGTCATGGCAATCGTCTATGCAGTGGTCGCGCAGCAATCGCTGGGGGAATTGCTGGTCGGCTCAATCTTTCCGGGCTTCCTGCTCTCGGGGCTGTACATCTCCTACATTCTGATCCGCTGCTACATCAACCCTAGCCTTGGACCCGCGCTGCCGCCGGAAGAACGCGTCAGTACGCGCGAAAAGCTTCGGCTGCTGAAGAATACAATTGCTCCGCTGCTTCTGATCGTGCTGGTGCTGGGCGTGATCTTTGTCGGCATTGCGACCCCAGTGGAAGCGGCCGGTATCGGCACTTTCGGCGCGCTGTTCGTATCCGCGCTGCACCGCAGGCTGAACTGGCTGGCGGTGCAGGAGGCTGCCATCGCGACGTTAAAGGCGACCGCGATGGTGATGTGGATATTCTTCGGTGCGACGATGTTCGTCGGCTTCTTCATCGTGAAGGGCGGGCAGACCTTTGTGGCGAACACGATTCTTGGCACTGGTTTGCCACCCTACGGCATTTTGATGCTGATGATGCTGATCCTTTTCGTACTCGGCATGTTCATCGACTGGGTCGGCATCCTTTTGCTAACTGTGCCGATCTTCTTGCCCATAATGAAGAGCCTGGAATGGGGTGGGCTGTTCGGCCTCCCGGGCATACGGACGGAGGATGTACCGCTCTGGTACGGCGTCATCTTCATGGTCAACATGCAGATGGCTTTCCTTTCTCCACCGTTCGGCTATTCGCTGTTTTATCTTAAGAGCGTCGCGCCGCCAGAGATCACAATGGCAACCATCTTCCGCGCCGCGTTGCAATTTATGGCGCTGCAATGGCTCGGCGTCGGGCTCTGCATTCTTTTCCCGTCGATCGTCGTTTGGCTTCCGAGCGTTCTGTACGCGCGGTAAGCGACAAAGTTCGTTGACTGCGACACGGCTGATTTGGAAGTCGTCCGTGACGCGCTCTAGGCAACCGACGTGACCGGACGTCGGCTCATCGCCGACAGCCATTTTGTCCAACCTAAAACAACCAGAATATGACGATCTGTTCTGCTCGTCTGCAGCTTATTGTGCGAGAACACCATGTCGATTGAGAGCAACGCTGTTTTCGCACCAATGGTCGCAAAACCTTTGCGATCGTTCCGGCCAGTCCGCGTAGCTTTAGATCCCGAGGTTCCTTAACGGACGGGATTGCCTTCGCCGGCATCTTACTTCGCCCAAATGGCTTGAACTCCAGCTCGGTTGCTGGCCCTTTTTTTATTCACCCCGTCGCGTGGACGCCGCGAGAGCGACCCGGCATTTTACCCATCGTGTTTCCGGGCGCCTCAGCGCTGCGAGTGAACGGCGCGCTGATTACTGCTACGTTAGAGCTACCTCCATAGTATGAGTCTGGTCGGCTCTTGCTGAATCCGGCTTGCCGCGGGTACAATATGCGCAAATTCGGTATGCAAAGAGCTCTGGCGGATGCGTTTTGATGACCCTACGTGACGCGTTGTCCTGCCGCATTGAACGGTGCGCAGCCCTCGCGGAAGTGCTTCCGCCCAGCGCTGCTCGGGCGGCTTTGGGGGAGTTGATACGGGAGTATTCGCGCGACCTTCAAGCACTAGAGCAGCTTGAGAGATCCCGTGAGCAGGCGGACAAGCGACCAGTACGATACCGGACCGAAGCGGCGCGCTCGAGTCTTGCTCGGACAGTGCGACGACGAAGACTTTCCGCACGTCGTCACTCCAGCTCAGAACGCAAGACCGATCCCACCGGTGCGTGAGCCGCTCGTCATTTGGCCGGCCGGGAGCAGGGATGTTCTCGAAGCAGCCGTCGTGGCAAACAGACCGAGAACGGGAATGTTCGTGGTTTTGTACGCAAATGGCTATTGGTCGCTTCCTGGATCGCGGGCCGCAATTGAAACTGCGTGACCTAGTCCTCGCAACGATCGACCGCGTAGTCGCAACTGCTGGAGTGTTTCTGAGGTCGACGAGGGATAGGCTGATTGCCGGCCTCGCCGGCCCTGGAGAAGACTGCCGCAGGCGGAGTGGCGCGGGACGCCGGCCGGCGCGCGGGCCTCGACCCGGTTTGCTTTGGGCATCGTACCGCTTGGCCAAGTCAAGCAACCGCCGTCGTGTAAAATAGATCCGCCTTCTCCGCCAGATCGCGCGCACGCTACGCAAAGCCTCTGTAGAACTCTTCCATCACGCCACCCCACTACGCGAGCCAGAGCGGGATTTCAGTACCCCGGCGAGGCGCTGTCAGGCGTTGGGGCGAGACTGCCAGCGTCTGTGGCGCGCCGGTACTGCTTGCCGAGGCTGCAAAGATTCCGGGCGTCTGGGAGCACGTCTCGAATGAGCGCCGACTGCGAGGACGGATGATGCAGCCGCTGCCGACTGACCCTCTCCACGGCCGAATGCCGGCAGGCCCTGTTCCGTCGTCGAAGGTTGAAATGCCGCCTATGCGATGTATAACCGGCCTCGGGTGTTCGCTGTATCGGCAGCGACAGGAAGAGCGATGGTCGGGCCGCCACGCGGAGATCCTGCGCCCGTGAACCACAATCCTCCGTTTGACGATCTGCCGAAACCCCAGCGGCTGGCCGAACAGGCCCTCGATACCCTTCAAAGGTTCCTGCACGTCGAGGCCGTCAGCGGCGCCGTCCTGCTCATTGCCGCCGCGGCTGCACTGATCTGGGCGAACTCTCCGGTCGCTCATAGCTATCACGATTTCTGGCATCTTCCCGCGACCATCGGTTTGGGGGAACTCGTCTTTTCACGCTCGTTGCACTTCTGGGTGAACGACGTCCTGATGACCGTCTTCTTTCTCGTCGTTGGCATGGAGATCCGGCGCGAAATCCACGAAGGCGCACTGAGCAGGCTGGACCAGGCCATTCTGCCGCTGATCGCGGCGGCCGGTGGCGTGATCCTCCCGGCACTGATCTATCTGAGCCTCAACGCCGGTCCGGATCGCGGGCAGGGCTGGGCGGTGCCAACGGCCACGGACATCGCGTTCGCGGTTGGAGTTCTCGCCCTGCTTGGACGAAGAATCCCGGTCAATTTGCGGGTCTTCCTCCTTGCTCTTGCGATCATCGACGACATCATTGCGGTCCTGATCATTGCTCTGTTCTACACCGCAGATGTTCAGCTTGGTGGCTTCGTCATCGCGTCGCTCGGCGTTCTCGCAGTCCTGGGCTTTCAGCGGATCGGGTTCGGGTCAGCGCTCTCGTACGTCCTGCCAGGTTCTTTGGTTTGGATCGGGTTCATGACGGCCGGAATCCATCCTACCCTTGCGGGTGTGGTGCTTGGGTTGATGACTCCGGCGCGCGCAATTCCCTTGCGGGAGCCTCCGCTGGAAATGGTGTCTCGCGCTGTCAAGCAGTTACGAAGCAGCGACGCGGTCATGGCAAGGGATCCGCACAGACTGGCGCAACCGCTACGGGACCTTCGCGTGGCTCATCGGGAGATATTGCCGCCGGTCTCGCGGGTGCAGATGGCACTGCATCCGTGGGTGGCTTACGGCATCATGCCGATCTTCGCACTGGCAAATGCCGGGGTCGGCTTGACGAACACCAACCTGCCCGCCGGCGGCCATTGGGTGATGCTGGGCACTGCGCTGGCTTTGGTCGCCGGGAAACCGCTCGGCGTCGTTGGCGCGACCTGGGCGGCAGTGCGACTCGGCTGGTGCCGGCTTGCTCCGGGAGTTTCGTGGACCGGGGTCTGGCTGATCGGGCTGCTGGCTGGCATCGGTTTTACGATGTCCATCTTCATCTCCATGCTCGCCTTCGCGGATGAAGGATTGTTGACGGCCGCCAAATTGGGGGTCCTTCTCGGCTCGCTTCTTGCGGCCATGCTCGGCCTCGGCTGGGGCTTCAGCAATGCCCGGCGTTTGTGAAAGTCCAACCGATGCCCTTTAGAGCTCCGCATGTGTCGTTCGTGTCGTTCGCCCTCGAGATATTGTCCTCGGGGGTCACTCAGGTGATGATCGTCGAAACGGACCTGCACCTCAATCCGGGGCATCCCGCCTATGACAGGTCGGCCGTGACGCAACTGATCGCAGCCGCACAGGCCTACACGAATGCCAATGTGGAAGGGCCTTCTTCCATTCGGCTCGTCTCGACCCGCAGCGGGGAAATTTGATGCGTATCATTCGGCGATCCGCCGGCTCACTGATGGTTGATGCCGGGACGGCCGACCAGAGCCGCATGGGAAGCTAAGCAGGCTGGATCGACAAGTGGAGAAGGCCCGTGCGGCGCCGTAAGGCCTGGACCGACGAGGAGGAGGCTACACTCTTGGCGATGCGGGCCGCGGGGTCGTCGTGGGAGGCGATCGCCGAATCGCTGGACCGCACCAAAATGTCGGTCGAGGTTCGCGCAGCGGAGATCAAACGTCGCAATCCGGGTGTTACTTGTGACCCGCGGGGCAGATGATCGACAGGGCTGTTTCCCGGCCGGGGAAAAGGCCGCATTACTGCGGCTGCTCGGAAATGATTGGTGATCAAGATGAAACATGTGCCGTCGTTGCTGGGCGTCATCGCCCTGTTTTGCATCGTGTTCTTCCTGACGAGAGCGTCGCTTTCAACGCCTCAATTGGCAGCTGGCATTTGCATCGCTCTCCTCGTCTATGCCGCCACCATAGTCTGGCATATCCGCAACATCCTTCGGTGATCGAGAGAGGCGGCAAGGTGCCGAGCAGCCGATGGCCCACGGTCTCGGATCCTGGGAGGTACCGGCCCTTAGGCCGCTAGTCGCACCGGCAATCGCGCCAAGGCGCGGATGCCAAGCCGCTTGTGCCACCTGATGTATTCGGGCACATGGGCAAGCCGCAAGGCGGGAAAGCGATCTAGGATGCGCTGAATTCCTATCGACGTCTCTGCGCGCGCGAGCTGGAAGCCGAGGCAAAAGTGCACGCCGGTGCCGAACGAAAGGTGCGGATTTGGGTGGCGCGTGATGTCGAACGTGTGGGGCTGCTCGAACCTTGCCGGGTCGCAGTTCGCTGCGGCAAGGAATGCCGCGAACATCTCGCCGCGCCGGAACTGGCGTCCTTGCCAGATCAAATCCCGGGTTGCGAAACGGGGCTTGGTCATCTGAACGGGGGAGACGTAGCGAAGACATTCCTCGATGCATGTGGGCATCAGGCCCGGGTCTTGGCGCAACCGGCTCAACTGGTCCCTGTTCGTGAGCAGCGCGTAGAGACCGCCCGATATCAGATGCGTTGTGGTTTCCTGTCCTGCACCGAAGAGCAGGAAGATCATGGAGACGATCTCGTTCTCGCTGAGCGTCTGGCCTTCGATCTCCGCCTCGCGCAGCGCAGCGATGAGGCCCTCGGGCCGCGCCCCGCCACCGGGTCTCGAAACGCGCCGAAGGTACTGCACGACGCTGATTACACCGGGGATGGCGCGTATCACCGCCAAGACATTCGCAGTATCCTTCAACCCGCCCAACCAGTTCTTGAACCGGTCGTGATCCTTCTCCGGCAACCCCAGCATCGCGCAGATTACCGAAAGGGGCAGATCTCGGCAGAACTCGGCCATGAGATCGGCCTCGGGCTTGCCGTCCAGCTTGTCGAGCAGCCGATCAGCCGTCTCAACGATCGTCGGCTTGAGAACTGCGATCGTGCGCCTCTGGAAGGCGTCATCGACCAAGGCACGCAGGCGACGGTGCTCCGGATCGTCGTGGCCGAGCATGTTCGACGCAAGAACGCCGAGCGTCTTCGGGAGAACTTTCAATATCCGCTCCTGCGTCCTGCTTCCCGCGTTGGCGGGATCGCGCGCGAAGTCCTGGCTGTTTTTCAACAGTTCTGCGCAGCTCTCATGGCTCGTCGCGAGCCAGGTGCGGCCGACGATAGGCAATCTCAAGTGGACCACCGGGCCTTCGGTTCGCATGCGGTCGAGCGTCGCAAAAGGGTTCGCGTGGAACTCCGGGGATAAGATGTCGAACCGTCGCTCGTCGGGCATGTCTGCTTCCGCGCATCTGCTTGTTTGGATGAAAATTGAGCGGTGCTCCGTCGCGAAGACAGCCTACTTCGGGCCTTCAATCCTTCACGTCACGCCGGAGCGGGTGGTGCGCTTCGCGGCTGCCGAGGGTGGACACGCCGAAAAGTACGGCAACGTAGGTTGTCCCGCGGATCCAAGGCATCCGGATTGGCGGGCCGGCATAGGCACGCGCGACCGGCCTGCGGCCGCGCAGGCCTGCAGACTGCAAGCCTGAAGGAGAGCATTGGCTCTGAAGAGTAAGCGGGTCCATTCAAACTGCCTCGGCGCGTGCGCGTCCCTGCGTTCAGTGAAAGTACCGGAACTGCACAATGTACACCGCCGCTCCGGCGAAGTATCCGAGGAGCGCGAGTACGCTGATCTTTCGCATGTACCAAATGAACTGGATCTTCTCGATTCCCATCGCAGCAACTCCCGCAGCAGAGCCGATGATCAGTATCGATCCGCCCGTGCCGGCGCAGTAGGCGATGAATTCCCAAAGGAAACTGTCCGGTGGATACTGGCTCATTCCATACATCCCCATCGACGCTGCGACCAAGGGAACGTTGTCGACGATGGCGCTGAGCAGCCCCAACGCAAGCACGATTGCGTCGGTGCGGCCGATGCTTTGA
Organism: Bradyrhizobium sp. 35; assembly: GCF_023073215.1. NCBI lineage: Bacteria > Pseudomonadati > Pseudomonadota > Alphaproteobacteria > Hyphomicrobiales > Nitrobacteraceae > Bradyrhizobium > Bradyrhizobium sp. 35. The sequence goes on from NZ_JADPJC010000172.1 coordinate 27,522, forward strand.
TCCAGCCAGGCTGCAAGAGCGGCAAGAATATGGGTGTGCTCCAGCGTGGCAACGGCCAGCAGAATGCCCAGGAAGAAGACGATTGAGCTGAGGTCGATCTGGGTGAGGGCGTGCGCCACGGTCAACGGCCTTCTCTCCAGCGGTTGCTTCCGGCGATGAATGATCTCGCCGACGAGCCACAATGTTCCCAAGCCGAAGAGGATGCCCATGAAAGGCGGCAGGTGCGTAACGGTTTTGAACGCTGGCACCAGGACCAGGATGGCAACCCCGAGGGTGAACATGACGTTTCGTTCGAAGGCGGGCGTGAACGCATCGTCGCTGCCATCGACCTTGGGAGAAGCGAAAGTTCGCCCCCGCAGCTGGTAATTCACGATGAGCAGCGGAATTAGCATGTTCGTGAGGGACGCGAGGAATAGCGTCTTGACTATGGCGAGAGCGGTGATCTGGCCGCCGATCCACAGCATGGTCGTGGTGACGTCGCCAATGGGGGACCACGCGCCGCCTGCGTTGGCAGCGATCACGATCATCGCGACGAACAACAGCCGATCACTTTGCTTGTCGAGCAGTTTTCTGATCAGCGAGACCATGACGATCGTGGTGGTGAGATTGTCCAACACCGCGCTCAGAAAGAACGTCACGGCGCAGATGAGCCACAGCAGGGTCGTCAACTTCTTTGTGTTGATCTGCGAGGTGATGATCTCGAATCCGTCGTGCGCGTCGATGACCTCGACAATGGTCATGGCGCCCATCAGGAAAAATATGATCCCTGCAGTCGAGCCGATGGTCTCGCGGAGCTGTTCGACGATAGCGTCGTGGTCAGTTGCTCCCACGGCATAGATCGTCCAGAGCAGGCCGGCGCCAAAAAGGGCGGAAGCTGATTTCTCTATTTGGATCGGGTGCTCAAGCGCTATAGCGGCATAAACCACGACGAAAACAACGACGAGTGCGACCAGCAAAACGAAGCCTCCGAATCCGGTTTTCGTGGGGATCATGCCCGAACCGAACTGCGCTAAGAAGCCTCATGTGCTGAAAGGCCGCGGTCTAGTATTGTTGGCTTGGGAGAATAAAATGTCTCAACCAAACGGTAGCAGATCAAACTTGTGGGGCTCCCGCGCGAACGGCCCCGTCGGCTGGATTGTCACCGTCGTATCCGTTCTGATGTTTGTCGTGGCCCTGTACGTGTATGCAACGAGTGGTGCACCGGGTTCGTCTCCGAATGCGACGGGCGGCTCGAGCGATCACTCGTCGGCTCGCCTCCCAGCACCGAGTAAATAAGGACAGGACAAAGCGCCGCGAAGCCGCCGTGCACGGCAGCTATCGACTGAGCATTCTCCAGCGAATGGACCGAGAAACGCGGATTATCTCAGCCGCCGCTTCGGCCTGGCCGCTTGAGGTTTACCTTCAGGCGATCGACGCGCCGCGACCTCCAAGGCCACGAGGCCGAAGACGGAGAGAGCGATTAGCATGACGAGTAGCAGCAGGGTGCCGTACATTCAGATGACTCCTACCCAGCTGCTCCTGTGAGCAGCCAGTGGTTCGACCACGTGCGGCGCCGAGATCGACGGGTAGAGTGGAGTTGTCGATCAAGCAATTGCACATGCGGACAGAAGGGGGCAATGAGTGTGCGCACGCAAGGCCCGTGCCTGCAGCCCGAGCCTTGCCGGCACCTGCACGCGAGTTTCTCGGCTCTACGGCTAGTAGTTTTTGATGCTGCGCAAAAAGTTGCCGGCCGGGGCGTCCTCAAAAAATGCTTTCCTCACGGGACTCCCCACGAACGATCGCTTCAGCCCCAGCGGAATGTAGCGATTGGCAGCTCGCCGGGCAGTCGGGAGATCGCTTGTCGCCCGTCAGGAAAATCCTGACTATCATGACCTCCGCTCGGGCGAGGAAGGTTCAGTCGTGAATGTGGCTCAGAGTCAAAACCTCAACTGGCAGGCGAAGGAAGCGCGGCGTCTCAGCGAGCCTAGCGCAGCAATGCCGGTAGATGCGCGGCAGCACGAACGTTTTGGTGCGCTGCGCGATGGTAATCGCCCGAGGAGTGGGAGTATGCTTCAACGTGTGCCAAAGACGGCGCTCGAACGCCGCACACAATTACGTCCAAGGATGGAAAGGCCGCCCTTCGGGGCGGCTTTTCTGTGAGCATTGGAGGGAGAGCAAATGTATCTGAAACCTCCCATCCACCTTGACACGGAAAGGTCGCGCAAGAGGGCCGTGTGGTTGCGTCAATTAGCCGAAGGGGCGGCACACCCGCAATTCGCTGAAAAGATCAAGGATCTAACTGAAGAATACAACGGACTTGCCGAACAGTTAGAGCATGAGGACCAGTAGGCCCGCGACACGCAACGTGATCAAGGAAAGAAGCGGCGTGGGCCCAGCTGCTTGATGTCCCTGAGTGTCGAGCGCCTCCCAGCCCGATCCGTACCGCCGTTACCTTGTTTGCGGTGATGCCGCTCCGAACTACCGACCGCGTTTCGGCCGTGGGGGGCCGGGTTGTGCACCGGGTCCCTACAAGGCAGGGAAGTCGCGCGACGAGGTGGACCTGAGCCGGACCCGCATGTGTTGCAAGCTGCGACCGCTCCGCCGACCCTGACCAATCCCAACGCCCGCACTGAACGGAGGGTCCGTTTCCGCCGACGAAGGTAGCTGCCGTTGCAGGTCGCCTGGAAACGGTCGACCCTCCTTGTAGGCGGGCAGCCGTTTAGTGGCATCGGAAGGCTTAGAGGTCGTTGCAAGATATTCCTCGCACCGGCCGCCCTCGATCCTGCGGCCGAGGCCGAACGCAATGCGCCATCTTCGGTCAAGTTGTGCGGGAGGCGGAGCACTACATCGCACATAATGGCCATCTGCCGTGCACGTATCCGAGCTCTGCAGCAGGGGGGTCGCAGGAGCTTGTACCGTGCCTTCGACGAGGTCCTCGGACCAGGCCCAATCGAATTCCTGCGGGCGAAGCGACTCTCGATGGTGCATCTGCGGCTACGCGCAGCGTTATCGAGAGGAACGGTGCCGTCTGTTCGATTTCAGAGGACATCGTAGGGAGTATTGTAGGAAGCGGAGTAGGCGGGGTTCTGCCGACGCCCCCCGTTACTTCCCCCAAAAGTAACGCCTAATCCCGCAAAATGTAACGGCCAATTCTCGAAGAAGTAACGCGTGATCTGGGAGCGCACAGAACTCGGAATGCCTGGCTGACTGAGCTTTTCACCCTTCATTTGGTCCGCGACACAGCCATTGTGCTGGACGCGAACTCTGAAGCGGGTCCTTCATCAGCACAATCCTCAAGCGCGAGACGTCATCGGCTACTTTCGCACGGCATCGGCGGCCACCGCGCGAACGACAGAACTTCGCCCAATGGACGACCGCGAAGGCCTGCGCGGGCGAAGCGTTGCCTCCGGTGCTCTTCCTACTGGCGGGCGAAGGTCGCCGAGTCCTTTGATGAGAGCGCGCGCGCCGGGGTCCGCGGCTGTCGGTCGCGTTGGTCATATCCCCGAGCACCACCTTGGCCTCCGCCTTCTTCGCCCCTGCGGCGCTGCTGCTGTCGCACACGTTGGCCGCACGCCGCTCAGGCCACACGACATGAACGGGTTCCAGCTTGGGGCGGTATGGTCGTTCATCCTGTGTTGCGGTCGCTCCGGACGTGAGACGACAGTGTGATGCCAGTTGGTTCAGATATGCCGCCGTTTCGTTTTTTGGTGTTTCTTGATAGTGCGACACCAAGATGCTACACATTGCCAGTGTCGCCCGGATTTTCTCCAGTCTTTTCAGGTGCGTAGCTTCAGCGGCCGCAGGTCCAAACCTGGCTGAGTACCCTCCCGCCCCAGCCAGCGCTTAAGCTGCTGAGTTCGTTATGTAAGCAGCTCTGATGCCGCCGAATTTTTTGAACGCGTTTGGAAATGGAGCTTCTGATGCTCGTTCCCGAATCAAACTAAACGGCGTCGTGCATTACATCGACCATAGTGGCCTATCTCCGTGGCTTTCATCTCAGTATATACCGCCGAGGCTACTTGGGGTGGTCTGTTACGCCCTCATCGTAGGATAGGGTACTACAGCGAACAATCGGACAAGCAGTCGAAATAATGCATTGGTGCGGAATTCGCCGTGCTGTCCATCATTTCCTACAACACAGTGGAGGAGGCGATCGAGATCGCCAACGACACTGTCTACGGCCTCGGCGCCCACGTGCAGGGCACGGATATGGAAACGGTGCGGGCCGTAGCCGGAGAGATCCGGTCTGGTCAGGTCCATGTGAACTATCCTGACTGGGACCCGAACGCACCTTTCGGTGGATACAAGCGTTCCGGCAACGGCCGGGAGTACGGCCTAGAGGGGTTTGAAAGAATATCTCGAGACAAAGGCCGTTCTCGGATTCTACTCATGAAGTTGCTCTCGTCGCATCGGGTCTTGGCGCTCGTCACGACCAGCGTCCGCCAATGCAAAAGTGTTTCCGGCCGTGATGGCGCACGCGTCGGAATCCGCAGAACACCTTCTGGCTCAAGGTCGGGGCTTTGACGGCTGGCTGAGTTGGCCCGTGAGTTCAGTTCGCCCGACATGTGGAGCGGTATCTCATATTTCTCCAGGCCATTTCGAAATCAATCTGTCGCGAGAAACCCGTGCGGCCGTGGATAGATGGGCTCCGCGTCGCTGAAGCAAACCGATGGTTCGCGCGATCTTGGGTTGGAAGATGGGCACGGCCGTTATGTTTCGATATCGTACGATTGCCGTTGAGCCCGGGAAGTCGATTCCTGGATGCACTGATCGATTCAGGAATTTCGCTTGTGGAAGGTGGCTGCGGAACCTGCGAGACACGCGTGATCGAAGGCATGCCGGATCACCGCGAGCAGTTTCTGAGCAAGCAGGAACAAGAGACAAACAAGACGATCATGATTTGCTATTCGGGTGCAAAGTCGAAAAAGCTGACCTTGGACCTCTAAATAGGCCCAACCGACTGCCAACGTCTAATGACAGAACGTGCGCCTTGTCCGATGAGGGGATTCGCGAGGCGATGCCCGCGGCACGAACGACGGCGGTAACGGCCGAAGGGGACGGCTCTAGCACGGAAAGAGTGCCTACTGCTCCCTCGCGCCCTATTGCGGCGCTGGCGACCGTCTGTCCGTTGGCCATGTCGATCATCACAGAAATGGCGCCACTA
>NZ_JADPJC010000170.1:0-873 GCF_023073215.1 Bradyrhizobium sp. 35
GGATGGGATTGGACAGCAAAAAGGACGTCCATTTGGACGGCTCAACGAGGCGATCGGTGAGCCGGCTGGAGGTTCTTGAAGGACCATCGGGGCGCCGCGTACGTTCGGAAGCTGAGAGAGCTCGGATCGTCGCCGAGAGTCTGTTACCCGGTGCCCAGGTGTCCGAGGTGGCGCGCAAGCACGGAGCGACGCGCTGGCAAATCTACGATTGGCGGCGGCGGTTTCGACAGCGAGGCATGTTGTCGCCGCGCGAGGTATCGCAGCCGACATTCGCGCCGCTAGTCGTGGAAGGTGCGTTGGAGGAGCGTCAGGTTCCGGCGATCAAGCTTGAGATCGCGATCGGCGATGTCGTGCTGCGGACGGACACAGCCATAGATGGCGAGCAGCTGTCCCGTGTGATCCGCGCGATGCGAGCGTCACGATGATCGCGGCCGGTGCCGATCTGAAGATTTACATCGCGACGCGGCCGATCGACTTCCGCTGTGGCCACGATGGGCTTGCGGCGAAGGTGCAGGAGATGCTTCGTCTCGACCCGTTCAGCGGCGCAGCCTTCGTGTTCCGATCGAAACGAGCGGACCGGATCAAGATTTTGGTCTGGGATCGAACGGGTCTGGTGTTGGTGCACAAGCGTCTTGAAGGTTGCAAGTTCGTTTGGCCAACGATCGCAGACGGCGTGATACGGATATCGCCGGCGATGTTCGCAGCCCTGTTCGAGGGGCTGGATTGGAGGTTGGTCCGCCCGGAAGAAGCGCGGCGTCCCCAGGCGGCTGGATAACTGCGGCAGAATGACTCGGAAGCTATTTTGAATGTGGCACGCGCGGCGGCGATGTGCTCGAAATAGCGCATGAGCATCGCGGCGCTGCGCGACGAAAA
>NZ_JADPJC010000142.1:0-31314 GCF_023073215.1 Bradyrhizobium sp. 35
AGAACAGTTGACCTTGGTCACTCTTCAGACGGCCCATCATGGATCGACCTCGCCGAGATTCGCGTCAACACAACGGAATCACGGTTCGTGACTTGTCTCAACCGACTTTTGCAACAAAATCGGCCAGGAAGAGACATTTATCTCGCGCTGCGCGTCATGCGATCTGAGTCCGTCTCGCGCGCCGTTGCCCTTCTATGCCTCAGCGGTTGTGTGAAACCTCCGCGCGTTCATAAATCGTGAGTTGTGTTTGCCGTTGATCAGATCATGCTCTTCCAGTCGACTAGGTAAACGTGTGCCCGAATCGGACATCTAGTGCGCTGCCAGGCTCGCCGCTCGGCACGCAGTGACACGCAAGGTTCGAGCCGAGCTGACGCGGCTTTAAACGTATCAGTCAGCCAGCTTGACATCTTTTCGCGACAGGTCAGTGCCGCTGCTTGAACCCGCTGCCGCTGCTGCACTCCCCGCTGTGCCACTGCTCATCGAAGGGTAGGGCTCAGTTCCTGGGCGGTTGCAGCGATCAGCGCCGTTCACGACGTACCATATTTCGTTAGGTTTCTCGGGCCTCGCGACGCCGCGATGGCCGCAATGTCTCGATCTCTGGGAGGGAGAGACATGATGAAGCGATCGCCTATTCTCTCTCTGGTGGCTGTCGCGAGCTTCACCGTCCTATGGTTTGTTCTGGATGCCGATCTGCATTTTAGAAGGGCGGCTGCCACTGCAACAACAGCCATGCCACCCGAGGTCGTAGCTGCCGAGCCTTTCAGAACGGCCCACGCCGCTAACAAAAGGTCGATGAGGATACTTGCACTGGATCAGGCTAAGCATCTCGCTTTCTGGACGTCCGTTTTGAAGAATAGAAAGCAGGCCTGTGGAGCTGTTGTTCGGACCATGTATCAAGGCGGCACCGAATCTGGGGTCGATGCTTGGCGCATTGGCTGCCGGGACGGCAGCGAATATTCGATAACAATTAATCCGGACGCGCATGGCTCTGAGGCGGAGTTTCCGGTTTCGGTTTGCAGTGGAATCGCTTTCGCCCGAGGTGCTGAATAGCCCCGTCATTGAGCGTTCAGCACCCGCGAGATCGCCTCTTTATGCCAGCTGTTATCCGCTGTCCCGGCGCGTCCTCGCCAACATGCGAGGATGATCATGACGATTACCCGATCACGACGTGAAACGGTGGAGTTCGAGCACCCATTTCGGATCACAAGCTTCGAGCGGATACTACCGGCTGGCTCCTATGAAGTGATTACCGACGAAGAATTAATGGAAGGAATGGAAGGATTATCATTTCCGTCCTTTCGGTCCGTCGCCACCATGATGATGGTGCCTGCGCCGCCGCCGCGCAGCTCTTTCGTCGAGATGGTGGCGATCAGTTCGATCGATCTGTCCGATGCGCGGGAGCCGATGCGATCGTATCCCGTTAGTGACGCGCCGGCCCACCTCGACAAGCATCGGACTGCGCTGAACATTGACAGTCGCCGGATGCTGGCGGAGATCGAGCGAAACGCGTTGCGCGGACTGCATCCGCAGCCCGAACCCGAGTTGCTCGCGGCGCCTGCGATGCCATTGGCGGGCCCGCGGCCGGAGCCGAAAGGGCTAGGCCGCGACCTACGCATCGATGCTTGCCGCGGCCTCGCGCTCTGGTGCATCTTTTTGAATCATTTCCCCAACAACATCGGAAGCTGGCTGACGCTGCGGAACTACGGCTTCAGTGATAGCGCGGAAGTATTCATGTTCGTCTCGGGTGTGACCTGCGCACTGGCTTACGGCAGCGCACATTCGCGCGATGGCTGGCCCGGCGTCATCGCCCGAACGCTGTGGCGAAGCTGGGACATTTATGCTGCATTTCTATTGCTCACTATAGCTTGCGCCATCATGGTCTACCTAACCGGCGGTGGCCGGATCGCCGACGAGAGCAACACGCGCCTTTTGCTGGAACATCCGGGTGCGGCGCTCGCGCATGCGGCGATCCTGCAATACCGTCCGGTCAATACCGACGTCTTGCCGATTTTCGTGGTTTATCATCTTTTGTTTGCACCACTATTGTGGTTGCTGTTGCGAGTGCCGAACGTGACACTCGGCGCGTCGCTCTTGCTTTATGCGCTGGTACACGTCTTCGGCTGGACCGTCCCGGCCTGGCCCAACAACGTGTGGTTCTTCAACCCGCTGGCTTGGCAGCTGCTGGTTGTGCTCGGCGCCTGGTGTGTCATTGCGGGCAAGGGAGTCTGGCCCTGGATGACCTGTCGCATCGCGCTTGTACTTGCAGTTCTCTATCTGACTTTTAGCCTGATCGTCGGATTGAGTTGGTGGCTCACGACCCTGGAAGATCTGGTCCCACAAGCGCTCGCCAATGTGGTTTACCAAGTCGACAAATCGGATCTCGCTCCCTTGCGGTTGCTGCATTTTTTAGCGCTTGCGATTTTGGCGGTATGGCTCGTACCCCGCGATTGGCAAGGACTGCCGATGCCGCTGATGCGCGCAGCGATCCGCTGTGGGGAGAATTCGCTGGCAATCTATTGTCTCGGTGTTCTGCTGGCGCTCGCCAGCCAAATAGCGCTGGCCGACATCTCGAATGGTCTTGCAATGCAGATCGCGCTCAGCCTCGCCGGCATCCTGCTGATGATCGCCGCCGCAACGCTGCTGAACTCAATCAGGATCAAACCCAGGCAGCCACGATTGATTTGAAGACTTGAGGAAACTTGTTGGCCAGAGAGGCGAGCAGGCAAAATTCGGAGAAGGCTGCCAACGGCCAGCCTCCACGTCTTCTCTTCCGGGAGGCGATCAAGCTGCGAACTTCACGCGGTGACACGATTTGCAGCGTGATGCGAACGTTGAGATGCTTCCTCCCAAAATCGCAACATGACCGCTTCGGGTCAAAACGCGAAGAACTGAACGTGAGTTGATCTGGTCTGCCATCCCTCAATCAGCGGACCTTGTGGAGGGGCTCGACTTTGTCGCCCAAAACGGCCGCCCGATCGCCTCTCAGCGCACGCGAGGAATTATGTCGACACATGAGCTTAAGGATGCTCAGAGTCGGCAGCACATCATTGGTGGTCAAGCCGCACCACGTCATTCGCCAATTTCGGCGAGCTGCGGCGCAGGAGGAAGCACACCCCGCAAAGTGTCTCCTTCCTCCACATGAGGCGGCAGGTGAAGGTTTCGGAATGTTCGTCGAACGATAACGCAAATTCGCTGGCGAATATGTAGTACGGCGTGGAGATGCAGGTTCCCAGGGCGCTGATGTCGCGCACCACGCACGGATGGGTCCCACTCATCCACCAAACGACAGCCGCGCCGCCCGGTTGATCGGTATCCGCTCCATTGCTCGACGTTCGACCATGGCGAGATTCTCCAATGAAGAGGTAACTTCCAATCGAGCCATCGCAGCGATCGCGATTGCACCTCTACAGAGTCAGTTTTTCGATCCCGCGCCGAGCCCGGAAAACGGCAATATCTGCACGTTGATCTGCACCGCCTAGGCTAACAAGCAGTGTTTTGTCTCATTAAAATTAAACCGGATCGCGTGGTTCATCCGCCGACGTTGGTACCCACCTCACAAGCAAATGAAACCGCTCAGGACACGTCTTTTCCACGATAATGAGGTATTTCACAGCACTTTCAGCGAACCTGAGCTACTATTAATTGAACTGAGTGATTTTACGTCCTCCGGCCTGACAATGGCGGTTTTTAAATAGTCATAGTAAGGCGCGCTGATGAGTAGGCCTGGTCAGGGGCACAACCGCATGACAGTTCTGCACGAACGCGTTTGGTTTCTAAGATCTCAACTGACAGAGCTTCAGAACCCTCGCAGCCGGGTTGAGCAAGCCGAGGAACGAAGTCGGCAAACGTTCAAAAGTCACAGGTGTCTCGGCGATGCGTCGCCGATTGCGGCGACAGCGGCGTTTTGTTTTCTAGCCACACACCGTGGCGACGAAAGTGCCGTAGGCTCGCAGCCACGAAGCATCAGAGATCTCTGGCCGAAAAAAGCGCCCGCGTTGACTTGTTCGGCTTTGGGTCAAAGGCAGCCCTCGGCAGCTTGCATGATCGGGTCGGCTCATCTCCCGGAAGCGGCCCTCGCAGCGCTCTAACTGAGGTCGGTGACGGGCCATGTGTGGAAGTCGTTCGTACACTGGCTACTCGCAAGCCGAGCGAGACGGATCGCTCGGCTACAATTTAGTTATGGCAGCCCAGCAACGAGGCAAATGTCTATGAGGTCTTCCCATTCGACGAGATTTGCGATGTCCGTGATGTGCGTGTCGAGATTTATGTCTCTGCTGAGGAGATGCGAGCGTTCTGCCAATCCCGTAAGCGTAAGCGCATAGACTTTGTGGCCCTGCTTTTCGAGCCTCTCGGTGACGCCAACACCAAGCTTGGTAAAAGGCTCCGCCAATAAGAACAAACGTCTTTTGCGCGGATTGAGCACGTGCGCTGCTGATGCTTGATGAAGTTAGCGAGACCGCGCTTACTCCGGCCGCGAGACTGCCGATCAATCTGCGGCGGGTGACGTCTGACAAGGTCCTGAAATCAAAAAAATTGGGTACCATACGAATGCAACAGTGTAATCGCCAAAACCGAACAAATGGAAGATGACTTCAGCGGCCTTCGAAGGAATATTTTTTTACCGGTCACTGACTTCCGCCATGGGTCACAAGCGGCGGTCGGCGACAGCTCCAGCCGTGTCCGGTCCACCTCAAACGGCCGACCTTGCGCCGCCTCGGGTGTAGTCTTCAGCTCCGGGCCGACGTTGTAGGCAATCAGGTTGAGGAGGAAGTCGGGGGTGACGCGAGTTGGGCCTCGATGTTGGGTCTTTGCTCGCCTCGTGTTAGACATCGCCTGACCGACCAGGGAGAACAGCCATGACCGCCGAGTTCGATGAAGACCGCTTCAATATGGCTATCCGTAAATTTCTGAAGCATGTTGGAGTTACATCGCAGCGCGAAATCGAAAACCTAGTGCGCAGCGGGGCGGTGAAAGGTGGCCAGCTCAAACTGCGAATGACCCTGTCGGCTGAGGGAACGGCGCTGAAACATGTAGTCGAGGAAACAATCGCACTCTGACGATGTCCCGGCTGCCCCGGCATTGCCGCCAGTTGGTGGAGCATTCAATCCTGTTGATTTCCAGCAACGGCTGCTTTGGGTCATTTTCGACAGTTTTGGCACAGAGTGCGGTATGGTTGATGCCCGTTCCTGTCCAAAAGCGCCGTACCAGTGTCTGCCCATGAGCGTTGCGTTTGGCCGGATGGCCGTGATTCAAACTCCCGAACTGGAGCTCGAATTATGCGCTACGAACTCGCTGACTATGAATGGACCGCCATCAAGCCGATGCTGCCGAACAAGTCGCGTGGCGTCCCTCGGGTGAACGACAGACGGGTCCTGTATGGCATCTTCTGGCTCCTTCGATCAGGAGCACCCTGGCGTGATCTGCCGGCGGCGTTTGGGCCATACACCACTTGCTACAACCGCTCCGTCAGGTGGCGGCGGGCTGGCGTCTGGGGCCGCATCGTAGAAGCGCTTGCCGCTGCCCATGATGCCGCTACCCAGATGATCGACACCTCCATGTCTGCGTACATCAGCATGGAGCCTGCATTGCAAGGAACCAGCGCCAATCGATGGGAAGGTCCCGGGGCGGTTTGACGAGCAAAATCCATGCGGTGGTCGACAGCAATGGTCTGCCGGTACGGTTGGCGCTGAGCCCCGGTGAGGCCAATCCGTTCGACTTGCCGGAAAACTGCTGTCTCGTCTGAAATCCGGGTCAATGTTGCTTGCGGACCGTGGCTATGACGCGGACTGGATCAGGGAGCTTGCCATGAAGAAGGGCGCGTGGGCCAACATCCCGCCGAAGAGCAATCGCAGCGATCCGATCTGCTTCAGCCCATATCTCTACCGCGCCCGCAACCGGGTTGAGCGGTTCTTCAACCGGATCAAACAATGTCGTCGGGTGGCGACGCGGTACGACAGGCTGGCCGCCAACTACCTTGCCTTCGTTCAGCTCGCGTCAATCAGGCTATGGCTGCGTCTTTATGAGTCCGCGTCTTAGTTCTTGCCAAGGCGGTCCGATGCAACATCGCGATGTGCGGTTTCGTTCTTCCCCTTGTCGTCGATGCCGCGCGAAGGGTTGGTGTCCGGCTGGGCGCTGGTACCTTGCCGAGACCGAGCTGCTGGGCGGCTGCGATGCCGATCGTCACCTTGCACGATCTGAGCGAGGTGCCAGCTCCGGATACTGCGACTTGCGCTCAAATGCTTGAGCAAGGACGCCGCCTGGGACGTGGCCGGCCCCGCGGGTCGAGCTGATCGAGCTGATGAACCGCGCGACGTCTGGATCCATGCGCAATGGGATGAGGCGAAGGTGCCTTAGCGGCCGTTGGTGGAAGCTATGCTTAAAATCGTTCAGGGCGCGGGACGGATAAGACAAGCCGACCGCCCAGCCTCTTTCCGCATCAGCCGCGCTTCTTGTGAGCGGATGGCTTAAATTCCACGACCTCGTGCTGCTCGCTGGAATCCGAGTGCCCTTGTTGTTTTACGATGATCTCAAGCTCAAGAGCTTCGAAGGCGAGTTCATCCGCCAAGCGTTGAAAGAGCGCGCGCTTTTCGGCATCGGTCGCCGACTGACTCATAAGAGCAAAGTCTCTGGCGTCCGCGCGGAGCCTCTCCAATCGTCGCCTGAGGTCCTTCATCGTCTTGGCTCAGGTTCTAAACTCATCCTCGACGCAAACAGTAACCTTGCTTTCCGGGATGACGGATGATTCAACCACGGAAACAATATATTGGTTCTCCTAACTGTTAGTTAGCGGCGTATTCACCGTGCGGTGCATAGCCACGGTCGCCCATGGGACCAACTTTGGATGGACGGGCTGGTGGTCGCGGCGCGAGGCCTCGTCTCCGACCTTGCCGCAGGTCCACCCAGGGTGCCATCAAAGGTACATCAAGGTCTGAAACCGCACAGACCCGAGTTTTGCACGCATCAGGTCTACGGCACCAAGCTGCTGTGCGTCGAACATTGGCCGGGCGCGCGCCGCGGCAGGACCGGTTCAAGGCTTGAGTTAAATGGCGCGATATTAAATGATTCAATCATCCGGCTTCTGGCAGGCGAGTTGCGGCGCCAGCCATCGGGACCGGCCCTGCGAAGCCCACCGGATCTCGGTCGCAAGTCTGCTCGCCGCTTCGCTCGCAGCTACAAACCCCGCTTTGTGATGCCGGGAACGCGTTTGGGCGAAACGGTTGTTCGTCGCTCGACCTGCGCTTTGGCGTCCAGCACTTTATCGCCAGCTCGCGCGGCGCGCGGCCGGCTCACCTGGTCCGAAAGACTGGGGCCCTTTCCAAACGTTCCGACCGGGGGACCATTTGTCGCGTGACCACCACTGATGTTTCCTTTGGCCTGTGCTGCCGGGGCTGATGCGTTTCGGGAGGGTAATGAGCCGATGATGATCTGGTCCTCGTTGCTTGTACCCGTCCCAATGGCCCCGATCGGCAGGCCATTTTGCGCGTGACCAACCCCGACATTTCTTGCGGCCTGTGCGGCCGTCCGCGACTTTGCCGGCGTGGCGGGTTCAACGTTCGGATTGTTCGATTGATTGTTGGTGCTCGGATTTGCGCCGGTGGCGGTGTCTTTCGTCCCCATTCCGGCAGGCGCTGAGGGACCAGCGCCGGCGCTACCCGCATTCGTCCCCATTCCGGCAGGCGCCGACGGACCAGCGCTGGCGCTGCTCGCGCTTGTCCCCGTGCCCGCACCCGCCGACCCAGCATTTGCGGCGCCTCCTGGCGCGAGGACCAGCAGAGCTGAGCTGGCGACGATGGCGGCGAGCACCAAAGGGGTGGCATGGGGCATTGGACGATCTCCTTGCCAGACCGTTAACCATGATCCCCCGGCGCGGTTCCTCTGCGCCATGGCGGGTTCTGCCGCATAGTGCTGGACCGCACGCGCGCCTCGATTGGTCGCACGCAAAGCGCAAAACCGCGCGAGCTACTATTGCCGATTCAAGGTGCCATTGCAGATTAGTCAGCAGCTCTGACGGAGGTGGCCGCTTTAATGTAACACTCGGGTTGCTTCTGCTAGCCGGACCTTCTCTCTCAGCTCCTCAAGATCCTCGAGCGCGTCGAGTAGTTGCATCAGATTGCGGGTAACATGTGCCAGATTGGGCTTTGGGCGTTTGAAGATTCGAATTTTTGGTCCCATTGCTAGACGTCTCCTCGCAACGAAAATCACTGGTCCGACTGATTGGCAAGGAGCGTGCCATCTGAGCGTCCGCGGAGAGCTCCGGTGATGGGAACGCCAGTCGCGCTCCCGCCCCAATCTAACAGGGAAGGAGAGCGCCAAAGGCTTCACCATCCCCCACATTGGGACGATTATCTCCCTCCCGGTTGCGAGTGAACTATGGGCTGCAAGCCGCGCGATGGCGGCAGCTGCGGAGCAAGCAACAGCCCTCGGCGCTCCGCACCGAGGTCTCGCAGCGATCGGACGCGTTGAAAACAGCTAATCCCTAGTCCTGCACGGCCTGGTCGGTCTGCAGCGGCGCGTGTGGCCGCCCCCTGTCTTGCGGCCGCGGAACGGTTGGCACAGGTTTGCGGATCGTGGCGGCAATTGGCCTGGGCAACGGCACTGGCGTCTTGGGGCGTAGGATCTGCTCGGAAGCGTTGGTGGTGATGCCGGCCAATTGTTCTTGGACCATCCTAAGCTGCTCGGCGGCATCCGCTCTGTCTCGCACCATTTGTGCCTGGACCGCCGTAAGCCGGTCGGAGAGCTGGCCAAGGTCGCGAACGATTTGATCTTGGCTGGCCTTGAGCTGCTCGATCGCTTGCGGCGGGTTCGTAAGGTCGCCCGCCAATCCCTGGAGCGCCAGCTCCGGCGAACTGGGGCCGGCTGCCTGGATCGCATCGTGCGGTGTAGTCAGCGGCCCCGGTTGCTGAAGTGCCACATAGGTTGCACTCGTCTGAGTGGTAGGCAGAGCCGAGGAGATCTCGGCTCTTTCTTGCGGCAACGAAGGTGAAACGGCACGCGCGGACCACCGATACATCATTGCTCTGACCGCATCGCCGTCGGATGACTGCGCTGCAAGAGCAGCTAAACAGATGCCGCTTGCCAACAGCAGACCGATCAGGCCGCGCAGTGCCGGCGTTCCGCGCAATGAGCTCGCCCCGCGGTCGGGTGGTCGAAACCATTTCGCGGAATTCTTCGGCTGAGAAGGGTGGCGCGTGCCATCCTGATCTAACTTGGAAAGCTGTTCGTTGACACGCGCCAGCTGTTCATCTGCACGTGCGATCTGATCATAGGCGTGGACGAGCCGTTCATCCGCGCGCGCAACAAGCTCGACGTCTTCTGGTGAGAGCGCGGGACCATGAATTTGTGAGCCGGGATATATCGGTTTAATCGGCGAATGCATCGGCGTTCCCCATCGCACCCAATGTCACCCGGACCGAGGCCGAGCATTAAATCGGGCAGGTCCACACTCCCCAACGCCGGTTTGACCAAAGCAAGGCCACAAGATGAAAACCGGAGGGCGGATTTTCGGCGACAGCGCACAGGGCTCTAATCCGTCGAGGGTCTTCGGGATCGACGGACGGCGGCGCATCGCCCGGCAACCCGACGGAGCTGGCCCTCGCGGTTCGCGGGCCCATTCAAAGCGGTCGTAGTGCCAGCGACTGCACGCTTCTCCCCCAAGCCCGCCACCAGGGCATCTCGACCACTCTCGAAGACCTGACTTTGGTGGTTACAACCCTGGCGCTGCACGCCATGAACTCCGCCGCGCGCATCGAGCAGATGCCTGCCAGCGGATGCATCTTCGTTGCGGCGAATTCGTTTCCTTGTCGCGATCGTAAACCGTTTTGACGCCGCGGCCTCGGCCTTTCTGACCCGCTTTCGTAGCTCGATGAGCTGACGGTACTCGGCTTCCAGCGGGTCGCGATAGGAGAACTGCGCGGCTGGTGCACGATAGTTCGAATTTCCATACGACGAATATCGAATCATGGAAATCGAACCCGTTTTCAGGCAACCCCCGCTAACTGGTGGTTCGGAAAAAAAGCCGATCGACGCGATCGATATTCCGTCTGGGCAAGTTGGCAACGAATGTCACTCGTTAGGCTTGATGCTACCGAGGAGGCTGGATTGCGCTCGCGCTCGTGAACCGCCTACACGGAAGCTGTGCGATCGAGATGATCCTGATGCGGTGGAGCATCAGTAGCTTGACTTCGATGCACCGACCGCAGATCAACTCGCCGTCCCCGGCCGGTGGCGCAAGAACTATCAGCTCTTCTGGCGCGAACTCTTCTTCGCAGTGATCGCAGCGGGGGATTTCGAGCATCCGCGCATTTGCTCACGCAGTTGTGGCGGATTCGATAGCCTCTTTACCCGACCGCTCGCAAGAGCTTGATCAATACCCACGGCCGAGCTGCACCAAGTTCGTTCCCAATCGGGAACGTTGTTGAAGAAATCCCGGACGTTGCAGATTTACAACCCGCGCAGCCATTCGCGATACTAAGCTCGTCCATGGAGACGACCAGACATGCTTACTTCAACATGATCGCGGGGGGCGAAATGTATGATGTCTATCGCAATGACAGGCGCTTCTTGCTCGTTCTAAGTTCAGGCTCTCCCGTGCCCGTGCTTTACTCTGCACATAAGTGGCGGAAGAGCAGGAAACGAGTTCTCAAGGTCAGCGACGAAATCAAGTCAGCCGTTCAGGCACAAGGCTATTACGTCCGCAGCCTGCGGATCACCAAGGAGCGAATGATCGACGTCGAGTAGGTGGCGAGCGGGTGTTCTCGTTGGCGCGTTTGATCACCAGCAACCAAGCCGCCATAAGCGCGCTGTTCCGCGTCGTCAACCGCCATGTCGGCAACTTCGCACCGATGCCGGGGTGTTTCCGAACCATTCGGATCGGGGCTTTTCGGAGGGTGCAGAGTGCGAGATCCTCACGATTGCGGGTGGGCATGCCGCCTAGCACGGGCGGGCCGCCCTTACGTCTCAAACGGAACTCCATGAGCAGGCCGAGATTTTGGCTTTTTCCATTGAACCTTTAATCGAACTGTCGGACGAACCTTCAATCGGAAACCGGAGGTTTCCCATGAAGCGTCTGATCTCATCTGCAATCGCCGCCGTTGCCTTCCTCATTGTTGCAACCACTATGCTGTGGTCTTACACACCTTCGGCTGAGCGCCATGTCACCCGTACAGCCATAGGTCATTGCAAGAATTTCCACAGCCTGGCCGGGACAAAAGCGTCCGAACTATTGCCTTACTAAGCGCCAATAAAATGCGTCGAGACGATGTGACCTGTAGCAGGTGGCTGGATGCCACGCCGACATGAGAGTAGGCGAAGGCGCTGCAATGGCCCGTTGCCGGATGATGTGCTCAAGATCATTATGCGCGGGACCGAGAAAGAAGCTAATCGGGCGGCTTGAACCGCGAACTGCTTTGGCAGCTTAGCTCGCCGCCGCGCCATCCAACCGCGCCAGCCCAGCCTCGATCACGGCGATATCCTCCTCGATCTGCTGGACGGTCGTCCCGAAATCAAAACCTGTACGTGCCTTTAGGTCCACGGCCAGTTTCCGACGCTGCATGCGGAGATCATCCAGAGCCCTTCGATTGTTCAAGCGAACGTAACCGTCCACAATCAGCTCGATTGCGTTTGGCATCCCACCCCCTGTCGTGATCGACCGGCGCCGAACCGCTTACACACTTCAAAACGGCATCTCTTCGCAAATTGTGTGCAGCAGCCCAAGCCGACCTGACGCCAGGAGAGCAAGGGGCTGCACAGTTTAATGGAAAGACCGGCTCCCAATGTCGCGATTGCGCGTTGTTCATCCCTTTCGAGATCGCCCCATGAGATGCCGTCCATGACGGGTCTCCGTCGCAAAAGAACTATTTAAAATCCAAACGCGCGACCGATCTGCCGCAGCATAGCCATGGCCGCGTCGGTGTACCGACCGTGGGTCAGGTATTGATCCACTTGCGCTGTACTGATCAGCGCAACAACGAAGACCGTGAAGCCCTTAAGCATTGGGGCGTCTCCTGAAAGAGACCGCCAACCGGGCGTGTCGAATAGACTGTTCTCAGAATGCGCTGCCGCATAATGCGACTGTATGTAAATGGTGACAGTGACCGGTAACCAATCCCTTAACCGGCGTTAGGTGCGCGCGCCAAGGGCCGAGGCGAAGGCGCTGCAAGAGCCGTTGCTCATGTGCTCTAGGTCTTGATGCGAGAGTTAGGAAAGGAAGATTAGCCGCTGCACAGAGGCGCGCGGTTCCTCGATAGCGCAAACAAGAAGCGGCGAGTGTTAGTCCCCACAAAATGGAAGTCACTTCTTCATGGCGTCTGCTGCATCGGGGGACCACGAACGGATTTCCGGTCTATTGTTTGACATCGCCCATCCATGCCAGCAAAAGAACCGCGAGTTCCATTGTAGGGCAGAGCTAACTGACTCTTCTCCGCCTAAAGATCCTCGAACGAGACCCCGATAAGATTTCCACTCAACCAGACTAGGCGGCAACTTCGGATGATGCGATCTTTCTCGAGCATTAGTTTGAATGTGGAGGCCACGTGCCGCTTCGACGGAAGCTCAACTGCTGCCCCTTCTTCCGACATGTTGACCACGCGGCAGCGTAAGCTGGCGCCGTCGCCTGAAATGTAGGCGACCTCGTCCACATCGATGCGCTCCAGCTTTCGACGTTCTATCATTTCATTATAGCCGCAACGTGATCATCTTCGCCCGATGTGCACCTTGTCTCTAGCAGCTTAAATTGTCGCGCGATCTGTGTTGCTAGGTCTGATCGTTCCTTAGCAAGAGCTTTTCTTTGCTCAAGCATGTCGTGTCCGTCACGCTCGAGCACCTGGATCAAGGTGGTTTGACTTTCGATATAAAGCTGCTTGGTTGCGATTGCTCGAGCGATAGCCGCTAGTTCATCATCGCAATCCGAAGTCATTAGCAATCTCATGGCTGGCCTGTCGGCGAGTAAAGCTACATCCTACCTGGCCTTACCTGCGAAAACGTTACACTTGTCCCAGCAGCCCGGCGCCTTCTTTTCCAACGGATTAGTCTGAAGGCGCACACGCGACACATTCTCCCGTTTGTGCGGTGTCCGTACTCTTACGGACGTTGCGCATCCGCAAGCTTTGACGTCTACTTCTGATTGTTTTTATGACGATCTTTGTTTCCCGACGAGAGGGCCCATGAGCGTTAAAGCCATGATGGCGATGATCCTCCAGAACCAACTGGCCTTGCGAGGCGTGCATTCGCTGAAGGCGTCTGACTACGACCAGATCGTAGAACTTCTGATTGAGCAGCTCAGAGAGCTGGAGCTGAGCTTGGCTGTGCGAGAGATTACCGACAAGCCCCGGGAATAGCAGCAGCACCCGATTTTTTAAGGGAGGACGAAGACGAATGCGGAGATTATTGTTCAGCACCAGTGCCCAAAGCCGACAACCGCTACTGGCTGATCCGATAGAACAGTGGCGGATACCCGGCCAATCGGGTCCAGAGCCACGCATTAGTGCGGCCTTCAGTCAGATTTCGTCCGTGCAGCAATCTCTTTGACCTTTATCAACGTTCGTTCGAATTCTGATTTGAGATATTGCTCGTGCGCCCGGTCCGTTGGCTTCAGGAGAAATGCGACTTTCACGAAAAAGCGGTTCAACAGCGAAGTAATTAAAAGATTGTCCGAATGTTTCGACCGGAGCGCCGTAAGTCGGCGACGCATCTCGATGAGATCAAGCGTTTCGTGGTCCGGCTGCTCTCTCAAGTGAAGCTCGCGCGACTGTCCAGCGTCGAAGTCGCTGCACCGAATATAATGGTGCGGCGACTTCGCTGGGGTGGAGCGGACAAGGACAATGTCCGTGTGCGCAAACTAGTCCTCTAGCGCGCGGCCGCAATCGCGGTCTGGAATTAAGCTTGATGTTCGTGTTGCAAGTTAATTCTGGAACTGAGCAGGGCGAACGATAGGAGGTGTTGAATTTCGGATGCACTGCCCGGGCTGTTCAATGTTGAGCGCAACGTGGACACTCCCCATCTGCTGCTTTGCCGAGCTGTCTTGCGAGTTCTTGTCTGAGGTCTTGCGTCTCCCAATGTGCACCATCGCTCCTGACGATCTTCTTGGCGCGCTCGAAGGCGTGGCTTTCGGCTGCATCGTCGCCGACGCGAACATCCTAATGACGTTGGCCGTCTTCCGGCTCGGCCCCAGGGCGATCATCGGCGGCTCGTGCGTGACGCCCTTCGTCTCTCGTCAGAGAGGCAAGTCGGTCCAATTGATTAGCTAATCCGGTGAGGGTCCTTGCGACGCTCTTCAACAAAATTGCTCGTTCGGTGGAAATAGCGGATGATTTAGCAACGGCCTTGTATTCAATCGCGAGTTCTTGACGTCGGGCGGCAACATACAACCAACCGCCGGTCTGTCTGGTAGCGGACACAGCCACCTAACTTGAGCCGGCTCGCGGCCTTTAAATAATAAAAGGAACTTAATTTGTTTAATTGCTTTAAATTTCGTGCGGCTTAATATCCGCACGCCACCGACCGGAGCTCAAGCATGCCAAGCCCCACAGAAGACGAGGACCGCCGCGAGTTCTTAAAGACCTGCGGTAGGTTTGCCGTCGTGACGCCTCCAGCGATGACGCTCCTGCTATCAACATCGCTGACGTCTAACGCCATTGCGCGGTCTGGCGGGGGCAGCTCGCATGAGCATCACCACCACCACCATCATGACGATTAAGGCAGTGGCATTTCGATAGGCGGTGCCTTGGGCAACGCCGTAGGCGATCATGCCGGCCTTACGCCGTCGCCGGCATGGAGTGGGCGGCCCTGGGGCGCTCCTTTAGCCCCCCTGCGCTCCAGGGCGCTTTCCACAGGCGCACGACCCCGATCCGGGCGAACATCACCGGCGCGCCTCGCTCCGCGACCAGCAGCAGCACTTTCATTCTGGCCGATCGCCGACCAGCAGCCCACCTCGCTTGTTGGGCGCGAATCTGCGAACTGTATAGGCAGGCATAGGCGTGCAACAGGCTGGGGGGCCGCTGGCGTGATAGAACGGTCACGCTACCCACTGGTGAGAAGGTGGACACCGGAAGATCATCAGCGGCTGATCGCTATGGCCGCCGCAGGAAATCGACCCGACGACATCGCTCGCGCGCTGGGGCATGGACAGAACCGGCTGTGCGAGGTCGCGCGCATCTCCACAACATCCCCTTGCGATTGGTGACGCAAAAGCAGAAGTGAACCGGAGTTGAGGCGGCCTCATTCGCGCGTAGGCGGTTCGCGGGCGCATTCAAAGCGGTCGTAGTCCCACCGACTGCACGCTTCTCCCCCAAGCCCGCCACCAAGGCATCTCGACCCCTCTCGACGACCTGACTTTGGTGGTTACAACCCTGGCGCTGCACGCCACGAACTCCGCCGCGCGCATCGAGCAGATGCCTGCCAGCGGATTCATCTTCGTTGCGGCGAATTCTTTTTTCCTAGTCGCGATCGTAAACCGTTTTGAGGCCGCGGCTTCGGCCTGTCTGACCCGCTTTCGTAGCTCGATGAGCTGACGGTACTCGGCTTCCAGCGGGTCGCGATAGGAGAGCTGCGCGGCTGGTGCACGATAGTTCGAATTTCCATCCGACGAATATCGAGGCAACCCCGCTAACTGGTGATTCGGAAAGAAAATGCCCGATCGACGCGACGATATTCCGTCCCGGCAAGTTGGCAACGAATGTCACTCGTTAAGCTTGATGCTGCCGAGATGCGTTAAACCTGGAACTGCTGACCAGAAATGGATCTGCACGTGAGCCGGCTAGCTATACGAACACGCGAGATCGAACCGCTCCGAATACTGACGACGCCAAACCACGAACATAATACCGCAAATATTCGTTGCGAGTTGCGGCCACTTCTGTTTGAGCTGTGGAGAATAGTGAAAACCAGAAGAAATAAGAGCGCAGCTCGCATTTAATCCGACGCAGTGAGTCGGAGTCCCTGAAGTGCCGGACATTTGGTTTCCACTTCTCGCGACCGCCATCGTCGGCACACTCCTTTTTCTTGCCTTCCGACGATAGCCCGCCGTGTGGCAATAAATCCTCAGCGGCCGCTGAAATCGCGGTTCCCTACGTGATGCCTTTGACTGTGCATAAACAGGAAGGTTCACTTCCAAGACAGGAGGTGGACGTGAGTACCTGGTTGCTCGTTTTTCTAGTTATTTTGAGCGTGGGCATTTTAATCGCACACGCTATCGACGCGATGCGCTCCTGAATCGCTGGACGTCACTTGCCATTTAATTGGATTTTCGTGAAGAAGACCAAAATCGCGCACTTGTCTAATCGTAAGCGCTGCTCCGCCCGAAATAGACCGGCTAAGGGCTGAGGCTTCCCGCATCGCTCGTCAACGCGCGCAGTCGCGGCGGCCCAAGCACAACCCGAAATGCCGGGGCCGTAGACGGCGCTGGCGGTATTTTGTGCGATCGCGAGATCCAAGGCCCGGCCTTGCCTGCGGGCGGCAGTCGCCTGGAAGCCGTCGATTTTGCGAATTCGAAAACCGTGAGGCCCGAGCGGCAGGTCAGCAGCAATATCTTGCTTGCCGCTCGCAGCAATCGACGCGTGGCGATCCACCGAGGGAAAGCATACAGCGAATGTGCGAAAGCGAACAGACCTGATGGGTCAATTTGACTAGTCTCGCGGTGGTCCCAATTGCGGGCCACGTCTTTTGTGGCAGTACCATAGAGGGGCGTGCAATGGACGCTCGTGCGCGACTGGATGGTTGGCAATTCGCTCTGCACCAACATTATGAGGCACTCGCGTCTCAAGTATCCGAACTTGAGACCCTTAGAGACCGAGTAGCTAGGGCCGAGCGCAGAATCGTCGGTGCGACACGCGAAACTAGAGCTGGGAAGGCGGTTTATGAGGGCAGCGCGGTCGGCCCGGCCAGCAACGCGATTATCTGATCAGCGTAAGAGTCCGGGCTTTCAAGACTGACTTAGCTGCTACCCGCCCCAGCCGGGGGCCGGACTGTGGACATTCGTGATTACCAACCGCAATTTGAGCAGATGTCCCTCGATGAGTTGTGGGCTCTCTACACCGACGTCGATCAGATTCTCGCCGCGAGGATCGTTGCCAAAAAACAAGAACTCGACAGGCGACTCCAACAACTCCACCAAACTAATGGACCGGGCGGTTCATCAGAGCTCAATGTCCGCGCATCATCGTCGGGTCGCGACCGGCTCTGACAAGGGCGTCGCGCTTGCCGCAAACCCTGCGCGCGAGCGAGGCTCCCCACCTAAGGTGATCGGGCCATCGATCAACGTCTGCCGGCGGTTGCTTCAGCTTGTGGCTGCACCTGTCGTCCTGGCAACAGACCAAGAGACCGCGGCCGCCGAACCAGCTGATGTCCATAACCGGGACCAATGAAAATGCAACACCACAGCATCGCGGACGTCAGCTGCGTCATTCTTCAATGCTTGGATGCATATCAAGCCACTGACGTTGAACCACTCGTGTTGAAGTGTTTCCCGGATCTCGACCGGCACACGCTTTGGAGACCAAACATGCCCAGTTACGAATGGCTGCAGCCGGGCGAACGCAATAAACGACGCTCGATTGCGGATGCCACCGACCTTCTGCCCTCAGACGGAGCGCGGAGGGGCGAAATCCGGGTCGGCGGCTTGCAACTCCGCTCACGAGAGGTAGTCGGCCAGGTTGCCGTCTTTGCCAAGAATGCGGTCGCAGGGTCGATCTCCATCGTCACGCTCCCAACTTGCAAGAAATGTCGCGGCCGGCGCGAGGGCAGCCAGGAAGTCGAAGAATTCGACATCTTTCGTCTTGACGGAGCGATCGTCGATGGGAGCGGCACTGTCGAGCTTGTCGATGGCACGCGGCTTCGCGCGGTCGAGCTCGTACCGGCTTTGCCTTGGAGTGCATCAATGCACCGAAACCGCATGTCCCTCCAAGAGCTGGCCGTAGATTTGCTGTTCGATACATTGGGGGAGGACCGCTACAATCGGTCGCCGCAGGAATATGAGCGCCTCGCTTCGCTAATTCCTCATATCAAGGAAGCGCATCATCGGGTAAATGAACGACTTAAACAGCTTCAGAAAACGGGCCAGCAGCCGTACAGTGCAATTTGCTATTTCAAGGCCGGCGACGTTGCGCCGCGCTATGTGCCGTTTCCGACGAAAATCTCGGCTGAGACACTCCGCAAGGGCCTCATCGCAATCGGATTGAGGACCCCAAAATGGCTGAAGTAAAACCCATCTAACCAGCTGATTATTTTAAGTTTTTATTTCCGTTTACCCAACGCGGCTTTCATGATGCATATGAACTGCTCCTTAAACGACCAGGAGCACCACCATGATGGAGCGAACGAAGGCCGCCTCCAAATCATACCGCAAGCAGACAGATCTTTCCCAGTCTCGAAAGTTAACTGAGCAAGTCCAACGCCCAATCAAAAGCCATCTGCAGGTTCTGAAGGCAAGCTCCCGTCTGCCTCCGGTTGATCAACCGGACGTACGATTGCTCCCGCCGCAATCCCTCAAGCAGGCGAAGAAGAACGCTCGGACGCACTCCAAGAAGCAAATCACGCAAGTTGCCGACTCGATTCGGCAATTCGGCTGCATCGCTCCCATTGTCGCGGATGAAGATGGACGGATCATCTGCGGGCACGCCCGCTGCGAGGCGGCCAAGCAACTTGGATTGAAGGTGGTCCCCGTCCAGGTGCTGCGCGGTCGGAGCGACGCGGAAAAGCGCGCACTGGCGCTCGCCGACAACAAGATTCCGGCGAACGCAGGCTGGGATCGCAAGCTGCTCGCCGAAGAACTCGGAGAACTCGCCTGCCTCCTGCCCGAGTGCAATCTCAGCCTCGACATCACCGGGTTTGCACCGGCCGAGATCGACGGCCTGATGACTGATTTCGGCGATGTGGACCAGGATTCGGCGGGCGCCCCCTGCGTCATCGCCGAGCAGCCCATCAGCCGCAGAGGAGAGCTGTGGCGGCTCGGCCAACATCGCGTGCTGTGCGGTGATGCCTGTGATCAAGCGGATTGGGCGGCGCTCGTGGGGAAAGATCTCGCGGCGGTGGTAGTATCTGATCCTCCCTACAACCTCCGCATCGGCACGACGCTCGGCCGCGGCAAGATCAAGCACCGCGAATTTCAAGTTGCCTCCGGGGAAATGTCGTCGCCCGAGTTTACCGATTTTCTCACGAGCTGGATGCGACTGGCCGTCCAATTCTCGCACGACCGGTCAATGCATTATATCTTCATGGATTGGCGACACCTGGGCGAGATGCACGGCGCCGGACACGCCGTTTTTGGTCCGCTGCAGAATCTGGTGGTCTGGAACAAGACCAATGCCGGCCAAGGCAGCTTTTACCGGTCCCAGCACGAACTGATCTTCGTCTACAGGAACGGCGAAGCGCCGCATCTCAATAACGTTGAGCTTGGCCGCCATGGCCGCAGTCGCTCTAACGTCTGGACCTACGCCGGCGTCAATACCTTCCGCCAAGGTCGGCTCGCCGACCTTACGGTACATCCCACGGTCAAACCGGTGGCCTTGATCGCGGATGCGATCAAGGACTGCACGCGGCGTGGGGATCTCGTGCTGGATCCGTTCCTCGGGTCGGGCACCACCCTGCTGGCGGCGGAGCGCGTCGGCCGCAAGGCCTATGGGCTGGAGATCGATCCATTATATGTCGATGCCGCAATCCGCCGCTGGCAGGACGTCACCAGGCGCGATGCGATTCTTGCTGCCACCGGCCAGACGTTCGAGGAAGTCGCCGCCGAGCGGTCGGCCGCAACCGCGGGGAGCAGCACATGAGCCGCCGCAAGCCACCGCGCCGCGCTGGCGTGTCCAGAAACCGAGACGACGTCGGGTACGGCCGCCCGCCCGCGAGCACCAGTTCAAGCCGGGTCAATCCGGCAACAAGAAGGGCCGACCAAGGGGATCCAAAAACGAGGCGACCATCATCAACGAGCTTCTCAACCGCAAAATCGATATCCGTGAGAACGGACGAGCGCGCAAGATCAGCGTGCACGAAGGCATCCTGCTTAAATTCGCGGATGATGCGCTCAAGGGCAATCCGAAATCGGCCGCCTTCCTTCTGAACCGCAAGCTGCTGGTCGAGTCCTCCGAGCAGCCGGCCAACGATGTCCTCGATATGGACGATCGTAAGGTCTTGGAATCTTACGTCCGACAACTGGAAGAGAAATTCAAGAAGCGAGGAGAACCCGAGTGACCAAACACGACCGCGCACTAATCGACGCCATTCTACGCACTGACTTCATCAGCTTTGTCTATCGCTGCTTTCTCCACCTCAACCCGGGCGCTCAATTCCTGCCCAATTGGCACATCCAGGCAATTGCCTACCAGCTTGACCGCGTGCGCCGCGGCGAGATCACCCGCCTGATCATCAACATGCCGCCGCGCTACCTCAAATCGATCACGGTGTCTGTGGCATTTTCCGCCTTCCTGCTTGGGCTCGCGCCAGGTCGCCGGATCATTTCCATCAGCTACGGCGATGACCTCTCGGCCAAGCATGCCAGCGACTTCCGATCGATCGTGCATGCCGACTGGTACCGCCGCGCGTTTCCGGACATGCGCATCGCGCGCAGCACCGAAACCGAGCTGATCACGACCCGGCGCGGTTCGCGCAGGACGACATCGGTTTCGGGGACCCTGACAGGGCTGGGCGGCGACGTGATCCTGATTGATGATCCGCAAAAGCCGGTTGATGCGCAGTCGGAGGCGCGCAGAACCGGCATCAACCAGTGGGTGACGAATACGTTGATGTCGCGGCTCGACAACAAGCAGACCAGCGCGGTCATCGTGGTGATGCAGCGCGTTCATCTGGACGATCTGTCCGGTTTTTTGGCCAGTTCATCCGATGACTGGGAGGTGCTCAGCCTGCCCGCGATCGCCGAGACCGATGCCGCGATCCCGATCGGCCCCAATCAATTTCACCTCAGGAAGGCCGGTGACGCGCTGCATCCGTCCCATGAATCGATCGAGACGCTGCGCAAGCTGGGCCAAACGCTCGGGCCCGACGTGTTCGCCGCGCAGTACCAGCAGGCGCCGGTTCCGGCCGGCGGTGCCATGATCAAGCGAGACTGGCTGCGATATTACGACGAGGTCCCCTCACGAGAGGTGCTGGGCTGCCGCATCATCCAGAGTTGGGATACGGCCGCCAAGAATGGCGCGCAAAATGACTGGTCCGTCTGTACGACGTGGCTGGTCGTTGACGGGAATTACTACCTGCTGGATCTTGTGCGCGGACGGTTCGAATATCCCGTCCTCCGCGACACCGCGCTCGAGCTCGCCAAGCGCTTCAAGCCGCACGAGATCCTGGTCGAAGACGCCTCCACCGGAATTGCGCTGGCGCAGGAGCTCCGCGACAAGGGCAATTGCTTCGTCAATCCCATCAAGGTTGAGCACGACAAGATCGGCCGGCTCTACGTCCAGCAGGGCAAATTTGCCGCCGGACGAGTCTGGTTCCCCAGGAGCGCGCCGTTCCTGGCCGAGCTCGAGATGGAGCTATTGACCTTCCCGCAAGGCCGTCATGACGATCAGGTCGACAGCATCAGCCAGGCGCTCGCCTATGAGGACAATGGGTACGATTACACGCTGAGTTGGGTCTGATGCTGGGCGCTAGGCGAGCCGCTCCATCACCCAATCGTGCAGCCCGAGCCGCATGATGGGCGAACCGAGCTCGCGACCGCTCCAGACGTGAACATCAGCCCGGTCGTCGGGGGCGCTCAGCGCCCCCTTCGGCGAATGGCAAATGAAGAAGAACCGGTCGAACTGTTCGGTGGCGTCCATCCGGCGGATATAGGGGTCGAGGGTGTTTTGGTTGGCGGCCGGTTGTCTTCAAGCCCAAGTTCGTGGGTGACCGAACCATACCCGCAGTGCAGCTCAGCGCTGTCCGGGCTGTTCTCCCACCGGCCGTCAGCGCTGAGCTTGATTTGCCGAACCGTCTTCTCGCTGTCAGCCGCGCACTGAGTGCCGATCCCGTGAAGCTCTTGCGCGATTTGCTATCCGGAAAGGCGGTGCGGAAGCGGACCGTCCTTGGCTAGGTCCGCTGCAGACCCGATCGATGCACGTTGGGACGGCTCGTGCGGGCACGCCGCACCGGCGGTGCACCGCGCCATTCTTGCACATGCGGATACCGAAACGCATCGCGCATGTGCCCTGTCCGATGTCCGCTAAGGTGCCCGATCGGCATCAGCAGCAAATTCCGGAACGAAGCCAATTTGCCGTTCAACCTTGCTCTCGTCCTAAGAACCGAAGCGCCCGTCTCTGCCTGACCAGGGCGGCGCGCTCATAGCGGTCAAGGCCCGTGACCCACTTTGCATCCGCCGGGACTGGGCAGTCCAGCAGCGCCGCCAACATCTGCTGGCGGGCGGCGCGGATGCGCACCAGCTCGAGCTTGGCCCGCGCGAGGTCCACGACCATCTCGGATGCGCCATGAAGCCGAAATCCCGAAATGATGGCGCTGACCAGACGTGCGATATCCGGGTCAGCACGGTCGCGGGGACGCGCCAATCCGTGGCGGAGGGCATTGCCGCTGGACCTTGCCTTTCCGGCCGTCGTGTTCGGGCCGGTGCTGCGCTTGGCGTTGGCGCGATTGGCTTCGATCTGTCGAATTGACGCCATCTGCGAGCTCCTTGTCCGAGGCTGGTTGCGGCACTCGGAAACATGGCTCTAACATCTTGGTTCATCAAGATTTTTCGGACTACAAAACAGCAAAATGCTGCAGAAAGGACTGGCATTCCCGCGCCAAAGGAGCGTTAATAATGGCAACCGGGCCTTCGGCGTTGGCCCCGGTCTCTCTCCTCGCCGGTGCGGGGCTTTTGGTGGTGCGGCGCCAAGCCGCGTTTGCCAAACCAAGGAGAGACCGGTGATCCCGATTGCAACCGACGGCGCCGAGGCGCCACATCGCATCATCAAGTTCGACCCCATTGACCGGCGCGCCTTTGTCGGCGGCTCGGACGCCCGCATCATCATGGGCCATGACCAAGACGACCTCACGCGGCTGTGGCGGGAAAAACGCGGCGAGATCGCGCCGCAAGATTTGTCGCAAAATCTGATCGTTCAGCTCGGCAGCGTCACCGAAGACCTCAACCGCAGCTGGTACCAGCGCGCGTCGGGTATGACAATTACGGAAATTCAGAAACGGGTACGGCATCCGGTCCACCGCTGGATGGCGGCCACGCTCGATGGCATTGTCGCAGAAACCGGCGCGGTGTTCGAGGCCAAGTTCATGCTGCCCTGGGCCTTCACCGAGGAAGCCGCGGCCGACAAGCACATGGCGCAGCTGCAGCACAACATGTGGGTGGTCGCAGCCCGTTCGGCGGTGCTCTCGATCATTACCGGCGGCGGCAAATGGGTCGAGCTCACGGTGCATGCCGATCCGCTCTACCAGCACCTGCTGCTCACGGCCGAAAAGAAGTTCTGGCGCTGCGTGCAGAACGGCGAGCCGCCGCTGCTGTTCGGGATCGAGACCCCGCGGCCGCGGTTGGCCGCCGTCAAGGTCGTCGACATGACCGCGTCCAATCTGTGGGCCGACTGCGCGGCGACCTACCTGCGCACCCGCGCCGCCCATGGCGAGCACGAACTGGTCAAGGCCGAACTCAAGAAGCTGCTGCCCGAGGATGCCAAGGAAGCGTTTGGCCACGGACTTCGCGCCAAACGCTCCAAAGCCGGCGCGATCAGCTTTGATCCGGTTGAGATGGAGCGCGTCCATGCACCAGGCCAGTGAGCACATCGGGGCGATCGCGGCGGCGCTGGCCCGCGCCCAAGCCGAACTGACCAACCCGGAAAAGACCCTGACCGCGCAGATCCGCTCGCCGTTCCTGCGCGATGAGGACCGCACCTTTCGTTATGCCTCGCTGGCGAGCGGCCTCGACATCGTGCGCAAGACCTTGAGCCAGCAGGAGATCGCCACCATCCAGAGCACCCGGGTCGAGGCCAGCACCGGCCACATCCACCTCACCACCCTGCTCGCCCATTCCTCCGGCGAGTGGATCTCCTCGGACTGGCCGGTCTGCGCCTCAAGGGACATCGAGGCGCCGCATCGGATGGGCGCGGCGCTGACCTACGCCCGACGCTACGCCCTGTTCGCGCTGGTCGGGATTGCCGGCGAGGATGATCTGGACGCTCCCGATGCCCCCTCGCCGGCGGCGGGGCCGCAAGTAGCTCAAGGGGCGACAGCCAAGCCCGCCCGGGGCATTGTCAACCGCGCACCGGTGCTGGCGCCGCCAGACTCCGCCGAGCTCCGCGACCAGCTCTTGCGCCAGCTCGCATCCCTGACCGAGAGCGCGGACCTGCTCGCCTGGGCCAAGGCCAGCCTGCCGCGCAAGAACACCCTTTTGGAGCCGGACGCCAAGCTCGTCGAGGCCGCCTATCAGGCCAAGCTAGAGGACGACGCAGGTCTCGCAGCCGCCGACCAAGCGGCCGCCTTGGATTGCGACCCAAGCTCGCCAGCGGCACCCAGTCCTGCTGCAGGCACCGAGGCCGCGTTGCAGCCAGCTCTCCCCGAGTCCGGGCTCGTCCATCCCAAGGAGCCGCCCCGCAAGCGCAGCAAGGCGCACCTGCTATTTGTCCGGGCGCAGCCCTGCCTGGTGTGCCAGCAAACCCCGTGCGATGCCCATCACCTAAAATTCGCCCAACCCAGAGCACTCGGCCGCAAAGTCGGTGACGAATTTACCGTGCCATTGTGCCGCGCCCATCACGAGGAGCTGCATCGACACGGCAACGAGCGGGCTTGGTGGGCAAACCTGCAGATCGCGCCGTTGCCGGTCGCGCAGGAGCTGTGGGCGGCGAGCCCCGTCCACGGTCCGGCCGACACCGCGATCGGCACCGCGCCGTTTCCGGTCAACCTTGGATCGGAGGCCTCAGTCCGATGAACGGCCTCGTCCAAACGGCGCGCGAGCTGACCGCGACCGCGCTGCCGGCCGAGTTTGAGGCCTTGGCGCCGCCGCCCCTGCTGCTGCCCGGCGAACAGCTCGACCAATACCACGCGCTGCGGCAGGCGATCTTCGCCGACCTAGCGCCGCGCTCCGCCATCGAATGGCTGCTCGCCATCGACATTGCCGAGCTGTCCTGGGACATCCAGCGCTACCGCATGTTGCGGCACAAGCTGCTCGAGACCTATCGCCAAAGCGCGATTGAAGCGGCGCTGCGTCGCATCGATCTGGTCGGGATCGATTCCGAGTTCGAAGCGGAGGCCGAGTCCTACACGCGGCAGAACGCATTAAGCTGGCGACTTGATCCCGTCGCCGCGACCGAGATCGACGCGCGGCTTGCGACCTATGGCTTCGACCAACACGCCATCACCACCGAAGTCTACGTTCAGGTGCGCGAGGTCCTGGTCCTGTTCGAGGGGCTGCTCAACGCCGCACAAACCAAGCGCATACTGCTCCTGCGCGAGATCAGGAATCCGCGCGTCGCAGGCGCTCGCCAAGAAGCTGCGCAAGCCGCAATCCTTCGTCGCCAAATATGAAGGCGGCGAGCGCCGATTGACGTCATTGAGTTCATCGCCATCGCCGAGGCACTCGAGGCCGATCCGCTGAAATTGCTGCGGCGGTTCATGCGCGGAAGAAAACAATAGCTGTGAACGCCGGGTTCTGCTCCGATCGGGCCTAGCTTGGCCCGCGACGCTGGATGCCGGCCCTTCCCTTACCCCGCATGCCAATAGCGGCTAGAAGCTTTCGTTCCCGGAAAAGCGATTCCGGTCCGATTCAACAACGATGGTCGCCTTCGCTAAGAGGACGCGATGTCAGCTTTCCGGAGGTGAGCGGAACTGCATACCTCTCGGCTAGAGCAGCCTTTGACCCTGAGCAGACCTCGCAGGCCGAGGCGATACAAAGTGCGCCAGCAGGGTTGATGCCATTTATTGAAACATAAGAGTATTAGCTGTCGTTGCCGAGACGGGCGAAGGCATCGAATAGGCGGGGTCGAAAGGATGCAAGATTTGGCGTTGGCGATGGTGATTGTTGTGGCTCTCGGAGGAGTCTTGTTCGGTGTGAGATATATGCGTCGCGAAACTTACCTGCCGTATCACGCTATCGTAGTTGGAAAGCCCTTCAACGAACTCGATCCGGGTGTTCGAGCAATCATTCTCGGCATGCTAAAATCATTGGCAGTGGCTTTGCCACATTAGGCGCTACGCTCCTTTGGTTGTGTTTTGCGCTTTACACGGGCGAACGCTGGGCACCGTGGGCGATCTTGACCGTCTCAGCCGTCGCGTTGATCCCGATGCTGTATGTTGCAATCACATTGCGAACGTTCCGGCCAGGAGCGCCGACGCCTGTACGTCCCACGTGCGTTATGATGATTTTGATTGTGATTGGCGTCGGTCTGTCTTTGTTTACGCAGCGATTTTAGAACGCAGTAGACGTCCGTTTGCGGTCCGAAGCGGACTTCCTCTATTCATGAAAAACTGAGCATTTGCTGCGGCGTGGGTTGACGAAAAACTACGGCACCACCAAAACGTGTGATCTTGGCGTCGCCAGAATCCATATCGAGAAGATCAACTACCCATTCCTCTACACGCTCAAGGCAAGCGGCGCGGAGTTCGGCGCCGGCATCAGGTGCGCCGTCCAGAAGGGCTGGCTGGACCTGCATGAGAGCGGCACCTATGTGCGGTTGCTGACAGCTGTAGGAACCTAGCATCACTGCCCGGCTTGCTGTCTCGCTAGCTCGCCCAAGCTGACGGAGCCGCCCCGGCCTAACCTCCGAGGACCCTCCAAGCCGGGGGCGTCTCTTTAAATTGCCAACATGTCCCGGTCGCTGTCCATGGAGGAAAAATTGCCTTCGGACCGCCGAACTTTCATATGCCAAATGGCATAGGCGACGGCTAATTCAACCGGCACCATGTAGTGCCACAAAACGCCGGGGCCAGAGGATGATTCCTGAGGCCGGAAGTTCTACGCGCCGCTCCGAGACATCGCCCGGATCTGGAGACGAACGCGCCCCGATTGCCGTTTGTTCCCGACCTTCATGGACTGCAGAGCCGGCGCATGATGCATGTTAAGCCTTCTGCCGATCGTGGAAGCGGCATATTGCAAGCCTGAAACGCTGGATTACGATCATCTCCCCGGGGCTGGCTGCATATTTCACTTGATCCTTTTAACCCGGCTTCATTTGACCACGCACGGGCCGCAGCAGTGTCCCCTGCTGCGGCCTTTAGCGGCCAGCAGCTTCCGGATAACGCCTTGGTGAACGAAACCGTTTGCCGCGTTGCGCGAAGCACTCCGGAAATGGTCTGGGTCTACCCTCCTCCGTACTAACGAGGGGATTTCAAAATGATTACGCTTAAAGCAATTGCGCTTGTTGTTGGTGCGGGATTTATCTTCACGGCGTATTCGGGTGATCTCGGCGCTGACGTGGTTCTCGCCATCGTCGCTTGCCTCTCATAACGGAAAGGCCCGCCAGCTCAGCCAGCCTCGCTGGTCCTCCCACACCTTTGCTGCGGCAAGCCTCTCTCGCTCAATGCCTATTGCGAAGGAGTCTTGTCGTCTCGGTTGAGAAACCCGAGCCGTCGCTCCAGCTCTTCCTTCTTGGCCACGAGCCTCACGGCAAGAACGTCATTGACGAGCGTGTGGAGTCGCCACAGCTCTTCAACCGACATGCTTTCAAACGGCTTTCGTTCCACGAATCCCCCCGACTCACGGATTGTCTGTAGCTTGGGGCTACGAGGGGAAGCTGGCAACTAGTCGTCTGTGGAGCGCGGAAGCTTAGAGGCGCCCGCGAACTTTAGCTGTTCTTCTGACTGATCCTCTCCGCCGTCGGTGCGGCGTGCCAATCCTTCTTTGCTCAGCTTCGAGCACGCGGTTGCGAAGGGCTTCGAGTTCGGAAAGTTCAGAGATGAGTGCATCCAGATACTGGCGGCGCAGGACATCTGCGCGAGCAAAATTACGCATGAAACGCCCCTACAATAATCACACACAAAAACTGCGAGCCCGCTAACGCGGTAAATGTCATCTGCCGGATGCAACGGGCGGCTTTTGCCCAAATGAAAAGCCGCCCGACCGGGGACCGGGGGGCGAGCAAGGCGCTGTCATTAGCCTGTGGCATAATCATTGCTCTGTTGAAGACGGACTGGGATTTCAGTGCCCAGTTTGAGACAAGAGCGCCGCCGGGGGGACTGGCATTTCGAGCCCGGCGGCGCTCTCCCTTACTGTTCTGGCTCCAATCTTTCGATCCTGGTTGCGCCTTCCCAAAGCTCAACGGCATGTCCATTGACAAGCTGCTTGGCTCGTTTCCGGGCTGTCGTCTCATCGGGGAGCACCAAGTCCACCCGAAGCGCTATGTGCCCGTCAGCCCCGATTACGTAAGCTCGATATTCGCGCATGGTCGTGCAGTTGAGTGCTTCATCCAGCCCCGTTTAGAGCCGATCTAAAACGACGGCAGTCTCAAATGAGACGCCCCGTAGTTTTACGTAGATTCATTGAGACAAACAGGGAACGGTACCGCGACGTTCTCGTAACGGAGATGGCCCGCCAGTGTGAGCCGGCGGGCCTTTTGCTGTCAGATTGCCGGAGATCTTCTTGTTAGGGGCCCGTGCGAAAGGCCCGCCCCGGCTTTTCGGCCCGGAGCGGGCCAAACGCGGAAACCAGGGTTACTCTGCCACCTGCAGCACCACCCCCGACCGGTCTGGCGGCTAGCCGCGGCTCTCGTCCTTTAATCGCGACCATGCCCACATGTCGGGACGGCCCGCACCTGTCAAAAACGACAGGGTCTTTGCGAAACGGATCACCGGGCGCCCTCCTGACAGCCCCCGCAGCGTGTGTCGTCGTTGACCCGCAGCAACAACGCTCGATGCCTGCCGCTAGACAGCGTGGTAACACTACCCCACCTTGTCCCCTGGGGCACTTGGCTGGCACCGACAACCTACCGGAGCCGACTCAATCGGCTTTGAACACGACGCCGATGCGAGTATCACTCGACCAAACGAGACGACAATCTCTGATGATACGGTCTCTTTCCAACATCATCTTGAATGTGGCAGGCATGTGCAGCTTCGTCGATAACTCGATCCCAGCCCCGTCCTCCGAGATGTTGAACACGCGGCAGCGTTGGCTGCCGCCATCTCCAAAAATGTAGGCGACCAAGTCGACCTCCGAACGATCGATCTTCCGGCGATCCGACATGATTATCCTTGAGTTGACGCGGCTGTCTCGGTCCTTCATTGGCCGAAGCTATTTCAAGCAGTCTAAACTGCCGCGCGATCCGTGTTGCCAAGCCCGACCGCTCTTTGGCTAGCTCTCTCATAGTCGAATACGTCGTGTCCGTCTCGCTCAATGACCTCGATCAGGATTGTTTGGCTCTGAACATAGGTCACCTTGTCAGCGAGCAGAGTCGGCCTCGCCTTCCGAAAGAGCCGCCTCGGAGACGAAGCAAGGATCACCTCGGCTTCATTCGCAGTCAGGGTTGTCTGGTCTGCCAGAAGACCCCCGCTGATGCGCATCACTTGAAATTCGCTCAACCGCGAGCCCTGGGACGAAAAGTCAGCGACGAGTTCACCGTCCCGCTTTGCCGATCCCATCACCTATCCCTACATCGACAGGGAGACGAAAGAGCCTGGTGGACCAATCTGCAAATTTCGCCATTGCCGATTGCAAAGAAACTTTGGGATGCGAGTCCCGTCCATCCAACGAATGGAGCACCAGTTGCTGCACCGTCGTCGCATCCGCTGTCGGAGACGCGAGGTCAATGAATGGTCCTGTCAGCCTCCCCCAATCGCAGTCGGCAAGCCTCTTGCCGCCTCAGTTCGAGGCGCTTTGTCCGCTGCCTCAGCTCCTGCCGGGAGAGAGCATCGACCACTATCATGCGCTCCAGGCCGCAATCTTCCGCGACATCGCCCCTGAAACCGCTGTCGAATGGCTGCTCGCCATCGACATCGCCGAACTTTCCTGGGAGATGCAACGGTATCGCGTGCTACGGCACAGGCTCCTGAATACCTATCGTCAAAAAGCAATCGAAATGACGCTTCGGCGTGTTGATGTCGCCGGGATCGCGCCAGGCTTTCAGGATGTAGCTGAAATTTACACCATCCATAACGCACTGGACTGGCAGCTAGATCCTTCTGCTGCCCTCGATATCGAGACCCGTCTTCGATCGTACGGCTTCGATCAACATGCGATCAGCATGGAAGTCTACGTTCAGGCGCGTGAGATCCTCGGGCTGTTTGAATCGCTCCTAAGCGGAGCACAGCTTCGACGCCTAATGTTGCTGAAGGAGATTAACAATATTCGACGCTCGAATATGGCGAAACTTGCTAATGTTGCTAGCCGCAACGGTCAGCCAAGGGGTGTCCAAACTGGCATCAGAGTAAGGGATACCTGATAATTCTTCTTTGCTGCCTGCAGCACCCTTCGACTTTCGCCTTTATAGGCCCAGCCGGCTGCGCAAAGTGCCTCGCTCCTCGAGCAGTTCTCGAAGTCGTTGAGCATTGTCAGATTGTGTCTCCTGCCACTCGATGCGCTCCTCTGCAGTCCACAAGCAGGATTCGCGATCGAAACGAATTTTCTCTGCCTTATCAAACTCCCTGTACAGTTGGATGTCGCGCTCAACTTGGTCCAGTTGTTCCTGGAGAGTTCCTGGCATCGGCCGTTCCTTCGCCGCTGGCCCTAGCCCACGTTATCTTGACGCAATCGGTGCGGGGATCGACGTGTGATGTCGCTCACGGACGCAATGCGACCATCTTATTCAGAATTGTTTCGGAGAGCCACCGCATCAAATCATCAAGTTCAGTCCGCACGACCACTACTTTCCGTCATCACAGCGGCTGCACAGCGTCCTCACCCGTGTCGACCTCCAATCGATAGGCTAAGCTGGCAGCGACCTACTACTGCGTCTGATTGTCGATCCGTTCATTTCATCGGGAAGGAGCGAAGGGTCCAGCACGGCAGAGAGCCTTCGCGCCCTTCGAACTGGACATGACCAGCGGGCGTGACGGCGCGGCGCATATGGTGACACCGGTCTTCCAGGTGAATCCGGGCACGACGATGGTCCTGACGCGCGGGAATAAGAGTCGGTCTACCTTGCGCGGCCATGACGGGGCATCGACTCGCCTGCACAGTTTAAATCATCGTCTGCGCGACGTTGATCAACGTCCAGGTGTCCTTCGGAAGCCACAGCCGCGAAGACCTAACCCGGCACGTGAAGGTGCCATTTAGGCTTGCGTAGTCCGGAGTCCTGGCACCATCGCTTGTGATAGCGATGCCTTGTATTTGGGTTCGGATTGGCTCACAATTGGCATCGCTTTTTCCGTCGTAAGCGCTTAGCCGCAACCCTATTGAGGCTGGCTTGACGTTTTGCGGAATCGCCACGGCATGAGGTCTTCGATGCGGCTATGGGGATGGCCGTCGAT
>NZ_JADPJC010000050.1:0-421306 GCF_023073215.1 Bradyrhizobium sp. 35
CATCGACGGCCATCCCCATAGCCGCATCGAAGACCTCATGCCGTGGCGATTCCGCAAAACGTCAAGCCAGCCTCAATAGGGTTGCGGCTAAGCGCTTACGCTGCTTTTCCCGATAGTGTTTTTGCATAGGGGAGAACATTCATGCGAAGCTCTCGCGCAATCCTTTATGCCCAACGACTTAGCGAACTCACCTCTCAGCTCTCAGAATTGGAATATATTCGAGGTCTAGTCGAAGAAGCAGAGCGAAGCGCCCGCAGTGTGCCTCCATTACGCTTGACACATCCTGCTTCGCGCCGCCTTCGAACTCGTGAACCAGGCGCCCTGTCTGTCCGCTTCCGTCGCCGCGCGCCACCAAGCTGGAATGCAGGCGCTATCAGCCCCTGACAACGACAACCAAGTCAATCGGACTTTGCTGGAGCCATTCCCCGACGGATGGTGGGCTTCCTCCTAAAACCTCTCCAAGCGCTGACTTACCGCGCCTTGGACGAGAGCCAGGGAACCGCCAGCAATGTGAGGCGGCTCCGCACGTTGATACGCATCGCCGGCCGAGGGTCTAACCGTAGGCGCCGGTGGCTGAGAGACAATTCCGCGCTCCCGCCTGCATGTTAGGAGCGCAAAATGGCCGAAGAATTCAGCACCGAGACACGCCGCCGGCTCGAGCGAGCCAACGAAACCATCGCTCAAAGTCGTCACTTAGCCACGGAACATGGCGCACTCGTCCCTGAGTGCGAACTAAATCTCCGACATAGGCTGCTCAACATAGCCACCCTGCCTACTGATGACCTGGAGCGCCGGGTCCGCGCACCTGAGGGGAGTGGACTGCACCCCCTTGTGGCCCATCAAGTTGCGCCTCGTTCGGAGGAGGTCCGCTCATCGCGCCACAGCAGACTAGGTTGTTCAACTTGAGTTCTTCGCATTTTGACCCATTGCAAAAGCTTCGAGCGTTCGTCTTTACGAACACGTGCTGGGGACCTACTCCATGCCACAGCACGGGATAACCGTTGTGCTCGACATCGCCGGGAATGTCCTCCTTTTAGCCATGAATTGCTTCGGGGTGATTGCGGTGACCCACAGCAGTCGTCAAGCTAATGGCTAGTTTTCTTGATGCAAACTGGCTCACTGTTGGGGACGCTCTTGCAATCCCAATCTGGGCCGAAGCCAGATGCCTGATGAACGGACGGATATCGAACAAGAACGACAGCACAGACACATATCAGAACAACGGCAAAGAGGACGACGAAGACGTCACTGCGCGCGAGCTGCCACCTGAGCCATCTCATCGTTCGCTCCCGGGTTGACTACCATTCTCGCAATTAGCCTCGCCTCGCTAAAGATTCATTCGACCAATTCGGAGAAATTGAGCAATTGGCGCGAGGCCAGCTTTTGGCCCATCGCTTCCTTACGCGGTGTCGCTGCATGTCGGTTCACAAGGGCAGACCGGAAGTTTGCAGCCAGGGGCCAGCGTCGGCGGCTTGTGACCCGTTGCTAACGTGAGCTAGTGAGCCTTCATTGCGCGCAATAGAAAACGAAGGCCCGGGCGTTCGTCATGCTTAAGACAGCGGATCCGTTTGCGGGTCGGTTATCTCGGACTACGCAGCGTGGAGCGCTGCTCATTCCACGCCGCCAGCAGAGGTTTCAGCAGCTCGTCAAGCTGAAGCGTGCTGGGTTGGCGGCCGGACGGGACGGCATTGAAGGATCCATCGGGATTGGACTGCCGTGACGATGAAGATGCCCTGGCCAAAGCCAGGACCACCGCCAGCGAGATTGCGTCTGCCCCCCGCGTGCACGACCCGCGCCGCATCGCAATTGAGGACGAGGCCAGCCGGCAAGTTACCATCATTCCAGTGATCAATCACCACACCAACATAGGAGGATGACTCCGTGGCTGCCGACAAACCGGTCGGCGACAACGCGCAAAGGCGCGGTGAAGAAGCGGTCGCAGACCAAGACCAGGATGGGCGGCGCGACGACCTGGACCAAGCGTGACAGGTCGAGCAGCGAGTTCATGGCCTTGAAGTAGACCAGCAAGAAAACTAGCGCCAGAAAAAGTGATCTCGTTCAGGCTTACCGGAAAACGAGTCCGGCTGCGAGAAAAGCCTTCGGCGACATAGAATGGGCCCCTCCGCCCGACATGGACCCATTCCACAGGAAAAACACGGGGCGATCTTAGCGGCCAGGACATGCCCCGCGTAGTTTCCGGATTACGAACGCGCGTTGTAGTCAGTGGATGCCACGAAAGTTCGGTAATCGCTGTCGAGCTGCTGGGCGCGTTTCGAGATATGCGCATAACCAAACGCGATCCCAAGCTTGTCATCGGGACGTTTTGTCGCTGATGAACTCCAGGCCGGCGTCGGCATAAAGGTCGATCAGGTTGCGGTCGGCAGGGGCGCCGGAAACTCTGCCGAATATGTCGATGCGCGGTCGTCGCTGCCTCATATTTCTTGAGGACGGTGGAGTCGTGCGACTACAGTTCTCGCGAAAGCTGCTCAAAGCTGCTAACGTTTCTTCAAACGTAGACGCTGGTTTATGATTTACGGTAACCTCTTTCGCTCATCGCCATTGCTCTCTCCGGAGATCCAGGTGGCCTGCTGTGCTTTGAGTCCAAAGCCCGTTGCTCTTGCTTGCGTGTAGAATCGGTGGTGGGCGGCCTCACTCTTCCGCCACTCTCAGCTTGAAAGCACCCTAGCCAACGTCCGTTGACACCTTTGCGACTGTTGCAACATTCGCGTGGGCCGGTGCTGACCGAACTCGGTGGCAGCTGTCCGTGAAATCCACCATCAATGTGCTGTCCGTTTCGAGTCCAGTA
Source organism: Bradyrhizobium sp. 35 (assembly GCF_023073215.1). NCBI lineage: Bacteria > Pseudomonadati > Pseudomonadota > Alphaproteobacteria > Hyphomicrobiales > Nitrobacteraceae > Bradyrhizobium > Bradyrhizobium sp. 35. Next base: position 2,807 of record NZ_JADPJC010000050.1, read on the forward strand.
AGGCGCGCGGAACATCGCCGACATCGTCAAGGTCAGGCGCCTGGCCGTATCCCATGCGTTTCATCTGCTCATGTACCTGCGCCATTTCAGCGTCGCTGAGGCGCGGCGGCTCGCCGATAGCCAACGCATGGACATACATCTTCGCCAGCGTCTCCACCTCCAAGGCGAGCCAAAGCGCCTTTTCAAAGGTCTGGGCCGTCACGATCAAGCCATGATGGCCAAGGAGGCAAGCGTCGCGATCTTCGAGGGCCTTGAGGGCGTAGTCCGATAGTGCCTGCGTGCCGAAACAAGCATATGGCGTACACCGGACATCGTTGCCACCCGCAACTGCGACCATATAGTGGAAGCAGGGAATATCACGTTCGTGAACGGCGAGAATCGTGCTGAAGGTGGAATGCGTATGCAGCACGACGTTGACGTCTTCGCGTGCTCGCAGAATATCGCGATGAAAGCGCCATTCGGATGAAGGCCGATGGTTGCCCTGGTAGTTCGCGGCAAAATCCATCGCGACAATGTCCTCTGGCTGCATCCGATCATAGGGCAGACTGGTAGGCGTGATTAGCATGCCGTTTGGAATCCGGTGCGAAAGATTGCCGGATGTGCCCTGATTGAGACCGTTTCGATTCATCTCCCTGCAGGTATCGACAATGCCTTGGCGGAGATCGGCATGATTACGGTCTGTCATGAAGCGGGCTCCGAGAAAGCGATCCAGGACTGGTAAGCGGTGGAAAGGTCGCGCGGTTCGAACCTATCGTTGCTGAGTGATGTGACGGCTTCAAGGATCACGCTTGAAACCGGCAGCGTACGCGAGAATCGCCGCCACAGCAGCGCAGCGCCAAGCGCCGTTCCGTCGGGAGATCGACTCACCCAGACACTCTGCGAGGATCGCAAAGTCGCAAGACAACGGGCGAAGGGCAGGTTTGCGGCAAAGCCACCATCGATGACTATGCGTTTTGAGCTCTCGAGCGCATCAAGGCAGCGGTTTGCGCTGAACGCTGCGAAGAGCACCGCCAATGCTTGCCATTCGGCAGGCGTTTCGGGGGGCGGCCCGATGACCCGTCCGCGGCGAGCAGCGCCCGGAAACAATCCATCATCGCCGACGAATGAGGGGAGCGCCAGGGTTCCTCTCGACAGCAGGGTGGGCAATGCGGCAAGGACGGCTGCATCAGAAGTAAAATGTTCCCCGCGGATGAGGTCGTATTCGCGGCCGGCCGCGATCAACGTCGAAGGTGCATTCTCCCCATCGACATCGATATTGAGAACCATCGCGCGCGCGCAATCGAGTTTGTCCAGGGGGAGGCCGCGCTGAAAGCCGATCATCCAAGTACCGGTCGATAGGATCGAGGCATCGGCCATGCCGGCGGCCTTGTAGCGAAACAGGTTGGCGTTGGAATCATGCACGCCGCAGAGGATCTCGGTCGATTGCGCCAGGCCAGTGCGCCTGGTTACAGATTCCGAAACCGTCCCTAGCACCTCACCGGCGGGTACGCATTCGGGCAACAGATGGCTCCAACCGCGCTTACGCATAAGAGAAGAAGGCTGACGGTGGATGAGGTCCCAGATATGGCTCTGAGCCGCGAGCTGCGAGATTTCGCTGGCCGCACGTCCACCAAGCCGCAGGGCGAAAAACTGCGCGGTGGTCAGATAGGCTTTTGCGCGAGCGAATTCGACGGGATACGCGCTTTCCTGCCAAAGCAGCTGTTTTCCGAGCCGCATCGCCCCTCCGATTCCGCAAAACACCTCATCGTAACCAGGCGCGATCCGGGCATATGCTTCATCGATTGCGGGCGGAGAGACGGCATCATAGTCCATCATCGGCAGCACTGGCGTATCACCGTCGACGAGAACCGCGCCGCATCCATGCGCAGCCACGATCACGGCGCCAATGGCATGGCGTTGAGACACGTCGGCAAGGGTATCGAGAAACCACTCTTCTAACCCGGCAAGGTCATAGGCGAGGTACGACCCCTGAGCCATAGGCACATTTGGAAGCCCATGTGTTTCGAGCGGCCAGCCGTCGTCGCTCGCCACGACCAGTTTGAGATTGGTCTTGCCGATGTCGAGAACTGCAATAGGGTTCGAGACGATCGAGCGCATCATCGCCGGCTACCGCGGCGCTTTGCCGGCGACATGAGGAACCGCCGCGACGGCAATCAAGATTCCACCCCAGATCGCTAGCGTGAGGAATTGGCTGAGGTTCAGAAGGTTGAATGCCGAGGAGATCACCTGAAGGATGATCAACGCAAGCAATAGCCCGCCGACTTTGCCGAAGCCGCCAAACGGATCGATGCCGCCGAGCACGGCCGCGAGAATGGTGACCAGCAGATAGCTCTCGCCGTATGCCGCGTTGGCCGAATTGAAACGTGCCAACATGACGACCGCCGCCACGCCCGCGAGCAAGCTGGAAAATACATAGAGTTTGAGGAGGACGGCGCGGGTATTGACGCCGGAGTAACGGGTCGCCTTCTCGTTCGAGCCGATCATGTAAACCTTTGCACCGAACGGCGTCGCGTTCAGCATGAGCGCGACGGGCAAGGCGCAGAACGCAAGTACGATCAGAGCAAAGGGTACCCCGAAAACCGTTCCGTTGCCGATAAACACAATCGGCTCCGGGAATCCGGAGATGACGTTACCGCGCGACAGGCCGATCGCGAGACCCTTGCAGAGCGTCATCGTGCCGAGCGTGGCCAGGATCGGCGAAACGCCGAGATAGGCGATGACAAAACCATTGAGGAGGCCGACCAATGCAGCCACTGCAAATCCTGCAGCGATCGCAAAGACCTGAATGCCGACCCAGGCAAGGCCCTGGCTCCCCGGGATGTAGCGCGTCAGCAGGAAGGCGATGGTCAGTCCGGACAGATTGGCGGTTGCGATGATGGAAAGGTTGAGTCCACCAGATAGCAGGGCCAGCATCATCGCCAGTGAGAGGATGCCAAGTTCGGGCATCTGGAAAGCCATGGATTGCAGCGTGTTGACCGAGAAGAACCGATCGCCGATCGTGATCGCGAACACGACCCAGAGTGCGAACAACAGCAGGATGAGGGTGGCGACTGTGCCGCTGCTGGCGAGACCGACCATGCGCCGGCGAAGCGAGAGGGCAGGGGCGTTGCTCATCGGGGCGCGCTCCGGGTTCGCCGCTCGCGCTGCGACCAGGCGGTCGCAGAGACCGAAATGAGAATAACCAAGCCGACGAAGAACGGCGACCAGTAGGACGAAACGCCCAGCAAAATGATTCCATTTTGGAGTACCGCGAGCAGTGTCAGGCCCAAAAACGTGCCGAAGACCGTGCCGACGCCGCCCATCAGGCTGGCGCCGCCGAGCACGACGGCAGCGACCACATCGAGTTCCTTGCCCACCAGCACCGTCGGGGCAACGGACTGCGCGAGTTGTGCCTGAATCAGGGAGGCGATTCCGGCCATGACACCCATGTAGCAATAGACCAGTATATTGAGGCCGAAAATGTGGAAGCCGAGCCGCTGTGCGGCGTCGGTATTGCCTCCCATGGCATAGATTTGCCGGCCGATATTGGTTCGGTTAAGCAGGAGCCAGGTGACGAGAAATGCCAGCACGAGCGCGAGGATCTGCAGATTGACACCGTACGAGCTATCCTTGCCCCATTCGAACTCGAACCAGAATATTCCGGTCGCAAACCAGTCGGGCAACGAATAGATGTATTTGCCGCCGGTGAAGAAGATCAGAAGCCCATAGAAGATGTTCAGCGTCGCGACCGAAACGATGATCGATGGTATTCGAAGTTTCTGGATGAAAATCGCGTTGAGGGCACCGAGCGCACCGCCAATTCCAATCGCGATGGCGAAGACGCCGATCCAGTTCGCCCCGTAAGCATTGGCAAGCGAAAGTGTGACATATTGCGCCACCGACGCGGTCGCGGTGAATGAGATGTCGATTCCGCCGGCGATCAGGACGACCAGCAGCCCGAGCGCTAGGATGCCGACAAATGCATAGGAGGTCAGCAGATCAAACAGATTCTGCATGGTCAGGAATTGGGCGTTCGCGAAGCCCAAGCTGGCGCAGAGCCCAAGGATCACTATCAGCAGCCAGAACTCATGGCTGCGACGAAACCTGCCGAATGATGCCATGTGCGATTCAGGCATTGACGGCCTGCCGAAGCGCATCTTCGGAAGTGGCTGCGGCAGGCACGTCGGTTGTCAAACGACCTTCCCGCATCACCAAGACGCGATGACTATGATAAAGGACCTCGGGGATTTCGTCCGATATCATCAAGACCGCGACGCCGTCGCGGGCCAACCGCCGGATGATTTCGTAAATGCCGTCCTTGGCGCTGATGTCGACGCCCACCGTGGGGCTATCGAGGATAAGCACCCGCGGATTGGTCGCCATCCATTTGGCGAGCACGACCCGCTGCTGGTTGCCCCCGGAGAGCGTCTTCACCGGGTTGGCGGGATTGGAGACCTTGATCCCGAGTTCAGCAACCCACCGAGCGACATGGGTCTGTCGCGCGCGTGCGGCAATCAGGCCGAACGCGCCAGCCAGACGATCCAGCACCGTAAGCGTGACGTTCGCCGTGACGGACTGATTCAGGATGAGACCAAGCGTAAGCCTATCTTCGGATACGTAGGCGATCCCTCGATCGATCGCCTCTGCATTTGTACGGAGGGCGATGGGCCGCCCGTCAAGTGCGATAGTGCCGCGATCGGGCGGCTTCATGCCGAACAGGGATAGCGCCAATTCGGTTCGCCCTGAGCCGAGCAGACCGGTGAGACCCACTACTTCGCCCGCGCGCAACTGCAAGCTTACATCCTCATACTCGCCCTCGCGGCCCAGGCCCTTAACTTCCAGCACAACCGGGCCAGCGGCAAGCTCAGGCGCCTGTATCTGATACTCGAAGGACTTGCCAGTCATCAGCTGGCTGAGTTTCCGCCCATCGATTGTGTCTGCGGCAAAAGTACCGACTTTGGCGCCATCCCGCAGCACCGTTACGCGCTGGGCGATTTCAAGCACCTCATCGAGACGGTGGCTGACGAAAACGACGCAGATGCCGGCACGCTTCAGCTCGCTTACGAGCGCGATCAGGGCGTTCACCTCGTGGCGGGTCAACGATGCCGTCGGCTCATCCATAATCAGGAGTTTGGCATCCGCAGCCAAGGCGCGGCAGATCGCGACCAGCTGGCGTCCGGCAATGCTGAGCTCTGACACTTTCGCGTCCGGGTCGAACGCAACGCCGATCTTTGCCATTGTGGCCTTCGCGGTGGCGCGCATTGAGGCCCAGTTCACCGAATGGAGGCCGCCAAGATGGTGCGCCATCGCGATATTCTCGGCGACGGTGAGGTTGGGGAATAGCGAAAGATCCTGGTAGATGACCTGAATGCCGCAATGCGTGGAGTAGACCGGGTTCAGTTTAGGATATTCCTTGCCGGAAATTGCGATACGGCCGCCAGGCTCCGCTGCCTCGACGCCCGAAATGATCTTGATCAGGGTGGACTTGCCGGAGCCGTTTTCACCGACCAGGCAATGCACCTCGCCGACTTCCAGAGTGAGATCGACGTCGCGGAGCGCGTGCACGCCGCCGAAGCGCTTCGATATGCCGGACATTTCCAGGAAAGTCACCAAAGGTTCGCCTGCAATGGAGTCGTGCGATCACTCGAGTGGTCCCGCATTCCCGACCGGAAGGGCCGGGAATGCAGCGCGACGAGGCGACTAAACCGGTCCGGCCTAGAGCCCTCCGGCGATCAGACCGTCGATGGTTTCCTTGTTGATGCGCATGATCTTGTCCACCTTGATCTGCTTTCCTGCAACGTCGACGGCTGCCTTGCCAAGGCCGGGTACATCGACGCCATCCGTGATCGGCTTGCCATCGAGCACGAGTTTGGCCACCGCGACCATCGCGTAACCCGCATCGGTGGGATTCCACAGAAAACCCTCGCGGATCGTATCATCCGCGATAAGCGACTTCGCCTGGCTTGGCAGCACGGTGCCGACAACGGCGATCTTCTTGCCAAGACGTTGCTGACGCACAGCATTTCCGGCCCCGATTGGTCCGTTCGAACCGAAGCCGAGAATACCACGCAGGTTGGGATAGGCCTTGATCACGTCAAGCGTCGTGCGCTGGCTGGTGTCGATCTCGTCGGCGCCAGGGAAGCGGTCGGCGACGAGCTTCATTTTTGGAAAATTTTTCTGCTGGTAGGCAATCGCGGCATCGGCCCATTTGTTGTGAAGTGGCGTCGTAAGAGTCCCGACATAAACCACATAATCACCTTCGCCGCCCATGTCCTTGGCGAGACGTTCCATCTGCACCTCGCCGAACCGAACGGAGTCGATCAATTCCACATTCCAGTCACGGCCTTCCTGTTCCGGACCCTCATGCGTGATGACCTTGATTCCGGCGGCCTGGGCGCGCTTCAGTACGGGCTCGCAGACTTTTACATCAAGCGGCACCAAGCCGATCACGTTGACCTTCTTGGCAATCAGATCCTCAAGCAGCTTTACTTGCTGTGCCGGATCGACGTTCGCCGGGCCAACCATAGTGGCATTAATGCTGAAATCCTTCGCACCCTTCTGGATTCCCTTTTCAAGTGCGTTGAACCACGGAATTCCCGCGATCTTCACGACCGTGACCATTTCCTTTTGGGCTTGCGCAAAGGCAAAGCCCGGAAAACCGGCACCGGCCAACGCGGCCGTACCACCGATCAGCTTGAGCGTCTGGCGTCTGTCCATTGTTCCCTCCCAGGAAACGATCTTGGATTCCGCACCCTTGACCTGACAGTCGCTGGGTGGGGCAGTCGAGCCTGTTCTTGCTTGGGGGCAGAAAGTGTTGCCTGTCCAACCGCAGGACCTTGAAGGACATTAGAGACCGGCGCTTCAGAACGTGTCAAGCAAGTGACATGTTCGCCAGCCACCGTCGCGGTGCGATACCTGATCTCGCCGTCGAGCTGCTGAGTGAGGAGCTGCGAGCGATCGGCGTTGCTACAGCCATTATCTTAGCGGAGGAGCGCCAGGCCGCCGGACGAAAGCAAGTAGTCCCAGCCTCTGGTTTTCAAAACCCGGCTTCCGCAAGCGGGCTTCGTTCGGCTTCGCGTAGCGATTCACACTTTTCCCTGAGTGTCATTTTTTTCGTCACGCGCGTGGATGCCACCATGAAAGCCCGGCCATCGCCAGCTTCGCCGTTGCACAATCCCTTGCCGCCCACGAACACCCGACTGTCATTGTTACGTTTTCTGCTTCCACAATTGCCGTCGGTTTGGCCGTGCGTTCAGATCGTGTCTCGCGCCGGAGCGTCCGCCCTCGGCTTGTCAGCATCGCAAGCTGCGTGCCATCCTAGCCCGACACGCGCATGGGAAAGTCAATTCCCGGCATGGCTACGCGCCGCGTTAGGGTGGAACACAAACGCTCAGGGAGACACGACATGGTGTGGACGCTTCGTCTGGCGGGGCTGGCTTGCGCCGGCTTGCTGTTGTCATCGGTGAGTGCTCTGGCAGGTCCAAAGGTCGTCTCCGGTCCCGGCGCCGACCCCGCCTGCTTCAAGCCGTGGTCGTCCGAGACCAAATTCTTTCAGTGGCCCAAGAAGGCGGGCCCCTACAGAATCGCGCTGGTCAACGGTTTTGTCGGCAACACCTGGCGCATCCAGATGGTGAAGACTGCCAAGGCTTTCGCCGATCAGCCGGGTATCAAGGAGAACATCAAGGAGTTCAAGGTTGTTTCCACCGGGACCGATGTCGCGGCGCAACTTGGCGCGATGGAGGATTTCATCAACCAAGGCTTCGACGCAATCGTTACCATTGCGGTAGCTCCCGACGGTTTTGATCGCATCATCCGTCTTGCCGACAAGAACAACGTCGTGGTGGTGCCGTTCGACAACGTCCTCGACACCGACAAGGTGATGATGGTCAACGAGGACCAGAAGGAAATGGGCCGCATGTCGGCCAAATGGCTGATCGACGAGAGCGGCAAGAAATCCGGCGACATCCTCGAAGTCCGTGGCCTCCCGGGAAACTCCGTTGACCGCGACCGTCATCTCGGTTTCCGCGAGGTAATAGAATCGCCCGGCAACAGCTTCAAAATCACCGAGGTGGTTGGTAATTGGGACACCGGCACCTCGCAGAAGGTGACTGCAGATGCGTTAGCTGTGCATGGTCATTTCGACGGAGTATTCACCCAAGGCGGATCCGACGGCACCGTGCAGGCACTGATGGCTGCCAAGCATCCCTTTGTGCCGATGTCGGGCGAGGGCGAAAACGAGTACCGCAAACAGATTGCCGATCACGCCAAGGACGGACTAAAGGGAATGTCCTACGGCCAGTCGCCGGCGCTGGTGGCGATCGCGACCAAGGCGGCGATCTCGGCGCTGCAGGGCAACATTATGCCGCAGCTGATCTCGATCCCGATTCCAGTGGCGACCTACAAGGATCTCAAGCCGGGCACGAATTACTGGCCCGAGCTCAATGCCAACTTCTTTGCGCCGAACCAGTTCACACCGTGCGGCGTGAACTTCACTGCACCGGAGATCATGTCGCAGAGCGAGAAGAACACCCAGTGACGGCTCCAGCGATGTCTCTGTCACGGCCCGGCATTCGCCGGGCCGTCGTTGCGTGAAGGCCCGGCCATGCCGGCTGCCGATCCGACGCAATCCGCCTTCCTGGAGCTTGCCGGCATCTCCAAGCGCTATGCCGGCGTTCGCGCGCTTGAAGGCGTCGACTTCGCCTGCGAACGTGGCAAGATTCATGCCGTGCTGGGCGAGAACGGCGCCGGCAAGTCGACCCTGATCAAGATCATTGCCGGTGTGGTGCAGCCCGACAGCGGTCGCATGCGCCTCGCGGGGAGCGAGGTCAGCTTCGCCACGCCGTCGGCGGCGAATGCGGCCGGTGTCGTCTGCATCTTTCAGGAACTATCGCTGATGCCCGACCTCTCGGTCGCGGACAACATCTCCATTGCATCCCCGCCGCGGCGGTTCGGCCTGATCGATGCGAAGGCGCAGCGCCGCCGCGCCGAAGAGCTTTTGTCCGAGATCGGCTGTGAGGACGTCAACCCCCTGAGGCGCGTGCGCGATCTGCCCCTATCGAGGCGCCAGGTGGTCGAGATCGCGAAGGCGCTCGGCAAGCGGCCGCAGTTGCTGATCCTCGACGAGGCGACATCGGCACTGACGAGCGCCGATGTGGAGAAGGTTTATGCGATGCTGGCGCGGCTCAAGGCCGAGGGCGTCGCAATCCTGTACATCTCGCACCGCATGCACGAGGTCGAGGCGCTCGCCGACCGGGCCTCGGTGTTTCGCAACGGCCGCCATATCGAGACCTTCGACAAGGGGAGGCGTTCGACCGCCGATATCATCCAGCTCATGATTGGGCGTGACATCGCGGCCCAGTATCCGCCCAAGCCGGCGCGAAATGCCGCGAAGCCGGTGCTGGCGCTCGAGAACCTGTGCTGGGAGAGGCAGCTCGATCGCATTTCACTGAGCATCGGCGCCGGCGAGATCGTCGGGCTCGGCGGTCTCGACGGGCAGGGCCAGAAATCCCTGTTGCTTGCGCTGTTCGGTGTTTTGCGCGGTGTCACTGGTCGCCTCACGGTGGCAGATCGCGAGGTACGTCCCGGCTCCCCGGCGGCGGCAAAATCGGTCGGCATCGCACTCGTGCCTGAGGACCGCAAGACCGAAGGACTGATGCTGCCGATGTCGATCGCAGACAATCTTGCGATCGCATCGCTCGACGCGCTTTCGACTGGCCCATTCATCGATACCGGGAAGGAACGCACCGCGATCCAGCGAGCCATCGCGAGGCTGCAGATCAAGTTGGACGCCGCGAGTGATGCGGTCTCGACGCTGTCGGGCGGAAACCAGCAGAAGGTCGTGCTCGCCAAATGGCTGATGACCGATCCGCGCATCATCCTGCTCAACGATCCCACGCGCGGAATCGACGTAGGCACCAAGCAGGAGCTCTACCGGCTGATGCGCGAACTCGCCGACCAGGGCGCCGCAATCCTGTTCTACTCAACCGACTATGACGAGCTGATCGGCTGCTGCGACCGCGTCGTCATCATGTATGACGGCCGCATCGTGCGCGAGCTCGAGGGCGACGACCTCACCGAGACCAACATTGTCGCAAGCTCCCTGAATGTCGACACCGATACCGCAGCGAGGGCGGCGCATGCTTGACGATCTCGCGATCAGGATCCGCCAGAACATTGGTCTGGTCACCGCCATCCTGTTGTTCTGTGCTCTCTACATTTTCTACAACGCCGCGCATCCCCGCGGCTTCTCCTCCGCCGTGCTGGTGCAGAATGGCGACGAAATCGTTGCGCTCGCCATGCTGGCGATGGCGCAGACAGTGCCGGTCTTAATGTCGGGCCTTGATCTCTCCGTCGGAGCGGTCATGACCATGGTCGGCTGCTTTGCAAGCTACCTCCTGACCGGCGCGGCAGGTGGTGCGCCGCTGCATCTCGACCTGTTCGGCGTGCATCTCGGCCTCGGCACCTTTCCGGGCGGCGTGAGCGGCATTCTGCTCGGGATCGCCGTGTGCCTTGTGATCGGCGCGGCTGCCGGCTTTATCAATGGTTGCGTCGTCGTCTATGGGCGCATCCAGCCGATCATCGCGACGCTTGCGACCGGCGCGGTCTACATCGGCATCGCGCTTTTCCTGCGTCCGACCCCGGGCGGCAAGATCGATGTTGATCTGAACTGGGCGCTGACTAACTCGCTCGGCGATTTCGCCTCGACCGTGCACATCTTCGACGATGGCGCGGCTGCCTGGTTTGCGCCGTTCGCCTGGATCCCGGTCCCCTTCGTGCTTCTCGTTCTCATTCCGCTGCTGGTATGGGTGCCGTTCCGCCGCTCCGTTCTCGGCCGCGCCGTCTATGCGATCGGCTCCGCCGAGGGCGCAGCTTATATGTCCGGCCTTCCGATCGAGCGCGCCAAGATCGCCGCCTTCACGCTCGCGGGCTTCTTCGCCGGCTGCGGCGGTCTCTTCCTTGCTATCCAGACTTCGTCTGGGAATGCGGACATTCCGCAGGCCGGCGCCTATACGCTCAACTCGATCGCCTCCGTGGTGATCGGCGGCACTTCGCTGCTTGGCGGAACCGGCAGTGCGATCGGGTCGATCTTCGGCGCTATGGTCTTGCGCGTGATTTCCTTCTTCTTCCGCATCTTCGACATTGCCCCTCTTCTGCAGCCGCTGTTCGAGGGCGTGATCCTGCTCGCTGCCGTCAGCATCGGCGCGTTGGGTATGCTGCGCGTCAAGAACACGTTGGAGCTGTTTCGATGACGGCGGCCTCATTCAGCCTCTCGCGCGACGATCGCCCGATCCTGATTGCGGCGGTGTTCATCGTCGTCATTCTCGTCGCGGGTACGGTTTACACATTCGCCCGTTTCGGCAGCGCTCCCCTGTTGTCTCCGGCCTATCTTCTGCAGCAATTGCAGATCGGTGCGTTCCTCGGGATCGTCTCGGCCGGCATGATGATCGTGATCCTGATAGCGCAGATTGATCTGTCGGTGCCCTGGACGCTCGCGGCCGCGGCCATGATGGCGACCTCGGTCGGCGGTCCTCTCGCAATTCCGGTCGGGCTCGGGGTCGGCGTTCTGGTCGGGCTCGTCAACGGCGTCGGGGTCGCGTATCTGCGGGTCCCCTCGATGATCTTTACGCTGGGCGTGAATGCCGTGATGCGCGGCCTGATGGTCGCGCATACTGGCGGCTACGCACCTCAGACCGGGGCGACCGACCTGATGCGGATGCTGGCGGGCGATCGTACGCTCGGCATTCCCAACGCGCTGTTCGTCTGGGCCGGGGTGTCCGTGCTGGTGGTCGTGATCCTGCAGCGCATGTCGCTCGGCCGCTACATCTACGCCATCGGCAACAAGGAGGCGGCGGCCTATCTCGCCGGCGTCAACACGCGCCGCGTCACGGTGGTCTGCTTCGTCCTCTGCGGCCTTGCTGCCGCGCTCGCGGGCGTGCTGCTCGCCGGCTATTCCACCAAGGCCTACCAAGGCATGGGAGACGCCTATCTGCTGCCCTCGATCGCCGCCGTCGTGATTGGAGGCACCAACATCCTCGGCGGCCGCGGCCGCTATCTCGGCACGCTGATCGGCGTCGTCCTGATCGTGCTCCTGAACAGTGTATTGTCGATCATGGAGATGCCGGAGGCGGGCCGCCAAGTGATCTATGGTCTCGTTATCATCTTCATGCTGCTCGTCTACGGGCGGGGCGAACGCGTCACGAGCTAGATGGCCAGCCTAAGGTGGCCCGCCTTCTTTACAAATTGGAAATCATCGTAAATCAAAATTTTAGCGAAACGAACTGCCTTGCTCGACACAGTATCCGCGAGCTCAGAGACCGGCAAGTTCGGATCGCGCGCTATCGAGGAACTTGAATCCGATCTGCAGGGCGACGAGGGCACCGACGGCCGGCGAAAGCGCGGTCAGAACGGCTGAGGATGGCGCCGCACGCCGCCCCGCGCCGCCTTTTCCCTTACACGACCGCGCGCGTATTGAGGAAGATCGAATACAGCGATGTCTGTCCGCAAATGTAGAGACGGTTGCGCTGCGGACCGCCGAAACAGACATTCGCCACGATCTCGCCGATGGGAATGGTGCCGATATGTGTCCCGTCGGCTGCGTAGCAGAACAAGCTCCGTCCCGCCGACGTCCAAACGTTGCCATGGATGTCGCAGCGAAATCCGTCGTAGAGGCCGTCGGGGCAGGTGGAAAACAGCGAGGGCTCAGCGACCTTGTTTCCCTGGACCTTGTAGGACCAGATCGTCGCGGGCAGCCCGTCGACGTGGGTCGCGCCGGTATCGGCGACATAAAGCAGCTTCTCGTCTGGCGAGAACGCCAGCCCGTTCGGCTGCATGCGGTCAGAGACGACGAGGCTGATCTCGCCGCCCGCTGGATCGATCCGATACACGTGGGAGGCGCCAATCTCGGATTTGGTCTGCTGGCCCTCGTAATCGCTGTCGATGCCGTATGTCGGATCCGAAAACCAGATCGAGCCGTCCGATTTCACCACGACATCGTTGGGCGAGTTCAGCCGACGCCCTTCGAACTGCTCGGCAAGCACCGTGATGGAGCCGTCATGCTCGGTCCGGGTGACGCGGCGCATGAAGTGCTCGCAAGTGACGAGCCGCCCCTCGTGATCGGTCGTGTTGCCGTTCGAGTTGAAGCTCGGCGAGCGGAACACCGACACCGATGAATCCGTCTCGTCGAAGCGCATCATCCGGTTGTTCGGAATGTCGGACCAGATCAAATAGCGGCCGGCCGGAAAGTAAGCGGGTCCTTCGGCCCAGCGGCAGCCGCTGGTGAGTTTTTCGAGATTGGCGTGACCAAAGACCAGGCGAGCAAAGCGTGCGTCGTGCGTAACATAGGGGAGCATCGTTCCTCCTCGTTGCCGCAGGCCGTGAAGTGCCCGCGTGCCGGTTCCGCTTTTCTTAGCAACCCGAATGTATGAGCGGAATAGTCTTGTACGAGACCCGTAATCCTCGCGTTGACACCTGACGGCAAATACATACGCTGCGCGTCGCTGCAATGAGACTAGCGCGGATCGAGGCGCGGAGAAGGAAGAGCAATCCACCATGGTTTCGCAATCGGCTTTGCCGCGCCGCACACTTGGCCGGACCGGTCTCGAAGTTTCCATCCTCGGGTTCGGAACCGCACCGTTCGGCGATCTCTTTCTCGAGCTCGACGACCACACTGCAATTGCCGCAGCGAGCCGTGCCTTCGAGCTCGGCATCAATCTGCTCGATACATCGCCGCACTATGGCAACGGCCTGTCGGAGCATCGCTGCGGAACGGCGCTCCGGCGCGTGCCGCGCAAGGATGTGGTGCTTTGCACAAAAACTGGTCGCTGGATGGATCCGTTTCACCAGCCGGAGACTCGGTCCGGATTTATTGGTGGACAGCCGCACCGAGCCGTCGTCGACTATTCCTATGATGGCACCATGCGCTCGGTCGAGCAGTCGCTGTTGCGGCTTGGCACCGACCGGATCGACCTGTTGCTGATCCATGATGTCGAGGTGTGGACCCACGGTAAGGACGCGATCGAGGATCGGTTTCGCGAAGCGATGTCCGGGGCCTATGTAGCGCTGGACAAACTTCGTTCCGAAGGTGTGGTCGCGGGCATCGGGATCGGCGTCAACGAGGCGGAGATGTGCGTGCGCTTTGCGCAGGCCGGGTCCTTCGAGGTGATGCTGCTCGCCGGGCGTTATTCGCTGCTGGAGCAGCCAGCACTCGAGGAGTTCATGCCGCTGGCGCTGAAGCAGGGCATCGCGGTGCTGCTTGGCGGCGTGTTCAATTCGGGGATTCTGGCGACGGGCGCCATCAAGGGCGCCAAGTACAATTATCAAGACGCACCGCCGCAGATCCTTTCGAAGGTTGCTGAGATCCAGCGTATCTGCGCAGCTCATGACGTAGCGCTGCCGACGGCCGCTCTACATTTTGCGCTGGGTCATCCCGCGGTCGCGAGCGTGGTTCTCGGGGCGCATAATGCGCAGGAGGTCGAGCGCAATGTGGCAGCGCTGACCACCACAGTGCCGGGCGCGCTCTGGAGCGATCTCAAGGCCGCGTCCCTGCTGGAATCGGAAGCGCCTGTTCCGAGGTAGACCGGATGAACACGCTTGAATTGGTTCAAGCCGAGGGCTCGGATCACCGGGAAAACAGCTCCCCACCGCTCGAGCTCGCCCCCGTAGGTGCGCGGCACGTGGGACTGGCTCAGTGCCGATTGCGGCGCGGATTGTCGGCCGTGCGTTGAAGTCCGCGATCGATCTGAGCAAGGGAGTCTATGTTGTCCGCTAGGTATGGCCAAGGCGTTCGAAATCTGCGCGGGCGTCGCGGGCCGTGTGGATCAGACCGCCATACCTGTCCGCGATTGGCTTAAACGATCCAGGCAATCGATCATCGATGACGAGATGGTGGCAGTCGTCGAGATGGCCGCCCCGGACCGTCGCATTGCGACCGAACTTGGTGATGTCGGCCACTAGCACGGACGTTCGCGAATTGGCCACAATGGATTGACGCGCCTTGACTTCATCGGCATGGAAATCGAGCAGCGTGCCGTCCTCATCAATCCCCCCGACACCGAATATACCAAAGTCGGCGCGGAAACCCGCGAAGAAGCGCGCAGCCGACTCGCCAATGATATCGCGATCGAGTTGCCGCAGCGTGCCGCCCGCGATGCTGATCTCCACGTCCGGATTGTGCGCGAATGCTGCGGCCACGTTCAGGCTGTTGGTGATCACCCGCAGATCCCGACGGCGGGAGAGCGCCTGCGCGACGTATTCGGGCGTCGTGCCAAGTCCGATCATCAGTGACGTCCCGTCAGGGATGAGGTTGGCGGTCGCGTGCGCGATCCGCCGTTTCGCGCTGGCGTTTAACCTGTGCCTGCTGCCATAGGCGAGGTTCTGGTTCTGGACCGGGAGGCCGACCCCGCCATGCACCCGCCGGAGCAGGCCCTGGTCGCAGAGTGCATTCACGAGGCGGCGAATGGTCTGCTGAGTGACATCGAAACGCACCGCGAGCTGCTCGATGGAGGCGAAGCCTTGCTCGCGCACGATCTCTAGTATGTGGGTCTGACGGGTCGTGGCGGTCCTGAGCATAGGCCCTCCGTTCTCAACGAAAGTATCATTTGAACTCCAAGGACGCAATTTTCTGGTTTCATATGGCGTTACGCTATGTTCAAATGAACATCGTGGTGGCTACGCCGACGAATGCGCGTGGCACGAGGGAGGGCGCATGGACCGGTCTGTCTGCGGTGAGCGGCCTTGCATGGGTCCGTTGCAGCGAGCCGTCGCCAGCGGCGTAGCCGCATCACGGTGAGAGCGAACAGGCCATGTCAGCGATCACGCTGAGTCATGTCTCCAAGTTCTGGGGCGCGATGCGCGCCGTCGATGACGTCAGTCTGACAGCGAACGAGGGCTCGCTACTTGTGCTGCTGGGACCGTCCGGCTGCGGTAAGTCGACCACGCTGCGGCTGATCGCCGGGCTTGAGGATGCTGATGCCGGTACGATCGCCATCGGCGGCGTCGACGTGACCCATCTGACCCCGGCGCAGCGGAATATCTCCATGGTCTTCCAGTCCTATGCGCTGTTTCCGCATTTGAGCGTAGCCGAGAACATCGTCTTCGGACTGCGTGTGCGTCGCGTGTCGCGCGCGGAACGAGACGAGCGGCTCCGGCGTGTGGCCGAGATTGTTGGCCTTGCGCATCTGCTTGAACGCAAGCCGTCGCAGCTATCTGGCGGCCAGCGCCAGCGGGTTGCACTGGGACGAGCCATCATTGCGGAAGCGCGGGTCTGCCTCATGGACGAGCCGCTTTCAAATCTGGACGCCAAGCTGCGGCATGAGATGCGGACGGAGATCCGCGCCCTGCAACAGCGGCTCGGAATGACGATGGTCTACGTGACCCACGATCAGACCGAAGCCATGACGATGGCGGATCGCGTCGTGCTGATGCGCGATGGTCGTATCGAGCAGAATGGCACACCAGAGGAGCTATATAACCGGCCGGCGACGGCATTCACGGCGCGGTTCATCGGCACGCCGCCGATGAACCTGTTGCGCCAGGGTGATCATCTCATCGGCATCCGGCCGGAGCATATCCGCATCGTGTCGGGCGGGGACCGTTTTGCGCGCGTCAGGGCGATCGAGCATCTTGGGGCCGACAGCATCGTTCTGTGCGAGGTCGATGGTCAGCCCATCTCGGTGCGGCTCGAAGGTTTCAGCAAGGTTCGGCCAGGCGAGGATGTCCGGATCGCGTGGGAACCCGGGCTCGAGCATCGGTTCGATTCAAGTTCGGAAACTCGCTTGGAGACCATCGTCACAGAGGGCCAGCGGGCGATATCCGGTCGATAGCAGCGGCTGTTTCAAACGCAGTAACGAAGGAGATTGTCCCATGTTTGCGCGACGAACGATGTTGATGGCAGCGGCGTTTGCCGTACTCTCGATGGCTGCACGCCCGGCCGCCGCGGTGGATCTGACCATGTACTATCCGGTCGCGGTCGGCGGTCCCGTCACCAAGATCATCGACGACATGGTCTCGCGCTTCGAGAAGGACAATCCCGACATCAAGATGATGGCGGTCTATGCCGGCAACTACACGGATACGATGACCAAGGCGATGACCGCCATGAAGGGCGGGCAGCCGCCGCAACTGTCGGTGTTGCTGTCGACCGACGTGTTCACGCTGATGGACGAGAACGCGATCGTGCCGTTTGACGATCTCGTCGGCGACAAGGCCTGGTTCAAGGAGTTCTATCCGGCGTTCATGGCGAACGGGCAGATCGACGGCAAGACCTGGAGCGTGCCGTTCCAGCGTTCGACCATCGTGCTGTACTGGAACAAGGACGCCTTCAAGGAGGCGGGCCTTGATCCCGAGAAGGCGCCGGCGTCCTGGGACGAAATGGTCGAGATGTCGAAGAAGCTGGTCAAGAAGGATGGCGGCAACACGACGCGCTGGGGCATCGAAATTCCCTCGACCGGATATGCCTACTGGATGCTGCAGGCGCTGGCGATCGAGAACGGGCAGAAGATGATGAACGAGCCCGGCAACGAGGTCTATCTGACCGCTCCGAAGACGGTCGCTGCCCTCGAGTACTGGGTCGACCTGTCGCGCAAGCACAACGTCGCCCCGGCCGGCAGCATCGATTGGGCGACGCTGCGCAACGATTTCCTCGAAGGCAAGACGGCGATGATGTGGCACACCACCGGCAATCTGACGGCGGTCAAGGACGCCGCGAAATTCCAGTTCGGTGTGGCCATGCTGCCGGCCAGGGAGCGGCGCGGATCACCGACCGGCGGCGGCAATTTCTACATCTTCAAGAGTGCGTCTCCCGAACAGCAGAAGGCGGCCGTCAAGTTCATTCAATGGATCACGGCTCCGGATCGCGCGGCCGAATGGAGCATGAAGACCGGCTACGTGGCAGTGTCGCCGGCCGCCTACAAGACGCCGACGATGGAGGCCTACGCAAAGGCCTTCCCGCAGGCCACAGTTGCGCGCGATCAGCTGGAGCATGCGGTGCCGGAGCTCTCCGTTCATGAGAACGGCCGCATCTACAAGTTCGTCGGAGATGCCGTGCAGGCCGCAATCACGGGCGCGCAGAAGCCGCAGGAGGCGCTGGCCGCCGCGCAACAGCAGTCCGACCGCGTCTTGCGCGCCTACAAATAGGGACGTGGCGGGATGGCGCGCCACCGCCATCCCGCCGGCTCACAGATGTCCGACTCCATGGTCTCATCGCCAATAGCCCCGCGCCGTGCCCGATCGCAAGCGTGGTGGAACACCGTGAATGCCTGGCTGCTGCTGCTGCCGGCGGCCGTCCTGCTACTCGCATTCACGCACTTTCCGATTCTGGCGACGATCCGGCATTCGCTGTTCGTCACGCGCCGCAATGGCACGGAGGCCTTCGTCGGGCTTGACAGCTATCGGTCCATGGCGGCCGATCCGATCTTCTGGAAGGCGCTGGTCAATAATTTCTGGTTCGCGCTCGGCACGATCCCGACCTCGATTGCCCTGGCCCTGGTGATGGCGATCTGGGTCAATCGCAACATACGCGGCCGCGGCTTTCTGCGACTGGCCTATTTCACGCCGACCGTGCTGCCGTTGATCGCCGTCGCCAATATCTGGCTGTTCTTCTACACGCCGGATTATGGGTTGCTGGATCAGTTGCGCGGCCTTTTCGGTCTCGGTGGCTGGAACTGGCTGGGCGATCCCTCGACGGTGATGAGCTGTCTGATCGTGATGGTGATCTGGAAGGAGGCCGGCTTCTTCATGATCTTCTACCTGGCGGCGCTGCAGCAGCTCTCGCCGGACCTCGAAGAGGCCGCGTCCATCGAAGGCGCGAGCCGGTGGTACACGTTCCGCCGGATCACGTTCCCATTGCTGATGCCGACCACGTTGTTCGTGGCGATCAACGCAGTCATCAACTCCTTCAAGTTGGTGGACCATCTGGTCATCATGACCAAGGGCGGTCCGAACAACGCCAGCACGCTGCTGCTCTACTACATTTATGAAGTTGCCTTCACCTTCCAAGATTCCTCTTACGCGGCAACGCTGACGGTTGTGCTTCTGATGCTGCTAAGCTCGGTTGCGCTGATCAAGTTCGGTTATCTCGATCGCAGGATCCACTATCAATGAGAGGCCGGACACGCCCCATTGAGGCCGTCGCAGCATGGCTCCTGGCTTTGATCTGGCTTGCCCCATTGGCCTATGCCTTTTGGAGCGCGCTGCATCCGGCCGCTTACGCCACGTCGTTCAGCCTGTCCGCGCCCTGGACGCTGGAGAATTTTGCCCGGGCCTGGAACCAGGCGCCGTTCGCTCGGTACTATCTCAACACGGTGGTGCTGGTGACGCTGATCCTGGTTGGTCAGCTCATCCTGTCGACGCTGGCCGCCTATGCCTTTGCGCGCTTCAGGTTCAGGGGCAGCGGCATCGCTTTCGCCCTCGTTCTGCTCCAGCTGATGATCATGCCCGACGTCCTGATCGTCGAGAACTACCGCGCGATCGCCAAGCTGGGACTGCTCGATACGATCCCTGCGATCGCGCTGCCCTATCTCGCGAGCGCCTTCGGCATCTTCCTGCTGCGGCAGACCTTCAAGGGGGTGCCCCAGGAGTTGGTCGAAGCCGCGCGGGTCGAGGGAGCGGGTCCGCTCGGAATCCTGTGGCGGGTCTATGTCCCGCTGGCTCGCCCGACCTATGTCGCCTTTGGCCTCGTCTCCGTCAGCTATCACTGGAACAATTTCCTGTGGCCGTTGATCGTCACGAATTCGGTGGAAGCGCGGCCGCTCACCGTGGGGCTTGCCGTGTTCGGCGCGCCTGAGACCGGCGTGGATTGGTCAGTGATCACGGCGGCAACCGTGATGACGATGGCGCCGCTGCTGATCGCGTTTCTGCTGTTCCAGCGTCAGTTCGTCCAGTCATTCATGCGTGCAGGCATCCGTTAATGAGACTTCTCACCTGGAACATACAGTGCGGAAAGGGCTGCGACGGCGTGACCGATCTGGCAAGGATCGTTGCCGTCGCTCGACAGACGCTCGATGCGGACGTGTTCTGCTTCCAGGAGGTGAGCGCGAACTTCTCGAGATTTGGTGATGGAGCGGATCAGAGCGAACAGCTGGCAGCCCTTTTGCCCGGCTACTCCGCAATATTCCGGCCCGCGATCGAAACTGTCGATCCTGATGGCAACCTCCATCGCTTCGGTAACATGACGCTGTCGAGGTTGCCGGTGCTGCAGATTGCAAACCATCTGCTGCCATGGCCCGCCGCAGCCGCGGTGCGGAGCATGCGCCGTCACGCCCTGGAGGTGACGGTTCAGGCCTCGTTTGGCGTGGTCCGCGTCGTCAACACGCATCTCGAGTTCCATTCGGCCGGCCAGCGCGAGGCACAGATCGCTCGCCTGCTGGATTTGCAGGAGGACGCGTCAATGAGTCCGAAGCAGGCCGGCTCCCGGCACGATGAGCCGTATGAAAGTCAGACCGTCGCGGCGTCGAGCCTGCTGTGTGGTGATTTCAATTTTGACGTTGCCGACCCTCAGCACGCATTGATTGCCCGATCTGGCCGGCCTGGTCTGGCGTATCGGGATGCATGGACCGCCGATCGTCCCGGCCGCGCGCGTGCGCCGACTTGCGGAATCTACGACCGCGCGCAGTGGGCCGAGGGGCCCGACTGCCGCGACTTCATTTTCGTGACGGAAGATTTGACCGGCTACGTTCGCAGCATCGAGGTCAACGAAGCGACGGATGCATCCGATCACCAACCCATTGCAATCGAACTTTCGGAATAGAGGAATAGAGGAATAGAGGAGCTACTAAAAAGCTGTCGTTGCAAGGGGGGCTTCCTCGGTCTACGTCGCGATACGTCTGAACTCGGTCAAACAAGAAAGAATGGCACGCCACGATGAACGCGACGGCGGCTGACCTCAAAGCCGCGCCTGAATTTATGCACTCTGGCAGGTGGGCCAACACGTGATTGATTCAGAAGGCGTCCAATGCCCTTTTACGTTTGGCCGAGATTAGAAAGCGCGAAGGCGGCAAGCAAGCCGACAATAACAAGCACGCCGGCCAGCTTCTGTTCGCCTTCGACAGCTTCCGGCACCTGCCGAGGCGTGCGCGCAGGCATCGAGGAGGACGCGGGCGTCCGGAGACTGGTACGCGAGGCTAGGCGGGCGCCTTCAGAGAATTGAGACGCTTGCGGAGAAATGCCAGCACCACGATCTCGTCGGGAGTGAGCTTGGCGTACTGGCGCTTGAACTTCTGCGCGATCTTGGCATCAATCATCT
Organism: Bradyrhizobium sp. 35; assembly: GCF_023073215.1. Taxonomy (NCBI): domain Bacteria; kingdom Pseudomonadati; phylum Pseudomonadota; class Alphaproteobacteria; order Hyphomicrobiales; family Nitrobacteraceae; genus Bradyrhizobium; species Bradyrhizobium sp. 35. The sequence goes on from NZ_JADPJC010000050.1 coordinate 24,024, forward strand.
TCACGAGGTCACCAGACATGTAGGCGTTCAGGACTTCCGGGTGCACGTAGCACTTGCGGCAGATCGCCGGTGTGTTGCCGAGCTGCTTCGAGACGCTTTCGATGGCGGCGACGACGTTGCGCTTCGCCTCGGCCTGGCTATCGTACTTCTTGAATTCGGTCAGGGCCAACGCCGCCAGAACCGTTCCCGCCCAAGTCCGAAAATCCTTGGCACTGAAGTCCTCGCCCGTGATATCCTTGATGTAGGCGTTGACGTCGCCGGAATCGACGGTGCGGGGCTGTCCGTCGTCGTCCAGGTACTTGAAGAGCTCGTGTCCGGGGATCTCCGCGCAGCGCTTCACGATCGCGGCTATCCGCTTGTCCTCGACGCGAAGCTTCCACTGTTTGCCCGATTTGCCCGTAAAGTCGAACCGAAGGACGCCGCGCCCGACCGCGACGTGCTTGCGGCGCATAGTGGTGAGCCCGTAGGACTTGTTTTTCTCGGCATACTCGGCGTTGCCGACCCGGATCAACGTCTTCTCCAGAAGACTGGCGATCGTGGCCAGCACCTTCTCGCGGGGCAGTCCGTCCCGCCTCATGTCGGCGGCGACCCGCTCCCGCAGCGCTGGCAGCGCGGCCGCGAACTGGATGATGTGCTCGTACTTGTTCTGGTCGCGCAACTCGCGCCATTTTGCGTGGTAGCGGTACTGCTTGCGGCCCCGCGCATCGAGCCCGGTTGCCTGGATGTGGCCGTTCGAAGACGGGCAGATCCACACGGATTCGTAGGCCGGCGGGATGCCGATTGATTTGATGCGTCGGATGACGGCGGCATCGGTGATGCGCTTGCCGTCCTTGTCGTAGTAGCTGAAAGTGGTTCCAGTCCGCTTGCGCGTGTACCCCGGCGCGGAGTCGCTGACATACCGGAGGCCTTCTTCCGCGATGGTGGCCGCGACCCCGGCGGTGCGGTCCAGAACCTCTTCTTCGTTGCTGGTTTGTCGGAGCATGGGCCGGTCCCCTCGGAAGCACCCTGGGATCGAGGCTCCACTCATTCTAAAGGGATGAAGACACCGGTTGGTTCCGCTCGGAGGTCGGTGGACGCGAGGTGTGGATCAGTGGCCTCCAGAACAGCGGGACCTCAGATGGAGAGCCGGTCCGGTTCTTTCGACAAGGCGCTGCCGATGACGGCATGGTCTAGCTTCAGACAATCGCCACAAATTTCACCGACACGCTTCCCGCAGTCAATCTTCAGGAAGGCCGCCATGTCCCAGTATTCACTCGATGAATTGCGGCGGCGCTATGTCGTCGAGAAAAGACCCCTCGAGGCCAGCGTCGAGCAGGTCTTACGGGCCGACGCCCGCGCGGGAGCCCGTGCCATCCTGGCTTCCATCGATAAACGGCGCTCCGAAAACAGGTCCGAAGGGCAGCGCCTGCGAAAGATGCTCCGCTTCGAGACCTCTCTCTGGACAAGCGGCCATCATATTGTGGCAGGCGTGGACGAGGCGGGAATGAGCCCTCTCGCCGGGCCAGTCTCCGCCGGCGCCGTGATCCTGAAACCCGGCACGCGGATAATCGGAATTGACGACTCGAAAAAACTCGATGCCGCCGCTCGCGAAGAACTCGCGAAGGAGATCAAGGAAAAGGCAGAGAGTTGGTGCGTGGCATTCGTCGAGGTCGAGGAGATCGACGCGATCAACATCTATTGGGCAGGCATCCAAGCGATGCAGCGTGCGGTCCGGGGGCTAGGGTTGGCGCCGCAGCACTTGCTGATCGACGCGAAGCGGTTGAAGGAAATCGAGATCCCTCAGCAGTCCATCATTAAAGGCGACGCCAAGTCCGCCAGCATCGCCGCCGCCTCCATCCTCGCGAAAGTCGAGCGCGACAGCATAATGCGGACGCTCGATGTGCGTCACCCCGGCTACGGATTCGCGGATCACAAGGGCTACCCGGTGCCGGCTCATTATCAGGCGCTCGCCAGGCTTGGTGCATGCGCAGCTCACCGGAGGTCGTTCGGACCAGTACGCAAGGCCCTCGGACTGCCGCCCCTGCCGCCGTGGCCTTCGGCATCCGAGCGCACCGCTGGTTGAACTCCTGGGGTCCACGTTTCGTCTCGGCGTACTATTTTCGCGGCCATTTCTTTTCGCGAACCACGTCCTTGGCCAATTTGTCCGACCTCAGGCCATAGACTGGCTGGCGCAGCTCGCCCTTGCTGGTCCATTCCGCTAATTTCACTTCCGCGACCAACGAAGGATGCACCCAGGTCGTGACCCGCTCATCCTTTACTTTGGCCGGGGAAGGGCGACTTGGCTGTCTTGAGCCTCACGAGCTTGTTGTGAAGCTCTTCGAGAACTTGGTGGCTGAAGCCGGTGCCGACGTGGCCGTGTACCGCCATGCATCGTCGTCGCGTACCGCCAGCACGAGGGCGCCGAAGAAGGGCCGGGTTCGCCTCGGCGCCGTGAAGCCGGCGATCACTACCTCCTGCCGCTGTGCGGTCTTTACCTCAGCCAATCGGCGGTCCGGCGTCCGGACGCGTACAGGCTGTCGGCGCGCTTGGCCATGACGCCTTCGAGATGTCTCAGATCGGCTTCTCTGCAAAGAATTTTGTGCCGCTGCCCTTGGGGTGCTTGCTGAACGCGGTCAGCTTGTGGCGCGGCAGGAGGGCCTTGAGCCGCTTCTTGCGCTCGAGAAGCGGCAGCGCCCATTCTCGCCTACAGTTCGGCCGACATCGTCAGCCCGCAGGTCCGTCAGGGCGACATTGATGCGTGCACCTATAATCGTCAGCAGGCCAAAGGTCAGCGCGGGGCGAGAACAATAAAGGCAGGGGCGATGAAAGCGCAGCTGCAACATTCGTTTGCGGATGCGCCTGTTCGAAACGTTCAGACGTCACGTTTTCGGACTTGGCTGAAGCATAGGTGCGGCTTGAGGAGTTTGGGGAGGTGTCGGATTGCTCTGCTGCTGAAGCGCCGCGGGGTCGCCGCCCGCATGAGGAACGCACGTACCGATGTTGCTGAGCAGGCGTTTGGCCTGGAGGTCGCGCACCTTCGTGTATTCGCGTCTTCGCTCGATATTCGCGGCGGCCCATCGGTCCCAGACCTCGAAGGCGTCGGTATAATGTTTCCGCATCTGCTCCTCGGCGGCAAGGCAATCGGCGAACTTGTCGAACACCAGGTCGGTGTTGACCGGGGTCATGCCTCCTACCAGGACAACGAGCATCCATTTCATCTTGCCGATCGCCTTTCACACCGGGCGAATTCTCCGCTGACGCGCAGAATTCCGTGCACTGTGGTTAGATGGCCCGACGGCTGCGACCGGCTACAAAACCGTAGACGAAAAGCACGATGATGGCGCCTACCACTGCCCCCACTAGTCCTGCGCCTTCTCCTGGCCGGTACCAGCCGAGAGATTGGCCAAGATAGGTCGCAACGAACGCGCCCACTATTCCCAGGATGGTGGTCAGGATGAAACCCGAGGGCTCGTTGTCGCCGGGCATGATGAACTTCGCGATGACGCCTGCGATGAAACCGATGATGATCGTCCAGATGATGCTCATGTCTCTCCCTCGATCGCTGTGGTGTTATCCCGCCGATGAAGCCGGAAGACGTCCATCAGGCGTGTATTTGTCCACGGCAGTCGGAAGCTCTCGGGACAAACGGTCGAGAATCTCCTGCTGCGACAAGCCGGTCTGCTGCTCCAGTTTTTGAAGGACGTCCGGACCGATAGCCTGCTGGAGTTCGGGCGGGGTGACTTCGCGGTTCGGCCCCTGATTGATCCAGGATTGAGCCACATCGCCTTGCCCGTTCTGCCTGAAGTGCTCGAGCAATTCGCCGATCCCGCCGTTCAGCAGCGAACCCACGCCTCCGGTGCCCGCTAGGCCGCCAAGGCTGCCGAGCATGCCGCTCAGGGAATCCTTGGCACCCGCCGGCTGGCCGGAGGTCGCATTGCGAAACATGTCCGCCAGCTTGTCCCGATTTTGATACCCCGCGATTGCGAGCATACCCAAGAGGGCGGTCATCGATGGCATTCCGCGGCTCATTTTCGGCTCCTGAGTTCAACGATCGGCAACCAACCTACGCTGGGCTGAGAAGTTCCAAGTTTTCCCGAGCCGTGGGTTTTGGAAAGGAGGATCTAGAGAAGCATCTGCAAGAAAACGGGAGCGGGCTCCGGGCGAAAGTCCGGAGCAAACCAGCTCGCGCGACGTGCGCCAAACGGCCGCTTTGCTCATGCGGCGCGACGAAGCCTTCGTGCAGGCGGTCGAGGAAATGAAAATGGAAAAGCCCACCAAGTTGGAGCCGCGATGCTGCGTCGCTCGCGTTCGTTCGGCCTCACGCTCGCAACAGCTTCTTTGAAGGAACTCGCGATTCCTTGAAGCGTCGCACCGCGATGAGTTTCGCGGACGGAGGAGCAGATGGCAGCGAAGAAGAAGACCGCAGGGGGACGCAAACAAGATCGCGCCCGCGTGGCTAACGGCCAAGACTACGAAGTGCGATACGATTCCTCCTGACTTGAACGCGCCAGCTGCCCGACTGGAGCTTCTTAAAGGTCGGCACCGCGTGTGCGCTCCACCCGGATTTCATGTGCGCTAGTGTGCACCGGGAGATCAAACGCGGTACAAACGTGTGCAATTTTGGCTAGTTTGGAGTGCACACGTGTGCAGTTGTTCCTGCTCTAGTCCATTGTAAGGATAGGATAACTACTTGGAATATCGAGAATATCGCTTTTCCGTGGCGCCCATGATGGATTGGACCGACCGGCATTGCCGGGTGTTCCACCGTCACCTGACGAGGCGGGCGCTGCTCTATACGGAGATGCTGACCACTGGCGCCATCATTCATGGTGACCGGAAGCGGCTGCTTGGGTTCGATCTGGTCGAGCACCCGGTCGCGCTTCAACTCGGCGGGTCGGACCCACGCGAGCTGGCGCTGGCGGCGCGGATCGGCGAGGAGTTCGGTTATGACGAAATCAACCTCAACGTCGGCTGCCCCTCCGACCGCGTGAAGGACGGCCGTTTCGGCGCTTGCCTGATGGCAGAGCCTGATCTCGTGGCGAGGTGCGTCGAGGCGATGAAGGGTGCGGTGGCCGTGCCCGTGACCGTGAAGTGCCGCATCGGGATTGACGACCAGGATCCGGAAGTCGCGCTCGACAACCTTGCGCACGCAGTCGTTGACTCCGGCTGCGAGGCGCTGATCGTACATGCCCGGAAAGCATGGCTCAGCGGTTTGTCACCGAAGGAGAATCGCGACATCCCGCCGCTCGACTATGATCGCGTCTATCGCCTCAAGCGCGCGATGCCGGATGTGCCTGTCATCATCAACGGCGGCATCCCCGGTGTCGACGAGGCAAGGGCACATCTCAATCACGTTGACGGCGCGATGCTTGGACGAGCCGCCTATCAGGAGCCTTGGCGGCTGCTCTCGGTCGATACCGACATTTTCGGCCAGGCGGCGCCGCATGCCTCGATGCAGGATGCGCTCGAAGCGATGATGCCCTACATCGAACAGCAGCTCGCGCGCGGCACGAGGCTGCACTCTATGACGAGGCATTTCGTCGGCGCATTCCACGCCGTCCCCGGCGCGCGCGCCTTCCGCCGCCATCTTGCCGAGCAGGGGGTGAAGCCGAGCGCTGGCCTCGAGGTGCTACGCGAAGCGATTGCGCGTGTCGGTGCGCGCGCACCGGCGGAGGCGGCGGCCTAGCCGTAATCGCATGACGAGCCGGATTGCAAGAGTCTAGTCGACTGCCAGGCGCGAGCGGCGGCGACTGGTCTGGAGCTCCGGATACCCGGTGAGCATCAGCCTGTCGGCGCGCACGCCCCAGCTCTCCAGGCGATCGAGGAAGCTCATGCCGAGCAGATTGGTCTTCATCTGCCCGCGCTGCACGACGAGGGCTGGCACCGATTTCTCGACGAGGTGACCGACGGAGAGGCGGTCGATCGTGAGGCGGGCCGCCTTGGTGTGACCGCCCGCGGTTTCGAGATCGACGTCGTATTCGAGCATCTCGAGCGGCAGCCCGATCGCCTTCGCGGTTTCCCAGGTCAGCACCACCGAGGTCGCGCCGGTGTCAATGACCATCGGTGCGGCCACGCCGTTGATCTTCGCGCGCAGCGCGAATTCGCCGCCCTGGCCGCGCGGAATCTGCACGGCGGGCGCGGGCGCTGCGGTCTGCGTGCGAAAGATATGCGAGACCTTGCTGCTCGCGCGCGCGATCTGGTCGGAATCGCCATAGGCGACGACGGCACCGGCCGTGCAGGCGAGCATGATGAGAACGAGCAGGGACCGGATCATTGCGCATCTCCAGATGCGCGCCGACCGATCAGGTGTGTTTCGGCGATCCCGCGATGGGCGGAAGTCCAGCCTGATTCATGCGCGCCGGCAACAGCGCCATGACCGTGAGGCGTTCCGCGCTCTCCATGGCGTGCCAGCGCGCGATCTCCGGCAATGTGCGTCCGCAGCCGAAGCACAGCCTGGTCTTGGGATCGATCATGCAGACGGCCACGCAAGGCGTTTCTTTGCTCATTGGGGCATAGTGGCGGATGGTCGGGCATGTCTGCAAGCACCTCGTTACGAGCCCGTACCTGCGCTCATGATCGGCTTGCGGCGGGGCCGGCGCTTCTCGTCCGCCACCGCGGAACTCTCGGGTTGGAGCGGCGGAGAATCATCCGACATCGGCGCCAGCGCGCTCATCACGCGCTCGGGCGGGAAGGTGACGATCACTTCGGTGCCGATGCGCAGCTTCGATTTCAGCGTGAACGTACCGCCATGCAGGTCGACCAGATTCTTGGCGATCGGCAGGCCGAGACCGGCGCCCTGTTCGGCCGACTTGATGGAATTGGAGCCTTGGCCGAACGAGGCGAGCACGACCGGGATCTCGTCCTCGGGAATCCCGGAGCCGGTGTCCTTCACCGAGAGATATTGTCCGCCTGAGGCCGTCCAGCCGGCCTTGAGCCAGATCTCGCCGCCCTGCGGAGTGAACTTGATCGAGTTGGAGAGCAGATTGAGCACGACCTGGCGGATCGCGCGCTCGTCGGCCCACAGCCGCGGCATTGCCTGCTCGAACACCTCGTGGATGGTGATGCCACGGCTCGAGGCGCGCAGCTTCATCAAATGATGGCAGTCGGCGACGATGCCGACCAGCGAGACCGCTTCCTCGTTGAGCTCGTAGCGGCCAGCCTCGATCCGCGACAGATCGAGGATCTCGTTGATGAGGTTGAGCAGGTGGACGCCGGAATTGTGGATGTCGGCCGAGTACTCCTTGTAGACCGGCACGGCATGCGCGCCGAAAATCTCGCTCTTCATCACTTCCGAGAAGCCGAGGATTGCATTGAGCGGCGTCCGCAGTTCGTGGCTCATCTGCGCCAGAAAGCGCGACTTGGCCACATTGGCGGATTCGGCGCGGTGGCGCGCTTCGTCCGAGATCGCCTTGGCTTGTTCGAGCTCGCCGATCAGCGCGTCCTTCTCGGCCCGCGCCTCGAGCGTGGCGAAGGTCGAAGAGTGCAGGCGGTGAGCCAGCAACACGAAATAGCCTTCGGCGGCGACGGCGAGCGCGGCCAGGATGTAATTATCCAGCGAGCCGGTCATCACGAAGCTCAGCGCCATCGCGACCGCGACCGGTGCGGTGGCGGCGAGGGCGGCGATCGGCAGATTGGCGGCCAGCATGCTTGATACTGCGATCACCAGCAGCATCAGGAACATCATCAGCGTTTCCGTGATCATGTCGAGCACGGGATGGATCAGGATCGCCATCCAGCAAAGGCCATAGAGCAGGTCGAGCACGACGAAACGCGTCTGCCATGCGCGCGTTGCCGCGGGCGAGGCGGGCTCGGCCAGGAAGCGGTGGCAGCTGCGGATCATTGCGGCATGAATGCAAAGCATGCCGGCGGTCCAGGCCGCGGCCGGGATCGGCTGCATCCACAGCCCAAACAGCACGCCTGTCGCGACCACAAGCAGCATCACGACATAGGAGGCCGACAGCCGCGTCTGGGCGTACTGGCGCAGCATTTCGGCATCGAAAGCCGGCCGGGTTCCACTGGTCGACGTCAACTTATCGCGCGCCTCGCGCACCCGCTGTGCCGCAGCCCGGCGATGGCTCGCCGACGGCACGCTCACCGGCTCGGCCGGAAGCTGCACAACCTCGGGCTTTTCAGCGGGTTTACTCATCGCACAACAACAATTCCTGCCCGCGCGGGACGGGCCTTCTGCATTGTCTATCTCTGGCAAGAAATCCTTAAGAGGTGACTTAAGGAGCTAAAGAATTACGTTAACCCGGCGTTAATTTTGGATCCGGCGTGAGCCGCTCAATGCAGCGCCGCGTGCTGCGCGATGTACACCACGGCGCCCGCCAGATAGCCGGCGAGCGCGGGAACGGCGATGCGGCGGGCGTACCAGAGGAACTCGATGCGCTCGAGCCCCATGGCGGCGACGCCTGCGGCCGAGCCGATGATCAGGATCGAGCCGCCGGTTCCGGCGCAATAGGCGATGAACTCCCAGATGAAGCTGTCGGGTGGATAATGCGCGAGGTCGTACATGCCCATCGTCGCGGCGACCAGCGGCACGTTGTCGATGACAGCACTGAGCAGGCCGAGCACGATGACGATGATGTCCTGTCGGCCGATCGCGGTGTCCAGCCATTTGGCCACCATGGAGAGCAGGCCGGCATGTTCGAGGCAGGCGACCGCGAGCAAGATGCCGAGGAAGAATACGATCGAGCCCATGTCGATCCGCGTCAGCGCATTCGCAAGCGTGAGGGGACCGCGGACATGCTCATCCTTTTTGCGATGAACGATCTCGCCGACCAACCACACGATGCCAAGCCCGAGCAGGACGCCCATGAAGGGCGGCAGGTGCGTGACCGTCTTGAAGGCGGGCACCGCGATCAGTACGCCGAGTCCGAGATAGAACATCACGTTCCGCTCGAACGGATCGACGCCCTGCAATCCGTCCTCTTTCGGCGGTGGTGCGATGGTCTTGCCCTTGAGTGAAAAGCTGATGAATGCGAGCGGCACCAGCAGGTTGAGCAAGGAGGGCAGGAACACCGCGCTCATGATTTTCAGGGGCGAAATCTGTCCGCCGATCCACAGCATGGTCGTGGTGACGTCGCCGATCACGGTCCATGCGCCGCCGGCATTTGCGGCGATGACGATGAGGGAGGCGAACAGCAAGCGGTCGTCGCGCTTGGCGATCAGCCGCTGGATCAGCGAGACCATGACGATGGTGGTGGTCAGATTGTCGAGGATTGCACTGAGGAAGAAGGTAACGAAGCCAATCAGCCATATCAGACGGACCTGGCTGGTCGTGCTGATGCGGGAGGTGATGACCTCGAAACCGTCATGGGCGTCGATGACCTCGACGATGGTCATCGCGCCAACCAGGAAGAACACGATCTGCGCGGTGGCAGCGACGGACTCGTCAAGCTGACGGCCGACCAGCGTGTGGTCGCCGGTCGCGAGCGCGTAGATTGTCCAGAGCACGCCCGCGCCGAGTAGCGCAGACGCGCTCTTGTTCACCCCGATAGGATGCTCGAGCGCGATCGCCGCATAGGCGAGGATGAAGATTGCGGCGAGTGCGGTCAGCAAGGCAGGATCACTTCGTGAGGTGTCAGCGATTCAGGCGCGCGAGCAGGCTCGATGTATCCCAGCGCTTGCCGCCCATCTTCTCGACCTCGGCGTAGAACTGGTCGACGAGCGCGGTCACCGGCAGATTGGCGCCATTGCGACGGGCTTCGGCCAGCGAGATCGAGAGATCCTTGCGCATCCATTCGACCGCGAAGCCGAAATCGTATTTGTCCTCGTTCATGGTCTTGTAGCGGTTCTCCATCTGCCAGGACTGCGCGGCGCCCTTGGAGATGGTTTCGATCACGGCGGCGACGTCAAGGCCACTTTTCTTGGCGAAGTGAATACCCTCGGAGAGGCCCTGGACGAGGCCGGCGATGCAGATCTGGTTGACCATTTTGGTCAGCTGGCCGGAGCCGGCGGGCCCCAGCAATTTGCACATCCGCGCATAGGCGCCTGTGATGATCGGCTCGGCGCCGGCATAGGCGTCCTGCGCGCCGCCGCACATCACCGTCAGCACGCCGTTCTCGGCGCCGGCCTGGCCGCCGGACACGGGTGCGTCGATGAACTTGAAGCCGGCCTTGGTCGCGGCCGCATCGAGCTCACGCGCGACCTCGGCGGATGCGGTGGTGTGGTCGACGAAGGTTGCACCCTTCTTCATGCCGGCAAACGCGCCGTCGGCACCGATCGTGACCGCGCGCAGATCGTTATCGTTGCCGACGCAGCACATCACGAAATCCTGGCCCTCGGCCGCGGCCTTCGGGGTCGCCGCGGTCTTGCCGCCGAACTTGTCCGCCCACTCCTTCGCCTTGGCCGCGGTGCGGTTATAGACGGTGACCTCATGGCCCCCTTTTTTCACGAGGTGTCCGGCCATGGGGAAGCCCATCACGCCGAGACCGAGGAAAGCGACTTTAGCCATCTGTAGTACCTTGTCCGTAGTTTGGGTTTTACGGTTCTTGCCGGGCGAGGGCCGTCCGGTTCCGCCATTGCGGCAGATCGGGCGCACCATAAACCCTTGAGGCCGGAGGGCAACGGGTTCGTTTGGCCCCCGCCTGTGTTAGGATGGCGGACCTAAGGACTTCAAAAAAAGGGAGCGAAGGCATGGGCGGCGTAAGCGTGGGCGTGCTCGATCATTTCAATATCCGGACCCGGAATCTGGCCGAAACCGTCCGCTTCTACGAGGACGTGCTGGGCCTGGAAAAAGGCGCCCGGCCGAATTTCGCCTTCCCCGGCGCCTGGATGTACAGCGAGGGAAAGCCGGTGGTGCACCTCGTCGATATTTCTCCGACTGCCGAGCCACAAAAGCCGGATTCCGGCGTTGTCCACCACGTCGCCTTCGCCAGCCGCGGGTTTGACGGCATGAAGCAGCGGCTGGCCTCAAAGGGGATGAAGTTCGACTCCCGCCAAGTGCCCGGCGGTGAGCTCTGGCAGATCTTCGTCCACGACCCCAACGGGGTCATGATCGAGCTCAACTACGAGGCGGCCCTGGAGCAGGGGGCCGCGCCCGCCGAGATGGCTGACGATATCGGCAGGCAGTAGCCTTTTGGGCGTTTCCGCTCTAATGGGGCATCTTGAATTCTAGGAGATGCGCTTTGAGCGTGACGCAGCAACAGGTTCTCGACAGCCTCGCCAGGATCAAGTCGCCCCGCGGGGTCGCGCTCACCAATGCCAATGTGCTGAGCGCGATCAGCGCGGCCGACGGCAAGGTGTTCTTCTCGATCAATGTCGAAGCCGCCGAAGCGCGAGCCTGGGAATCCGTCCGGGCCGAGGCCGAGGCCGCGGTGCGCGCCATTCCCGGCGTCACCACCGTCATGGTGGCGCTGACCGCCGAGCGGAAGGCCGGCGCGGCGCCGCCACCGCCGCCAACTCCCAGCCGCGGCACGCCGGGCGTGCAGCCCGTCCACGCCCACAAGCCGCCGCCGCAGGGCGGCGCCCAATCGCCGATGGCGCGGCAGTCCGAGATTCCGGGCGTCGCGGCCGTGATCGCGGTCGCCTCGGGCAAGGGCGGTGTCGGCAAATCCACCACCGCGCTCAACCTGGCACTCGGTCTGCGCGATCTCGGCCTCAAGGTCGGGCTGCTCGATGCCGACATCTACGGCCCATCGGTGCCGCGGCTGACGGGCCTGCATGAGAAGCCGGAGCTGAACGACGAGCGCAAGATGATTCCGCTCAAGCGCTTTGGCCTGGCCATCATGTCGATCGGCTTCCTGGTGGAGGAAGAGACCGCGATGATCTGGCGCGGGCCGATGGTGATGTCGGCAGTGACGCAGATGCTGCGCGACGTCGTATGGGGCCAGCTCGATGTGCTCGTCGTCGACATGCCGCCAGGCACCGGCGATGCCCAGCTCACGCTGGCGCAGAACGTCCCTTTGAAGGGCGCCGTGATCGTCTCGACCCCGCAGGACCTGTCGCTGATCGACGCAAGGCGGGGGCTTGCGATGTTCAAGAAGGTCAACGTGCCCGTGCTCGGCATCGTCGAGAACATGAGCTATTTCCAGTGCCCGCAATGCGGCACGAAATCCGACATTTTCGGCCATGGCGGCGCGCGCCGCGAGGCCGAGAAGCTCGGGGTACCATTCCTGGGCGAGATCCCCCTGCACATGGCGATTCGCGCCACCTCGGATGCGGGCACGCCCGTGGTGGACAGCGAGCCGGATGGTCCCCATGCGGCGATCTACCGCGCCATTGCGGGACAGGTGCGGGACCAGCTCAAGGGCGTCATCGCCGCGGCCTAAGCGGATCCAAGCCGATCCCTTGAAACCAATACCTTGGGGACATGCGACTTTCGTAGAGCCCTGTCATGCCAATGTCGCGTTTCGAAAGCGGGGCTTCCGTGTTAAAGGCCCACGGCAGTCAAGCCCCTTCGGTTCGACGCGGCCCAAGAACGCGTCGCCGGAATGAGCGGCAGCAAAGAGGAAGTTAGGGGAAACGCCCCAACAAGGAGAGACTGAAGATGAAGCGTCGTGATTTCCTGAAAGTGTCGGCAGCCGGCGCGGCGGCGACCGCCGCGGTGGCCTCGCCGGCGATCGCGCAGTCCTCGCCCGAGATCAAGTGGCGCCTGACGTCGAGCTTCCCGAAGTCGCTCGACACCATCTATGGCGGTGCCGAGCAGATGGCGAAGTACGTCGCCGAGATGACCGACAACAAGTTTCAGATTCAGGTCTTCCAGGCGGGTGAAATCGTCCCGGGCCTGCAGGCGCTGGATGCGACCCAGAAGGGCACCGTCGAGATGTGCCACACGGTGTCGTACTATTACGTCGGCAAAGACCCGACCTTCGCGATTTTCGCGTCGGTGCCTTTCGGGCTGAATGCACGCCAGCAGAATTCCTGGCTGTACCAAGGCGGCGGGAACGAGCTCGCCAACGAGTTCTTCAAGAAGACGAACGTGGTGGGCTTCCCCTGCGGCAACACCGGCACCCAGATGGGCGGCTGGTTCCGCAAGGAGATCAAGACCGTTGCCGACCTGTCGGGCCTGAAGATGCGCATCGGCGGCATTGCCGGCCAGGTGCTTCAGAAGGTCGGCGTGGTGCCGCAGCAGCTCGCCGGCGGCGACATCTATCCGTCGCTCGAGAAGGGCACCATCGACGCGGCCGAATGGGTCGGTCCCTACGATGACGAGAAGCTCGGCTTCGCCAAGGTCGCTAAGTACTACTACTACCCGGGCTTCTGGGAAGGCGGTCCGACCGTTCACGCCTTCGCCAACATCGACAAGTGGAACGAGCTGCCGAAGAACTATCAGGCGATCCTCACCAACGCGACCGTCAACACCAACACCTGGATGGCCGCGCGCTACGACATGGTGAACCCCGGCGCGCTGAAGCGTCTGGTCGCCGGCGGAACGCAGCTTCGCCCGTTCACCAATGAGGTTCTGGAAGCCTGCCTCAAGGCGACCAACGAATTGTGGGGCGAGATCTCGGCCAAGAATCCCGACTTCAAGAAGTCGATCGACGCCATGCAGGCCTACCGCTCCGACGAATATCTGTGGTGGCAGGTCGCCGAATACACCTACGACAGCTTCATGATCCGCTCGCGCACCCGCGGCTGATCTTCGAGCAAGTCGCAAGACGACACGCCCGGTCTCGTTCGCGAGGCCGGGCTTTTCTTTGGGGCGACGCGATCGGAATAGGCGAGCGGATATCGGCGAGCGGCGGTGTCGCCGGGGGACGGGCGGGGCCTCCAACAAAAAATCTGAAAAACAACCCCATGCACAGTAGACGAGGGGTGAGAGGACAAGGCGTTGCGAGTGTAGCCAACAGCTTGATGCGATGGGCTAATTGGCAGGCACGCCCGAGCATCGCGCGGTCGAGGGCAACTTCGTATTTTTGGGCGTCAAAGCGGGCAGGCGCGCGTGCTTCAGCGAGATCGTTTGACTCGTCGGGCAAAACAGTGGCATAAAGGCATTATCGCAAAATCCGAAATGAGCGCCTCGGCGGCTGGCCTGGGGTTGATGATGAGCTTCGATCCCGATGAGGTTCAAAGCGCGCTGCGCAAGGCCTGGTCGTTGGCAACCGCCAGTCAATGGACGGCGAGCAATCCGGCGGCGGGGCAATGCAACGTCACCTCGCTGCTGATCCACGAGCTCTTCGGCGGCGAGTTGCTGAGGACGCCGCTGCCGGCCGGCGACCATTTTTACAATCGCATCGGTGGTCGGCGGTACGACTTTACGGCCAGCCAGTTCGATCAGCCGATTGCTTACAGGGATTTACCTGCAAGCCGTGCCGATGTGGAATTGGGAGCGACAAGCGATGAACTGGCCGAACTCAGAGAGGCTTTTCAGGAGCGTCGTACGAAGTAAAGCCAAGGGCCAATCGCAGACGGGTGACAGGAGTGGGCGCGGGAAATCAGCTCAACATCAATTCGCAAGACGGTCTTTGCTCATGCGCAGGATGACCACCACACCCTCTTCCGACCAGTCAAAAGTTATAGTCCCGCCAAGCTGGGCGGCCATACTTCGGTGCACCAACTGGCTTCCAAAGCCTTCGAGCTTTGTTGGAGCGACAACGGGGGGACCACCCCGCTCCGTCCACTTGACCACGACCTCGTCCTCGTGAGCGTTGCACGATACGTCCAGGGTGCCACTTGAAAGGGACAGCGCACCGTATTTCGCAGAGTTGGTTGCCAGTTCATGCATCACCAAGGCGAGTGCTGTGCTGGAAGCCTCTCCCACGTTCATCTTGGGGACCGAGACACGAATACGAACGCTGGCTCCTTCCTCATCGTACGGCGCAAGCAGAACAGAGATGAGGTCTCCGAGAAGCGTCCCTTCTCTATTTCGTCCCGGTACCGGGCGCACAAGGTCCTGAGCACGTCCAAGAGCCATCAGGCGACTGGTCAGCTCCTGGGCCATATCCCCTTTTGATGCTGCCGAGCGTGAGCTCATTTGCGTCAGCGCCGTTGCGACGGTGAGAAGGTTTTTCAGCCGGTGGCTCATCTCGCCCGCCAGGAGCTCGTTGGCTTCCTCGGCTTGCTTGCGTTGGGTGACGTCCAGGAAAATACCGAACATCGTTCGATCCGCGATGTCGGCATCGTCGCCCTGGCCCCGCGCGGAAATCCAACGGATATCGCTGCCGGTCAGAATACGAAAATCTATCTCGTAAGAGCCTACGACTGCGCGAGTAGCGGCAAATGCCGATCTCACCCTCTCAAGATCGGCGGGGTGGATGTTCTTGGACAGTATCTCGAACGTAATTTTCTGCTCGCCCTTGGGCACCTCCCAAAGGTCGTACGCGGGTTCATCCATGGTGATGGCGTCGGTATCAACGTTCCAGGACCATAGAGCGACACCGGCGGCGCGAGTGGCAGCCCGGAGGTGCTTTTCGTGCCACAAGGGCATCGTCACCTGGCTAGGAACCATTGTGCTTCGTTTTCCCGCTTTATCTGACCAATCGGCACCTCGGCCAACGGGCGATCGACAGATACCATACCCGGTCGAAAAGGTCTCCGTTCGACCGAGAGGGCGGGTTGAAGTGTGGTCCCGCGCCCGAGTTGGCTCAGAAGCGATCCTCCGCAAACGAGCCGTGAGGTTCGCCGACGGCGATCAGCGGCGTTGTTCGTGAGCGATTACGCGTTGCTTCGCGAAACGCCTGGGCCTTCCCGTCCATGGGTCAACACGGCCTCGGCAGCAGCTTCGTCGATGGCCGCCATCACATCAGCGGTTGCGGAATGATGAATCATGTGTCCCGCTCCGTCGATCCGGTGCAATTTGCTCTGCTTGACCTCGCCATGCAGCCTGACCGACTGCTTGATATCGATCAGACGATCGTTCTGGCCCGCGATAATGATCGTCGGCATCTTGAGTTCTGCATAAGTCTTCGAACCTGAGAATGCGGCGGAGATCAACATCGTCGCTTCGGCCGCTGTGGCCCGCATCTGTGATGGGCGCAACGCCATTTCTTTCGGAAAGCCGGCGAACTTGTTCGGGACCGGCCGGGGGCCAAACAGCTTGCGCAACATCGCGGGCCACATCATCCGACCGGCTAGCGGCGAAATCGTGGAGCTGATGACGTCCCCGACCACCGGTAGGGCGGACAGCACCGACGCCGCGCTGTCCGCGCGGGGAGTCGGGAAATAATAGCCCGAGGCCAATACGAGAGCCTGCACGAACGAAGGATGTCTTGTCGCCAGCGCAACCGCAACCGACGCTCCCCATGAATGGCCAAGGACAATCGCTTGAGAGACGCCCAACTGATCGAGGGCCTTCTTGAACAGGTCCGCCTGGGCATCCGGAGTCCAGACGACGTGCCTTGGCCGCGAGCTATGCCCAAAACCGGGACGATCGAACACTATGACCCTGTAGTTCTCGGCTGCGAGATCGATCAATCCACTCGAGACGAAATCCTGGACCATGCTGCCATTGCCGTGAAACAAGACTAGCGGCTTGCCTCTGCCGCGTTCCAAATAGTGCAGGCGAACCCCCTCGACGTCGATGAACCGACCCTGCGGAGGATTATCGCGTTGCGCTTTGTTCGCGAGCCGCCGGTTTATGATTGCGGTAGCCGCAACGAGGGTACCTGCGGCAGCAAACGCGGCGGCGCCTGGATGTCGCGTGATGGCGCCCAAGCAATCGGATAGAAGGGAGCTGGAACGTGTTCGTCGTGCAAGGCGCATGTGCATTACCTTAGGTGGTCTGCACGACGCCCCATCAAATGAGAAATGTTGCAGCTGAGTTGAACGGTTCGCGGGGGTGTTCGTTCCTCGGCAGGGCCGACGGCGGCGGGGCCCAAGGAGGTAAATTTCCGGGCCATCCGCGACCTCATCCGCTCGTGCCCGGACTGGCTTACAGGAACCTGACGGAAGGGAGCGGCCGGCCCGCCGGGTGCTTTTTCGCTGGCCGAGATGCCCCGGATGATGGAAGACAGCGAAGATGCGGCGGAAGCCGTGCGGTGACACCGGAACATCCCGCGGGAAAATGCGATGCGCCTTCTGATCGTCGAGGACAATGCCGAGCTGTCGCGGCTCGTTGCCGGCGGGCTGTCGGCGGCCGGTTATGAGAGCGACATCGTCGGCAGCGTCGCTGAAGCGCGCGAGGCGGTCAGCAGCGTCAGCTATGCCGCGATGATCCTGGACCTCGGACTGCCCGACGGCGATGGCCTGTCGGTGCTGCGCGAGCTGCGCCGGCAGATGGAGCCGTTGCCGGTGCTGGTGCTGACCGCGCGCGGCGGCTTGCAGGATCGCGTCAGCGGCCTGCGCAGCGGCGCCGACGACTATCTCGCCAAACCGTTCGCGATGGAGGAGCTGGTGGCGCGACTGGAGGCGATCCTGCGCCGTCCGGGCCAGTTGCTCGGCCGCTCGCTGCGCCTTGCCAACCTCGTCTATGACACCGAAAGCCGCCAGATCTTCGTCGACGACCAGCCGCGCATCATCTCCGCGCGCGAGACCTCGGTGCTTGAGATCCTGCTGCGTCGGCAGGGGCGGGTGGTACCGAAGAAGAACGTCGAGGACCACATCTTCGGCCTCGACGGCGAGGTCGCCTCCAACGCGGTCGAGGTCTACGTCTCGCGGCTGCGCAAGCAGCTCGCCGAGCATGGCGCCAAGGTCGTGATCCACACCATCCGTGGCGTCGGCTATCTCATGGCCGAGGAGAAATAGCGTGGCCCGGATCGGATCTCACGCCGGATTCCGCGCCGGGATCCATGGGAGGTCGCCGACGTTCAAATCGCTGATCTGGCGCATCGTGTTCCTGCACATCGTGGCGGTCGCGGTGGTCGCGATCTTCCTGCCGCTGGTGCTGTTCTGGCTGCTCAATTCAGAGATCGACCAGCTGCATCGCGATGCCATGCGCGCGCAGGCCGAGGTGTTGGCCGAGCGCATCGTCGCCCAGCCCGACGGGCTGCTGACGTTCAACCTGCCGGACAGTCTCAAGGGCCTTTATTCAGAAGCCTATGGCCGCTACCAGTACGACATTCGCGATGCCGGGGGGAATCTGCTGTTTTCGTCGCGGCGCAAGACCGGCACTGCGGCGGCCGCGCCACCGCCGCTCTCCGAAACGATTTCCGGGGCCGGAGTCACCCGCACCATCGACGGCAAGGTGATACGCATTCGCGTCGCGGAGGACCTCGCGCACCGCGACGTCATCATCGACGACATCGTATCGAACTTCTTCCGGCGGGTCGGATGGATCACCATTCCGATCCTGCTGGTCCTGCTCGGCATCGACATCATCATCTTTCGCCGCGCTGTTGCGCCGCTATGGAAGGCCTCCGAGGAGGCGAGCAATATCGGCCCGGCGCGCACGGACATCCGCCTGCCGACGGAGCAGATTCCGCGCGAGATCATGCCGCTCGTCACCGCCGTCAATCAGGCGCTCGACCGGCTCGAGGACGGCTTTCGGGTGCAGCGGCAGTTCACCGCCGACGCCGCGCACCAATTGCGCACGCCGCTCGCGATCCTGCGCACGCGGATTGAGACGCTCGGCGATGGCGCCGCAAGGCAGGCGCTGCATGCCGACATCGAGGGCATGAGCCGCATCGTCGCGCAGCTGCTGGAGATCGCCGAGCTCGACACGCTGGTGCTCGATCCCGGCGAGACCGCGGATTTGCGCGCGGTCTGCGCCGAGGTGGTCGGTTCGATCGCGCCGCTCGCGATCGCACAGCACAAGGATATCGCGCTGAGGGGCACCGAGGCGCCGGTGCTGATCCACGGCAATTCGGTGATGCTCCAGCGCGCGATCTTCAATCTCGCCGAAAACGCCATCAAGTTCACGGCAATGGACACGTCGGTCGATGTCGATGTGAGCGAGGATGGCGCGGTGCGCGTGCGCGATTGCGGGCCGGGAATCGCGGAAGCCGAGCGCGAATTGATCTTCCACCGCTTCTGGCGCGCCGACCGCCAGCGCAGCGACGGCGCCGGCCTCGGGCTGTCGATCGTGCGCGCCGTGGCGGATGATCACGCTGCGACGGTTGCGGTGGAGAATCTTCCGGGCGGCGGCGCGCAGTTCACGCTGCGGTTCAGGCTGGCGGAGAGTCGGGCGACGTTGATTTGAACGCGGCGCGGCGCTGACGCGCCACTTTCTCCCACATCCGCCTTTGCCAAGGCTTCGGCGGAGCGAGGAGAGAAAGAAGATCGGGCTATTTCAGCTTGCCGGTGGACAGATCCATGATCATGCGTGTGGTCAAATAGAGCCGCGGCACGATGCTGTTGAGCTGCACGTATTCGGCATCGTTGGAATGCGCGCCGAAGCCCGACAGGCCCATGCCTTCGACCACGGCTCCGCTGGTCTTGAGTGCGGCAAACGCCGCGTCGGTGCCGCCGCCGGTCGCCTTCTCGTCGACCTTGAGAGGCAGTCCGATCTCCCCATAGACCGTCTTGCCGTGGGCCGCGACTCGACGTGAGGCGTCGTTGGCCTCCAGCGGCGGACGGCGCACCTCGAATTTCAGCTCGACCTTGGACTCGGGCAGCAGGTGATTCTTGATCTTCGCCTGCAGTGTCTTCTCGAGCTCGTCGAAATCGGCGACCTTAAGTGCACGTGCGTCGGCCTGGGCCGTGGCCTCCGCGGGGATCACGTTGCGGTTGGTGCCGGCCTTGGAGACCGTCCAGTTCAGTTTCAGGCCCTGCTCTGGTTTGGACAGGTCCTTCATCTGCAGCAGCTGGTAGGAGAGTTCGTACAGCGCGTTGACACCGCCCTCGGGCCGTGAGCCTGCATGTGACGACTTGCCCTGCACCGTGAGATAGGCCGAGCCGATGCCGCTGGTGGCCAGCCGCAGCGTGCCGTCGGTACCGCCGCCTTCAAAGGAGAACACCACATCCTGATCCGCAGCGAACCTGGTGATGGTGCTGCGCCAGCCCGGTGAGGAGATCTCCTCGTCGCCATTGGTGAGCACCGTGAGCGTGCCGTAGTCCCGGAAGCTCAGCTTCTGCAGCAACGCCACGGTATGAAGAATGAGCGCGACGCCCTGCTTGTCGTCGGCAATGCCGAGGCCGTAGGCCTTGTCGCCGTCGATGCGGAACGGTTGATCCTTCAGCATGCCCTTCAGGTACACGGTGTCCATGTGGGCGATCAGCATGATCTTCTTGCTGCCGGTGCCCTTGAATACGGCGTGTACGGCCGGGCCGATCTTCTCGGGTGTGTCGTCGAGGCGATAGACGTCGGTGGGTTCGAGGATCTCCACCGTGCCGCCGAGCTGCTTGAGCTGGCCGGCAACGCGCTGGGCGATCTGGTTCAGACCTTCGACATCCTTGCTGCCGGATTCGATGCTGACGAGATCGCGCAGCGTGTCGAGCAGCGGCTGCTGCTCCTTTTGCGCCAGCGCATGGATGTCGGCCACGACATTCGCACTGGGCTCCGCATGCGCCGGCATTGCCGCACATGCCAGCCAGAGCGACGCGATCAACGAACCAACGAGCGATGGAGCAGGGTAGGATCGCGACATGCGTGGCGGCCTTAGGTTGGGGGAATGGCGCGGTATGCCCGTGTTTCCGGCGCTTGTCACGTGCCCGGCGCGCCCGTCATGCCCGGCCGAGGCGGGCGTGATGGGAACGGCCAGGGCCGCGGGCCGTCTAAGCCTAAAGTCGTAGGACCGGATGGCGCGGGAGCTGGGCATTTTCGTCCCTCACATCGTGAGGGATGGAAATCGGACGACACATGTTCCATGCTGGCCTCCAAGCCTCGGCAAGAAGGCCCATCGTCACAATCCATCAGGGTAGGACATCATGAAAAGACGAGATTTCATCAAGGTCACCGGGCTTGGTGCGGCGGGTGTCGCCACGCTCGCCGCTCCAGCGATCGCGCAGACGACGCCCGAGATCAAATGGCGCATGCCGACGAGCTGGCCGAAATCGCTCGACACGCTCTATGGCGGCGCCGAGATGATGGCCAAGATGGTCGCGGAAGCGACCGACAACAAATTCCAGATTCAGACATTTGCCGGCGGCGAGATCGTGCCGGGCCTTCAGGTGCTCGATGCCGTGCAGAACGGCACCTGCGAAATCGGCCACACCGCGTCTTATTATTATTTCGGCAAGGACCCGACCTTCACCTTCGGCTCGGCCGTGCCGTTCGGACCGAACATGCGCATCAACCAGGCTTGGTACATGCTGGGCGGCGGCAGGGAGATTCTCAACGAGTTCTACAAGAAGTACAACGTCGTCTCGCTGCTTGCTGGCAACACCGGCTGTCAGATGGGTGGCTGGTTCCGCAAGGAGGTCAAGACGCCCCAGGACTTCAGCGGGTTGAAATTCCGCATCGGCGGCTTCGCCGGAAAAGTGATGGCCAAACTCGGCGCGGTGCCGCAGCAGATCGCCGGTGGCGACATCTATCCGGCGCTGGAGAAGGGCACCATCGACGCAGCGGAATGGGTCGGGCCCTATGACGACGAGAAGCTCGGCTTCGTGAAAGTCGCGCCGCATTATTACTTCCCGGGCTGGTGGGAAGGCGGGCCGATGCTGCTCGCCTTCGTCAACCAGGACAAGTGGAATGCTCTGCCGAAGCACTATCAGAGCATCCTCGAGCAGGCGGGGCACTACGCCAACAACTGGATGATGGCGAAGTACGACCAGGCCAATCCACCGGCGTTGCGGCGCCTGCTCGCGGCCGGCGCCAAGCTGCATCCGTTCTCGCCCGAGGTCATGCAAGCCTGCTTCAAGGCGGCAAAGGAGCTGCACACCGAAGTCTCGGCTACCAACGCGGACTTCAAGAAGGTCTACGAATCGCTGACCGCGTTCTCGAACAACGGATATCAGTGGTTCCAGGTCGCCGAAGTCGGCTATGACAACTTCATGGCGCGCAACTCGCAGAGCTGATCGCAGAGCGCACGATCGGCCCAAACGAAAAAACCCGGAGCTTTCGCTCCGGGTTCTTTTTTGCAGGCGGGCCGGGCGCTATTGCTTCGGCTGGCCGAAGTCGAGCGGCGGCAGATCGATCTGGGGAATATCGATCTTGATGCTGTTGGGATCGACGGTGGACTGCACGCCCTTGTAGTGCATCACCATCGACGGGAACATGATCACGAGCAGCACCATGATCATCTGGATGACGACGAACGGCACCGCACCCCAATAGATCTGTCCCGTCGTGACCGGCTCCATGCGTTTGCCGGTGACGCGATCGGTATAACGTTCCTTCGGCGCGACCGAGCGCAAATAGAACAGCGCAAATCCGAACGGCGGATGCATGAACGACGTCTGCATGTTGACGCCCAGGATGACGCCGAACCAGATCAGGTCGATGCCGAGATGCTCGGCAGCCGGCCCGAGCAGCGGGATCACGATGAAGGCGAGTTCGAAGAAGTCGAGGAAGAACGCCAGCACGAAGACGAAGGCGTTGACGAAGATCAGGAAGCCGATCTGGCCGCCGGGCAGGGAGGTCAGCAGGTGCTCGACCCAGACGTGGCCGCTGACGCCGTAGAAGGTGAGCGAGAACACGCGTGCCCCGACCAGGATGAAGACGACGAACGCGGACAGCTTCGCCGTCGATTCGGTAGCCTGACGGATCAGGTCCCAGGTCAGCCGCCGCTTCGCGGCTCCGAGAATGAGGGCCCCGGCTGCACCCATCGCACCGCCTTCGGTGGGCGTCGCGACGCCGATGAAGATCGTGCCCAGCACCAGGAAGATCAGGAATAGCGGGGGCACCATGACGAAGGTGGTCTGTTGCGCCATCTTCGAGAGGAAGCGGTAGCCCGTCAGCTTGTCGAGCACCCAGTTCGCGATGGCGACGAAGAACGCGAAGAGAATGCCGAAGAACATGCTGAGCACGACGAAGTCGGCGCCGTGTGTCTCCGAATTCCGCATCATGAACCAGCCGAAGACGCAGCTCGCCAGGAACAGCACGCCGAGCGACTTGAGGCCGCGGTCGCCGCTCTCCTCGCGGAAGCCGATCGCCTCCTTGGGAAGACCAGGCGCCGCCTTCGGGAAAATCATGGTCACGAGGAACGCGTAACCTGCATAGAGGCCGGCGAGCACCAGGCCCGGAATGAATGCGCCCTCGTACATGTCGCCGACCGACTTGCCGAGCTGGTCGGCCATCACGATCAGGACGAGTGAGGGCGGAATGATCTGCGCCAGCGTGCCGGAGGCCGCGATGATGCCGGTCGCCACGCGGCGGTCGTAGCCGTAACGCAGCATGATCGGCAGCGAGATCAGGCCCATCGAGATCACCGAGGCCGCCACGACGCCGGTCGTCGCCGCAAGCAGGGCGCCGACGAAAACCACCGCGTAGGCGAGGCCGCCACGGATGGTGCCGAACAACTGGCCGATGGTGTCGAGCAGATCCTCGGCCATGCCGGAGCGCTCGAGCACCAGTCCCATGAAGGTGAAGAAGGGAATGGCGAGCAGCGTGTCGTTGTTCATGACCCCGTAGACGCGCTCCGGCAGGGCCTGGAGAAAGTCCGGGTGGAATTGGCCGAGCTGAACGCCGATGATGGCGAAGAACAGGCCGACGGCGCCGAGCGAAAATGCTGCCGGGTAGCCGAGCAGCAGCACGATCACGAGCGTCGCGAACATGATGGGCGCCAGATTGGCGATAATAAACGCGGTCATGACTTCCCCCTAAACCGTCGCCAACGGCTACTTCTTTTCGATCGCTTCGACGAGGTGCTCGACCTCGGCCTCCAGTGCGGACACCTGCGACTCGTGTGGGTCCGGGATCATGCCGCGCATGATCGCGATTCGCTTGATCAGCTCGGATATGCCTTGAACGAGCAGGAGGGCGAAGCCGATCATGATCAGCGCTTTTGCCGGCCATTGTGGCAGGCCGCCCGCATTGCCGGATTGCTCGTTGATCTGGAGCGAGCGCAGGAAGAACGGTATTCCGGTCACGATCATGACAACGGTCAGCGGGATCAGGAAGAAGATGTGCCCGATGATGTCGATGATGTTGCGAGCCCGTTTCGGCATCATGCTATTGAAGATGTCGATCCGGATGTGCTCGTTGTCGAGCAGCGTCCAGGACGCGCATAGCAGGAACACGATGCTGAAAAGCACCCATTGCAGCTCGAGCCACGAGTTGGAGGACGTGTCCAATGTCTTTCGGATGATCGCATTCAGCGCCGAGATGACGACGGCGAGCAGGATCAGCCAAGCCAGACGCTTGCCCGTCCAACGTGTGAACGCGTCAATTCCATTGCTCAGCTTCAGGAGCGCTTGCAAGATTGGTCCTCCCCGATTTGCCCCGGCCGTCTTGACTGCGCCGAGTGGGCGCGTTGGCTTGTCTCGCCGCGCAGGCATGAGGCTGCCGCACCAAACCAGCGAGCGTGCCGCCAGTCAATCGGAAGTTTGTTGATAGTTAAGGGGAATAAGCCGCGGCCGGCCAGCCGATGTTAGCCGCCGGTGACGCTCATGTGCCTGGAGACGCTGGGGCGGTCGTGGCGGCGGTCGATAATGAAATCGTGGCCCTTGGGCTTCAGCCCAATGGCGCGGTCGATCGCATCCGCAAGCAGCGAATCGTCGTCCGATGCACGCAGAGGTTTGCGCAAATCGGAGGCATCCTCGTGGCCGAGGCAGGTGTGCAACGTTCCCGTGCAAGTGACGCGCACGCGATTGCAGGATTCGCAGAAATTATGGGTCATCGGGGTGATGAAGCCGAGCTTGCCGCCGGTCTCGGCGACGCTGACATAGCGCGCCGGCCCCCCGGTGCTCTCGGCCAGATCGGTCAGCGTGAACTGCTGGGCAAGGCGCGCGCGCACCAGCGACAGCGGCAGATATTGGTCGATTCGTCCCGATCCGATCTCGCCCATCGGCATGACCTCGATCAGCGTCAGCCCCATGCCCTTGCCGTGGGCCCAGCGCATCAGGTCGGGAAGTTCGTCCTCGTTGAGGTTCTTCAGCGCAACGGCGTTGATCTTGACTGCGAGGCCCGCGGCGCGTGCCGCCTCGACGCCTTCCAGCACCTTGTCGATCTCGCCCCAGCGGGTGATCTCGCGAAACTTCTGCGGGTCGAGCGTGTCGAGCGAAACGTTGATGCGGCGGACGCCGCAATCGGCGAGTTCGCTGGCATGTTTCGCAAGCTGGGTGCCGTTGGTGGTCAGCGTCAGCTCGCTCAGCGCGCCGCTCTTGAGGTGCCGCGACAGCGAGCGCACCAGCGTCATCACGTTACGGCGGACCAGCGGTTCGCCGCCGGTGAGCCGCAGCTTCTTCACACCCTTGGCAATGAAGGCCGAGCAGAGCCGATCGAGTTCCTCCAGCGTCAGCAGGTCCGCCTTGGGCAGGAACGTCATGTCTTCCGACATGCAGTAGAAGCAGCGCAGGTCGCAGCGGTCGGTGACGGAGACGCGCAAATACGAGATGGTCCGTCCGAACGGATCGGTCATCGTGCTCGACAGGGGGCTCGCGGAAAGTCCGTTCATACCAAATGCCTTGTCACTTGCGGCAACGCGAGCAGTTTTGCTTCAGCGGTGTCCTGGAAGCAATCTAAGCATCGAATGCGTCAGAGACAATTGGGGGATGACGGAGGTCAGCGCATGCCCGCGTTAGGATCGGGGAAAGGCGAGCCCGCAGCCGGTGCGGCAGCAGCCGGGGCGACCGCGGCCGCCGCCGGTTTCGGTTTCTTCGGGCGGTGCGGCTTGCGGACCGGTTTTGGCGGAACGGCCGGCTGGAGCTCCGCGAAAATCGGGTTGGGGTCGGTGGTGATCGAGGCGGGCGTGGTGAAGTCGCCGGGATTTCTGATGACATTCACCGGTACGCTCACCGGCTGGTATTTTGGCAGCGCGAAAGCGACCGTGAAGGGGGCGTCGGGAGCGGGAACCGCGACGGAGCAGGGGGTCTTGCAGCCGGCACCCAGTGAGGTCGTGGCGTCAGCACCCGGGGGATTGGATTCGAGCCGGACCTGCACGGTCGGCGGGGCCGATTTGAACATGTCCCAGGACGTCGAAGACATCGAGGAGCAGCCGGCAAGGGTCGCTGCTCCCAAGAGACTGACCCCAGCTAGCGCAATCGCAATGACACGACGCATGACCATCCACTTCTACTGCGACGAACCGCCACATCCCCGGACAAACTTAGGAGTGTCGTTCCGAACGAGCAACCGGCCGGCCGCACATCGTTAGTAGATGGTTAAAGCGGGATTCCGTGGAATAACTAAGCTATCTCAGCTACTTGAGACCTGCCTGCGCGGTCATCAGGCTGCTGGCGGCTGCCGGCAGGTCGCGCATGTGATGGATCAGCCGGTCCGGCTTCAACTCGGCAATCGGGACGTCCGTATAGCCGAAGCTGACCCCGATCACGGGAACTCCGGCGCGCCGGGCCACGCCGACATCGGGTCCGGCGTCGCCGACCATGATGCTGGCTTTCACCTCGCCGCCGGCCCGCGCCACCGTTTCGCGGAAAATGGTCGGATCGGGCTTCTGCACGCCAAAAGTGTCGGCGCCGCAAATCGCAGCGAAGCGCCGGCTCAGGTCGAGCTGGTCCAGCAGGCGCTTCGATAGCCATTCCAGCTTGTTGGTGCAGACCGCGAGGCGATGGCCCTGGGCTGCAAAATGGTCGAGCGCGGCCTCCAGCCCCTCGAAGGGCCGGGATTCGACGGCGATATTGTCGGCGTAATAGGCGATGAAATCGGCCGTCATCCGGTCCATGTCGGCAACCGTGACGCTGCGGCCCTCGGCCTCCAGCCCCCGCTCGATCAGCTTGCGGGCGCCGGCGCCGATCATGTTGCGGGCCGAGGCCATCGGCACGGGCGGCAGCCCTTCGCGGTCGAGCACGTAATTGAGCGCGGTGATCAGGTCGGGCGCCGTATCCACAAGCGTGCCGTCGAGATCGAAGACGATGGTGTGGGAGGGGGTCATGGTCCAGCGCTACCGGCCCGGCCCCGCCCGCGCAAGGGCCGAAGCCATAAGATCACCTTATAAGGTGGGTCCGGAGGCCGGTTCCCCCAGACCCTGTTCTCCGAGGGAAAACGAGGCTACACAGGCCGCCGCGAGCCTATGAGGCAGCACACTCGTAATTCAGGGACGGCGCAACGTGAACATGGACCAGTTGAAGCGGCAGGCAGCGGCGCGCGCCCTCGAGGACGTCCGAGACGGCATGCAGCTCGGGCTTGGGACCGGCTCGACTGCCAAACATTTCGTCGAGCTGCTCGGCGAGCGGGTCCGCGCCGGACTGAAAGTGATCGGCGTGCCGACCTCCGAGACGACGCGCCTCGATGCGCTGCGATGCCGCGTGCCGCTGACCACGCTGGACGAGATCGACCATCTCGACATCACCGTCGACGGCGCCGACGAGATCGATCCCGAACTCAATCTGATCAAGGGCGGCGGCGGTGCGCTGTTGCGCGAGAAGATCGTCGCGGCCGCCTCGGATCGCATGATCGTGATTGCCGACGACACCAAATGGGTCCCGACACTCGGCCGCTTTCCGCTGCCGGTCGAGGTCATCCCGTTCGGGCTCGGCGCAACGCGTCGCGCGATCGAGAAGGCGTTTGCGGAATGCGGCGTTTCCGGGCAGATGGCGGTCCGCAACGGCAAGGACGGCCACGTTTTCGTCACCGATGGCGGCCACTGGATCCTCGATGCCCAGCTCGAAAAGATTGAGGATCCCGCCCGCCTCGCCACGGCGTTGAGCGCGATCCCCGGCGTCGTCGAGCATGGTTTGTTCATCGGCTTGGCCAGCTCGGCTGTCTTGGCGGGTGGCGAGGGAATTCGCGTGATTGAACGGCGAAAGCCGAAAGGAGACTAGGAATGAAGAGCGTTTTGAAATTGTTGCCGGTCGCGACCCTCGCTGTGGGACTGGCCCTCTCGGTCGCCCCGGCCGGGGCCCAGCAGGCGGCTTCGCCGAAATCGTCGCCGACGGCCATCGCGGCCGCCAAGGAGATCCTCGCGATCAAGAACGCCAGTGCGATGTATGCCAACGCCGTGCCCGGCCTGGTCGATAAGACCAGGATCGCGCTGATCCAGCAGAACCTCAACTATCAGAAGGATCTCACCGAGGTCGCCGGGGTCGTCAACCAGCAGCTGGCAGGCCGCGAAAAGGAGATCGGAGAAGGCATGGCGCAGGTCTATGCCAGCGAGTTCACCGAGCAGGAGCTGAAGGATCTCGTCACCTTCTACAAGTCGCCGCTGGGCAAGAAGCTGATCGAAGCCGAGCCGCGCGCGATCGGGCTGAGCATGGCCTTCATGAACTCCTGGGCTCAGAACTTCTCCGAGACCGTGATGGGTGCCTTCCGCGCCGAGATGCGCAAGCGTGGCAAGGAGATCTGACAGTCCCTATCTGATCGGAATCCGGATCATGTTCTGAAAGAGGTCGGAGTGGACAATGGCTGAATTCGACGTCGACCTCTTTGTCATCGGTGGCGGTTCGGGCGGCGTGCGCGCCGCCCGCATCGCGGCCGGCTACGGCGCCCGCGTCATGATCGCGGAAGAGTACCGCATGGGCGGGACCTGCGTGATCCGCGGCTGTGTGCCGAAGAAGCTGTTCGTCATCGGCTCGCATTTCCGCCATGAGATCGAGGACGCCGCCGGCTTTGGCTGGACCGTTCCGTCTGCGACCTTCGACTGGCCGACGCTGATCGCCAACAAGGACAAGGAGATCGCGCGTCTGGAGGCGGCTTACACCGCCAATGTCGAGAAGTCGGGCGCGCAAATCGTCAAGAGCCGCGCGGTGATCGAGGACAAGCACACCGTCCGCCTGCTCGAGAACGACCGGAAGATCACTGCAAAATACATTTTGATCGCCACCGGCGGCGCGCCCAATCACGGCGCTCCGATTCCCGGCATCGAGCACGTGATCTCCTCCAACGAGGCGTTTCACCTGGCCAAGCTGCCGAAGCGGATCGTGATCCAGGGCGGCGGCTACATCGCGCTGGAGTTCGCCGGCATCTTCGCCGGCTTCGGCTCCGACGTCACAGTCATCTATCGCGGCGACAACATTCTTCGCGGCTTCGACGAGGATGTTCGCGCCCATGTCCGCGCCGAGATGGAGAAGCAGGGCATCACCATCCTGACCGGCTGCACGGTGACGAAGGTCAATAGGCACGGCGAGGAATTCACCACGCATCTGTCGAACGGATCGAGCCTTGCCTCCGACCAGGTGATGTTCGCGATCGGCCGCCATCCCGCGGTCGCCAATCTCGGCCTGGAGAAGGCCGGCGTCGCCATCAACCCGCGGAACGGCGGCATCGCGGTCGACCATTTCTCCAAGAGCTCGGTCGACAGCATCTACGCGATCGGCGACGTCACCCATCGCTTCAACCTGACGCCGGTCGCGATCCGCGAGGGCCATGCTTTCGCCGACAGCGTGTTCGGCAAGCGCGAGGTGCAGGTCGATCACGCCAACATCCCGACCGCCGTGTTCTCGCAGCCGGAGGTCGGCACCGTCGGCCTGACCGAGACGGAAGCCCGCGCGCAATTCAGCCATATCGACATTTACAAGACCACGTTCCGGCCCATCAAGGCGACGATGTCGGGCCGCGATACCCGCGTGCTGATGAAGCTCGTCGTCGATGGTTCAACCGACCGTGTGCTCGGCTGTCACATCGTCGGCGATGCCGCAGCCGAGATCACGCAGGCAGTCGCGATTGCGGTGAAGATGAAGGCGACCAAGGCCGATTTCGACGCGACGATCGCGCTGCATCCGACCGCGTCCGAAGAGCTCGTCACCATGCGCACCCCGACCGCCCGCCACGTCCGCCAAGCGGCGGAGTAACTCCGCTCAGCCGTACAGGTATCCGACCGGCTTGCCCTCGGTGCGCAGCGGACGGATGTCCTTCTGCGTGATGATCTGACCGGCGAGGCCGTCGATCTCGTCGCGTTGCGTCGGCGTCCAGCTGCGGAGGTCGTTCATGCCCTTGAGAAGGCCGAGCCGAAGGACCTGCGTGTTCTCACCAACACCGACGAGGCTTGTGGCGTTCTTGCCCGCCGTCACCACATCGCCGGCCGCGAGCTCAAAGGTCTCGCCAGTCTTGTTCCTGAATTCGGCCGTGCCGCGGATCACGCGGTAGATCACGACCTCGCCCTTGGCGAAACATGTGGTGTCCGCCGCTGACGACGTGCTCTTGGACAAGAGCGATTGGCCGCGCGGATCGGTTGCGATGATGTGGCCGGCGACGAGGTGACCGCTCGGAGCCTCGATCCCGATATCGCGCACGTAAACCGGCATGGCCGATTTGATCGGGCTGTCGGTGAGCGGCTTGAACAGCGCATCCAGCGCCAAGGGGTCCTGGAGCCAGAAGCCTGCATCGACCGGGCGATCATGCAGAGAGTGGCTCCATGCCACCCGCGGCGTCTCGGCTTCGTTGATCTGGTCCGGACCGACGATGGTCGGGTTTGGAAACGTCGTCGGGTCAGTGATGAAGGCTTCGAGGAATTTGCCCGAATAGCCCATCGAGATTGGATCCGGCACCACCGTCTGCGGCGTCTTCAGATTCTCTTCGGTCGACAGTCCCGACCAGGTGTAGAACAGCTGTCGGTGCACGATCGCGCTTTGCAGCATCACCGCGCCGGGGCCGACATTATAGAAGCGCCCGTCATAGTCGAACGTGAACGCGCCCGACGTGACCAGCACGAGCTGAAAGCCGCCCGGCGGCAGATGAAGATGGAAGTCGGTAGGGCCGGTGTCGGGCAGATAGATCGGCAGATTGGTCGCGACCTCGTGCAGCAGGAAGGTTTCGTTGTTGGCGTGGAAACCCTCGTTGGCGCGATTGTAGAGGGCCTGCGGCCGGTACGTTGCCTCGAACTTCGCATTCCGGTCGCGATCGATCGCCACGAACTCCTGATCGTTGAGGCGAAGGGGCGCGCCGTCCGGGCGGGTGAGGCCGGTGAATTTGAGATCGCCGGTGGCATGCACGTTCATGGAATTCTCCGATCTGGCCCGCTCACCCTGTCTCGGCGCACGCATCTTGCTGAGAGCAGGGGATCAGGCCTGATGCTGCCTTGCGAATTTTAGGCCAGTCGAGGCGGTGCGCGGCACGCAAGGCTTTGCGACTCGCCGCCACGCGATGAAAAATCGAGGTTGCACTTGAGGTTAGATGACGCGCTTGACCAGCCTGCATGGCCATGTTCGCCCAGTCTGCAATCCTGGTGACGAGACGTGTCTTGTCTAATTTGGCGGCATTCTGGCGCGGATGCGCAGCTGCGCCGATCAGGAGAAGTCGGCGGCCGGGTGGCTGAAGCCGTTCATTCGAAAGCTCGACGGACGGTCCGCTCGGGCTTGCCGTACGGGCTGTCAGCCCACTTCGCCATGTCCACTGCACGCGCCTCGATGAGCTCGCACCAGAGGCAGCTGAGCTCCGCGCGCCCTTTGGCCGAGAGCATCGGAATGAGGCCATGGCCACAGCCAGCGCAACATTTGACGTGATTCATCGTTCTCTCCGCGACCTTACGCATTCAGGACCGACATTGTTGCTCCCGAAGCTTGCGCGGGCGCTATGAAGGCGCGGGAACGCCTGCGGCGGGGGTGCTCGTGCCCGAGATCGTCGCGTCTGCGATCCAGCGCGACACGGCGGCGATGTCTTCCGCATTGTCGCGGAAGGCGCGAAGCTGGAATTCGGCCGAGCTGCCGCGTTCGACGATGGTGCGACAGTGTTCGACCTCGGCCATGCAGTTCAGCGCGGCGGCGTCTTCGGCGATGTGCTCGATCACACGGGAGAGCAGCTCGGAGATCTCGACCGGCCCGTCCTTGGAGGCAAAGATGCAATCGGTGCCGTAGCGCTGGGCGCGCCATTTGTTTTCCACCGCAATTGCGCGTTCGACCGCGGTGACCTCTTTCGAGAGATGAGGTCGCAGGTAGAGATAGCGGGTCAGGCAGCGATAGAGCGAGGCAATGGCAACGGCGTCGTCGACGAAGGTGCAGGTATCGGGCGCACGCAGCTCGAGGGTCGGGTGCTTCATCGAGGGGCGCATGGCCCACCAGATGTGACTTTCATCGGGGATGACGCCCGAGCGCTGCAACGCGCCGACATATTCGTCGTAATCCTGCCGGCTCTCGAATAATTCGGGCAGGCCAGTGCGCGGCAGCTCGGAATAGGCGGCGAGCCGATAGCCCTTCAGTCCGGTCTTGTGTGAATTCCAGAACGGGGAGGAGGCCGACAGGGCGATGAACAAGGGCAGATGCGGCTGCATCGCTCGCATCACCGCCATGCGCTTTTCGGGATCGGGCAACTGGACGTGCACGTGCATGCCGCACATCAGGTTGCGGTGGCCGATGCTGCGCAGATCCTCAATCATCTCCTCGTAGCGTGGCTTCGGGCTCGGCTGCGACATGCGCCAGACCGCGGTCGGGTGCGTGCCGCAGGCCATGATCACGAAGCCGTATTGTGCCGCGACGTTTGCGACTTCGCGACGCAGGAAGCGAAGCTCTTCGCGCGCGTCGGCGACGTCGACATGCACGTTGGTGGCGACCTCGAGCTGCGACTGTAACATCTCCCGCATCGCCTGGCCGCCTGTCGACCAATTCGCAGATTCGAATAGCTCATTGGGGGTCTGGATCGCGACCTCCAGGCTGCGGCGATCGGCGAGGAAGTATTCCTCCTCGATACCGAACGAGTATTCCGCAGCCTTGCCGCGTCCGCCGGCCGAGCGAATGACGAGGTGCTGCCTGTCTTCGGAGGAATCGAGCCGCAGCAGTTTCAAGACGTCTGACGCCAATGTCATCGTGCCACCCGGCCAAGGTATTTACCCGCGGGCGATAATCCTTCTGGCAGGAGCGGGTTCCGCGTCGACCTCACTGGAAATTGCAAGATCGAACGGAACAATTTTCGCGCTCTCGGACGCACGTGCGACCAGCGCGTGATTCGCGGGCACTTCCGTCCAGTCTGTTTCCTTGTCGAACGGCTCGGAGACGACGATGACTTGGCCGCCAGCCTCGCGGAAATAGAGCGTGTTGGCGGCATCGTTGACCGCAACCCGGAAGGCATAGAGATCCCGGCCGTTAGCGAGGGCGCTGGTGAAGCGTAGCCGCTCACGAAGCTCGCCTTCGTTGACGAGGCCGACGAGGGCTCGCAGCACGCGATGCGTTGCGCCGAGCGGATCGGCGTCGAGACCCGCGCCCATCATGGCGAGAAACACGGCTTCCGAATCGGTCGTGCCTGTCCGCGAGGGGTAGTAGGCATCGGGGATCAGCGCCTCGACCTTGCGCCGTAGGCGATTCCAGCTGCCGACGAAACCATTGTGCATGAACATCCACTGGCCGCAGGCAAAGGGATGGCAGTTCTGCCGCGTCACTGCCGTGCCGGTGGCGGCGCGCACATGGGCGAAGAACAGATGCGAGCGCAAATGGCGGCAGAGGTAGCGGAGATTTTCGTCCGACCAAGCGGGGCGTGTTTCACGATAAAGACCAGGCTCCGGATGCTCACCGTACCAGCCGAGACCAAAGCCGTCGCCATTCGAGCCCGCCGTCGACTGGAGCGAGCGGATGCTTTGCGCGATGAGCGAATGCTCGGGCTCGGTGACATAGGGCTCGAAGGACGTGGTCTCGCCCCGGTATGCGATCCAGCGGCACATAGGAATTCCGTCAGGAGATGCTTGCTGAAATGTATCAACCAACCTGACAGGACGATGGTTCCCGACAGCGAGTGTCGGGAACCAAGTGGCTACTAAACCGGAACCGGAATCAATGGCGCAACCTCGCGATCACCAGCGTTCTCGCTCGCTGCGAGACCTTGCGCGACGCCGACACGGTCAGCCTCGGGACGGTTCTGGCTCATCTTGCGCTTGCCTTCGAACCGCACGACGGGAATCCGCACGCCGACGATTCCGCGCAGCTGAGTTGCGATGAAATCTTCGGGGGCATCGGTAACGGCCCACGGCTTTGCACGCGATCCTTCATGCCTATTCGTGAGCCGCGTCACGGCGTCGAGCAGGCGCTCGGGCTCCTGGAAGAATTCGACCGGGCCGTAGGCATGCACCGCGACGTAGTTCCAGGTCGGCACGACCTTTTCGGTTTCCTGCTTGGTCGCGTACCAGGACGGCGTCACATAGGCGTCGGGACCGCTGAAGATCGCCAGCGCATCTCCGATCGGCGGCAGTTTCCATTGCGGGTTGGCTTTCGCCACATGTCCGTACAGCACGCCATGTTCGCCTTCGCTCTCGTCGAGAAGCAGCGGCAGCGGCGTGGCGACGGGGCCTTCGCTGGTGGCCGTGACCAGGCTGGCGAGGCGGGCGCCGCGAATGGTCGCTCGGATGCTCTCGATGTCGTCCTTGAAGGCGGGAGGGATGTACATGTCTATCTCCGGTGTTGCTCTGGAGATAGCCGGAATCTGGCCTGTAAGAAACTGCCAGTTATCGTCTATTTGATCAGTCCAGTTCGGCGACGGCTTGTGCGAGAAGCCTGCAGCCGCGCTCGATCTGTGCCACCTCCAATGCCGAATAGCCCATGACGAGGCCGACCGTCTTCCGCGGTCGGCGAGGTCCGACGAACAGCGCAGAGACGGAATAGATGCCGACGCCCTTTGCACGGGCCGCCTTGATCAACGCGTCCTCTCGCTTCTGCGGCAGGTCGTCGAACCACGCCACGATGTGCAGGCCGGCGGCCGTGCCCTCGATCCGGACGCGGTCCCCCAACCTGCGGCGAAGCGCGTCGAGCAGCGCCCGCTGGCGTTCGGCGTTGCGCCGGCGCACGCGCCTGATGTGGCCGTCATAGGCGCCGCTTTCCAGCATCGACGCGAGAGCGTCCTGTTCGATCAGCGGCGTGTGCCGGTCCATGATCTGCTTGGCGGCGGCGATCAGGGATCGCAGGGCGGAGGGCACCACCAGAAAGCCGATCCGCAAGGTCGGCGAGAGCGTCTTGGAGACGGTGCCGAGATAGATCACATTGCCGCCGCCTTCCAGCGCGTGCAGCGGCGGGATCGGCTTGGTATCGTAGCGATACTCGCTGTCGTAATCGTCCTCGATCACGTAGGCGTCGTTTGCCCTGGCCCAGGCGAGCAATTGGTGCCGGCGGCCGATCGGCATGACGCCGCCGAGCGGATATTGGTGCGACGGCGTGACATAGGCGAGGCGGGCTTCGACGCCATCGAGCCGCGCTGTCTCCAGTCCATCCACGTCGACGGGAATCGGGATCGTCTCGGCGCCCGTCGCTGCGAAAGTATGCCGCGCCATCTGGTAGCCGGGATCCTCCATCACGAAGCGGTCGCCGGCATCGAGCAGCAGGCGCGCGCAGATGTCGAGGCCCTGCTGCGAGCCGTTGACGACGACGATCTGATCGACCTCGCAGCGGACGCTACGCGACCGCCAGAGATAGCCTTGAAGCGCGGTCCGCAGCCGCAGCGCCCCGCAGGGATCGTCATAGGCCAGCCGCTCGGGCTTGCGCGCCATCGCAGCGGTCACGGCCTTTTTCCATGCCAGTACCGGGAAATCCGACGGCGCGAGCTCGCCATAGCGGAAGTTCGCGACCAGCCCGCGCGGCGGCTCGGACCAGCGCGGCGGGTCTTGAAGCAACCGGTTCCCGAAGGCCGACAGCCGCACCTTCCGCGCCGACGGCCGCGACACTACGCGCGTGCGTCCTCGCTCGACGACGGCGCGAGCCACGCGCGGTCGCGCGCCATGGCGTGTTTCGATGAAGCCTTCGGCGGCGAGCTGTTCGTAGGCGATCGTGACGGTCGAGCGCGCCACGCCCATCTCACCGGCCAGCGCGCGGGAGGACGGCAGCACCCCGTCGATCCCGTACACCCGTGCCATGATCTGATCCCGCAGGACTTCGTAGATCTGGCGCGCGCCCATGCGGTCGGCACGGGGCGCGGGATTGGTCTTCATCTGGATCATCCACATTCCGAACCGGCATTCGCCCGAGCGGACGATGTCGGAATGTGGTTCTAATCCCGTTCGCCGAGAGTTTCGTCATAAGCCTTGCCGTAGGGATGAAAATGCTCCCTGCGGCCCTGGTCCCACAGTGCCCTGAGGCCGGGCGCCGCGATGTCCCAATCCGGCCGGCACTTCATGCCGACTGCCCTGAGGTCCTGGCGGAGCTCTTCGACGGTTGGACGGCCGAAGAACCAGTAGCCGTTGTAGATCTTGTGAATGACGAGGCCGGGCTCGAGCACGATCACGTGCGGAATCATCGGATTGTGGACGGGGTCGGTGTATTCGGCGATGTCGAGATCCTTCTGAACGAGGCGCCGCGAATCCGAGAGAAAGGGCCAGTGCGCTCCGACGCCGCTGCGATATTCGCTGGTCTGGGTGATGTTGTCGGTCGTGATCGTGACCATCCGGCAATAGCCCACCTCCATCTCGCGATGGAGTTGCAGCAAGCCTTCGGCCTGGCGACGATCCTTGGGACAAAATCCGCCGCGGCCGAGCACGAGCACCATTGGATCGCCCGCCTGCAGTTCGGAGAGCTTCCGGTGCTTGCCGGTGTGGTCGCTGAGTTCGTAATCCGGGAAGGTTACTCCCGGCATCATGTCAGGTCGCATTGCGCTCTCCCATTTTACAGATCAACCACGACGTCGTTTCGGGGTCGTGAGCAGCAGATCAGGACATTGCCGTCCGCCGGCGGATCGAGCGGATCCGGCGCATAGTCAACCGTCCCCGCGATCAACCCGCTCTCGCAATTGTGGCAGACGCCGGTCCGGCACGACCAGCGCACGGGGACGTCGCACGCCTCGGCCAATTCCAGCAGGCTGGCATAGGATGGTCCCCAGCGGACATTGAGGCCACTCCGGGCGAACGAAACCATCGGGCCGGGGCCGGGGGCACCGATCGGCGGGTGCGCCCGCTTCTGCGGGGAGGACGCTATGCCGGGCGTCAAGGACGGTCCGGCGCCGAACAATTCGGTGTGGATGCGATCCGGTGCGACGCCCAACGTGGTGAGGCCAGCTTTCAGATCGTTCATGAAACCTGCCGGTCCGCACAGATAGAAATCGCCGTCACGCGGCACGCTCAGGGTCTGGAGCAGGCGTGCGTCGAGATGTCCGGCTGTGTCGAACGCCACATTGAGACGATCGTCCGGGTCAGGCGCGCTGTAGCAGACGTGGCTATGGTGACGAGAGAGCCCACCTAGCAATTCGCGCGCCTCGGCGGCGAACGCATGTTCGCGGCCATTGCGAGCGCCGTGCAGCCACCACACGTCCCGCGTCGTCGCTTCGGCGGCGAGCGCGTGAAGCATTGCGAGCAAAGGGGTGACGCCGATGCCGGCGCTCAACAGGATGACGGGGCGTGCATCTTGCCGGAGCGTGAAACTGCCGCGTGGCGCGCCTAGTTGCACGGCAGCGCCGGCCAGCAGCTCGTCGGCAATGTAACGGCTGGCGGCGCCGTGAACTTCGCGCTTGATGCTGACGCGATAGGACGCGGCATCGGCGCCGCTCGACAGCGAATAGCTGCGTGTCATCGCCTGCGCACCGGAGGGCTCGAGCTTGATGACGACGAATTGACCGGGCAGGGCGGCCGCCACGGGATGTCCGTCGGCGGGTTCGAGGATCAGCGACGTCACGTTGCCGCTTTCGGCGATCTTTCGCGCCACGCGAAAGGAGCGGAATCCGCGCCAGGCCGGAGCTGGGCTCGCCGCCGGCCCAAGCCCGGCGTTTCCCGCGGTCTTGTTGTCCTTCTGCTGCTCGAGCAGCGCCTCGAAAGAACGGCGCCAGCCGCGGCTCAGCGCGGGAATCCGCAGCGCGCGCTCCAGGCGTTCGCGCGGATGAGGCGGCAGGTAAAGCAGCGCATTGATCTCGAACACGCTCATGCGCTCGGGTCCCACAGCGATCTGTGTGATCTCGTCACCGGCTTCGACGTCGCCTTCCTCGATCACACGGAAATAGAATCCGGGCCGCCCGTGCCTGACGAGCAGCGCGGCCATGTCCGGCTCGTCCATGCGAATGCCGAGACGGTAGCAGGTGACGCGCGGCTGCGTCACTTCGAACACCGCGGAGCCGATCCTGTAGCGGTCTCCGATGCACACGTTGGTGTCGGCGAGGCCCTCGACCGTAAAGTTCTCGCCGAACTGGCCATGAACGAGGTTCGATCGACCCAGATGCTCCTGCCAGTACCGATAGGATTCATCCTGATAGACGAATACGGCACGATGTTCGCCGCCATGACCGGCCGTATCGCCCTGGCCGTCGCCATCGATGTTGAGCCGGCGCACCCTGCGCGGGCCTGTGACCTGTGCCTTCCAGATGCCGGTGTGGACGGTCCGACCCTGCCAAGCGACGTCGCGCGGCAGGCCGACATTGACCGAAAGCAGACGTGCCATTGCGTGTTCCCGATCTGGCTGCGCGGTTCTGCCGTCATCATTGCATCGGATGGGGTTTTTGGCTCGTTAGTCGTTGTTAGACGTTGCGAGCAAGCCTTGCCACCGGCGACGCTGAGGCCAATTTGAAATGCGTAACGTAAACGCAGTCGGTACAACGGGAGATCACGATGGATGATCAGGGCAAGCTGGCCGCGCTCCAGCGCCATTGGGATGCTTCGGATGCGAACGATTTCGAGGCCGAGCACGACATCTATCGCGAGGACGCGGTGCTCGACTATCCGCAGTCCGGCGAGCGCATCCGCGGTCGCAGGAAGATTCAAGAGAGCCGGTTCGTGCAGCCGAACAAGAAGCGCTTCACGGTTCGGCGGATCGTCGGCAGTAACGATCTCTGGGTGAGCGAATTCGTGCTGACCTATGACGGGGTGCCGTCTTACGTCGTGAGCATCATGGAATTCCGCGACGGCCTCGTGGCGCACGAGACTCAATATTTCGGCGACAGGTTCGAGCCGTCGCCCTCGCGGGCGCATCTTGTCGAGCGGGTGGGGTAGGCTGAGTGCTCCGCACTCCGCTGTCATTCCCCGCGCAGGCGGGGAATCCAGTACGCTGCGGCTTCTCGACAAACTACGGGCGTCTCGGAGTACTGGATCGCCCGCCTGCGCGGGCGATGACAGTAAAAGACATGATCGCAGGTGCGGAGCGCGCAGAACTGCTTAGCCAATGTGGCAACACGGAACCCGATGCGGCGGCTGGTCGCAGTCGCGTCGTCTTGATTCCGACAGCCCCATCTTTATGTGTGAAACGAACAAGAATCCGGGCCCCTCTGGCGAGGAAGTCGACGCTGTCGGCAAAACCTCGTGATGTCGGATGACCTGTCCCGCGCGAATGCGATGGATCGGCCGATCGTCGGGCCTTCTTGAGAGTCTCTCCGACCGAATCGTCCCCATCGCAGCTCCGTGCGGTCTTTCGCAAGATAAGGGAGCAACGATGTCCGACGCCAAGCATTCAAATCCGATCGAAATCGAGATCACCGAGCCATCCAGCCTGAACGAGCAGGCTGCGGTGGCACTGGTGATCGTCGGCGCGCTGGTTGCCGTCGCCGACCGGCAAGTTTCGCCGGTCGAACGCGACGAGGTCGTCCGGTTCATCCGGGATCGCAAGCTGGCGCCGCATATCTCGGACGACCGGCTCTACGCGATGTTCGACGACCTTGCTGAACGACTCGAGGAGCCGGATTTCGCCAATGTGGTGATCGAGAATTTGCGTCCGGTTTCAGACCTGCCGCTGTCGGCTCATTTGATGGAACTGTCGGAGCGCGTCGCGGCCGCGGACGAGGACGTGCATCCCCACGAAGTGCAGGCGATCAAGCTGTTGCGCCTGCTGACGCTGGTGCTGCCGCGCGCAAAGCAGGTGACGCCGGGTGCAGTGCGCGCCGAACACCGCATCGCCGCCGAGGAGTAAGCATGAGCGTAGTTTCGGACGAGGATAAGACAGGGACTGCGGGCGCTAGCGGCCAGATGGCTGGCGGCGACCCGCGCCTCGACAAGCTTGTCCGTCGCCTGCCGCCGCGCATGGGCGACACCGTCACCTATCTGCTCAAGCCATCCAGCCGCTGGGTGAGAATCCCTTCGGGTGCGCTGCTGATTGTCGGCGGCGTGCTCTCCTTCCTGCCGGTGCTCGGTGTCTGGATGCTACCGCTCGGCCTCGCTTTGCTCGCAGAAGACGTGCCCGCGCTGCGCTCCGCGCGCGCCAAGGTTCTGGATTGGGTCGAGCGGAAGAAGCCGCACTGGCTCGATCCGTCCGCACCGAAAAATGACCAATCATGACTGAATTCATCACCACCGAAGCGCTGACCGCGCTGCTTCAGGTCGTCCTGATCGACCTCGTGCTCGCCGGCGACAACGCCGTCGTCATCGGCCTTGCCGCAGCCGGCCTCCCGGCCGAGCAGCGCCGGCGCGCCATCGTCGTCGGCATCATCGCCGCCACCGCCCTGCGCATCGTCTTTGCCGGCGTCGCGACCCAGCTTCTGCAAGTGATCGGGCTATTGCTCGCCGGCGGCGTGCTGCTGCTCTGGGTGTGCTGGAAGATGTGGCGGGAGCTGCGCGAGCAGTCCGCGCATGCGAACGAGCTCGCGTTCAGCCATGGCGGCAGCAGCGCTGCGCCTGCGTCCCGAAAGACCTTCAGGCAGGCGGCGGTGCAGATCGTCGCCGCCGACGTCTCGATGTCGCTCGACAACGTGCTCGCGGTCGCGGGCGCTGCGCGCGAGCATCCCTACATCCTCGCTTTCGGCCTGCTATTGTCGGTCGCGTTGATGGGCGTTGCCGCCGATTTGCTCGGCCGCGTGCTCCAGAAGCAGCGCTGGATCGGCTATGTCGGCCTCGCCATCATCGTTTACGTCGCCTTCGAGATGATCTATCGCGGATCGCTCGAGCTCGCGCCTGTGATCGCGAGTCTCTGAGGCAACGCGCCTGTCCATCATCCGGAGTGATCAATGACGTCCGAACCCAAAGCACCTTCGGCGGATTCCGTGCCGGCGCCGCAAATCGGCCCGTTTGCCCAACTCATCTTTGGCTCGCGCTGGCTGCAGGTCCCGCTTTATGTCGGCCTCATCGTCGCGCAGGCCGTCTATGTGCTGCTGTTCCTGAAGGAGCTCTGGCACCTGGTCGTGCACTCGTTCGACGCCAGCGAGCAGCAGATCATGCTGGTCGTGCTCGGGCTGATCGACGTCGTGATGATCTCGAACCTGCTGGTGATGGTGATCGTCGGCGGTTACGAGACCTTCGTCTCGCGCCTGAACCTCAGCGGTCATCCGGACGAGCCGGAATGGCTCAGCCACGTCAATGCCAGCGTGCTCAAGATCAAGCTTGCGATGGCGATCATCGGCATCTCCTCGATCTCGCTGCTCAGGACCTTCATCGAGGCGGGCAATCTCGGCACGACGCGGAGCAATTTCACCGAGAGCGGCGTGATGTGGCAGGTGCTGATCCACCTGACCTTCATCATCTCCGCGATCGGCATCGCCTGGGTCGACCGCCTCGGCGATAGCGGCCAGCGCAAGGGGGTCGGCCACGGCTGAACGTCAGACCGTCGGCGTTTGATCAGGCGATCTGCGGATGCGCCGCGTTTTCCCGCCGCTCGCGCTCGCCCAGTTCGCGCACCAGCTCCTGGAGGAAGGATTCCGTGTAAGCGGGGAGGGTGCGCTCGGCGCGAACGTAGATGCCGAGATCTGACCACACCGGGCTGCCGGCATTGTCGAGCGGCAGGAAGACGAGCCGGCTGTCGCGCGACAGCCTGCTGATGCCGAGCTGGGTCTGGAAGGCGACGCCGACGCCGCGCGCCGCGAGCTCGCGCATCAGGTCGATCGAGTTGGCCTGGATGGCCGGCTCCGGGGTCTCGGAGAGCTGCGCGATCAGCGGCTGGAGCAGATGATAGATCGACAGCTCCGGCAGCGCGTGGATGACGGGAAAGGCGAGACATTGGGGCAGCGTGACCGTCTTGCCGCGCGCCAGTGGATGCTCGCGCGCGACGACCGCGCCCAGGCGAAACCGTTTCAAGGCGACCTGGCGCAGGTCCGGCGGATGCCGCAGCGCCATGGCGATGCCGATGTCGGCCTCGCCGCGGCTCAGGGCCTCCAGCACGTCCGACGATCCCTTCACCTCGGTGGTGAAGCTGACGCGCCGGGCGCGGCCGCGATGGGAGGCTATCAGGTCGGGCAGCACCGACTCCGTGAGCGACTCGATGCAGGCAATGCTGACGGTGCCGTGCCAAGTCCCCGCCAGGGATGCGACGTCCGAGCGGAAGCGGTCGAGGTCCTGGAGCACGTTCATGACGTGCCGGGCCAACATCTCGCCGACCGTCGTCAGCGTCAGGCCGCGCGCATTGCGCTCGAACAAGGGTGACCCAACCTCCTGTTCAAGCTTGAGAATCTGGCGGCTTACGGCCGACGAGGCAACGTTCAGCATGCGCGCAGCGGCCCGGATCGAGCCGGTGCGGCGGACGGCGTGGAAGTACTGGATGGCTGGTGAGTGAAATCGCATGGGACCCCCGGCCGGACTATAGCCGTTGCCGAAACGGCATCAACGTGTACGAAATTCTGTGCTTTTCGAGCGCGCTCCTCCCACCTAGGTTCGCCGCCGGCTTGGCCGGTCCTGTCGGGCCGCCATGCCATGCGCAACGAGGCGCCAGGGGATCCCGGGTGGACGAGAACATTGTTTGCGAGGTCGCGCCGGACACGCGTCTGGTCGATCGCCGTCGCGCGGCGGCCTATGTCGGCGTGACCGCCGGAACGCTTCGAGCAGCTGGTGCGCGACAGCGTCGTGCCACCGCCGGTCATGGTGGACAACAAGCGGCGCTGGCCGCTCGCGTTGCTCGACGTTGCGAAGGACGCGGTTGTCGCCAGCAGCATGCCGTGCCTGCCGCAGGTGATGGTCGAGATTGCGCAGGACGCGCGTCCCTGCGAACGGGCCCCCGCACCAGCCTCGCACGAACTGCCGGATAAAAACTGGTTCGAGCAGCGCGCGCGGTTCGTTCAGCGCGTGCGCCGGTCGCTGCTGTCGGGCAACGAGATACGGCTCTTGCGCGAGTTCAAGCTGCTCAGGCAGAACCAGATCAGCATGTTCGGCTATTACGGCAGTTTCGAAGCCCTGATGGTGCGCGGCTACATCGTCGAGCTCGCGCGAAAGCCGCCGTCGAGCCGTCCGCTGGTGACGTACCGGCTGACCGCGCAGGGCGAGCGGGTCATGTCGGCGCTCAAGGGCGAGCCGGCGATCTGACCGGCGCGGACAAGGCGATGGCATCCTCCGGCATCATCGCACGGCGTGCATCTCCAGAAATGCCTTCACGCCGGTGACGGTGCCCGTATCCGACGGCACATAACCGGGCAGGGTGGCGATGGCTGCGCGAAAATCGGCGCTGCGGATGATCTCCAGGATGCGCTGCATCGGCCCGGTGTCCAGGAACGCGCGCTTGCAGACGAAGAAATAATCCTCGGTCAGGAGCCGGATGAAATCGAGGCCGAAATGCCGGGCGGCGGCTTCGACGCCGAAGCTCGCATCAGCCATGCCGCTCGCGACATAGGCTGCGACCGCGGCGTGGGTGAATTCGATCTGCTGCGCGCCCTTGATCCTGCTCTCGTCGATGCCGTTTGCCGCAAGCAGTTGGTCGAACAGAAGCCGCGTGCCGGAATCGTGGTCGCGGTTGACGAAGCGGACTTTTGGTCCGGTGAGATCATCGAGCGAAGCGATGCGCAGCGGATTGCCGCGCGCGACCATCAATCCCATTTCGCGTGTGACGAAGCTGATGATGCGATCCTCGCGCGGATCGAGCCATTCGCGCGCAGCCTTGATGCCCTGAGCCCGTAGCGCGCCGTGCGGCAGATGCAGGCCGGAGAGATCGCAGGCGCCCTGCGCCAGCGAGACCAGCGAATGCTGGTTGCTGACATAGCGCAGATCGACGCCGATGCCGGGCTCGCGGTCGAGGAATTCGCGCAGTTTTGCGACCGCAAAACCGTGGCTGGCATGCACGCGGATCACCGACGGGCGCTGCTCGAGGAACGGCTTGATCTCGCTCGCCAGCTCCTGTGCCAGATTCTCAAGCTGAGGTCCGAGCCGAGCCTGCATGCGCTCGCCCGCCCACACCAGCCGCTCGCCGAACGGCGTGAGTTTCGAGCCCTTGCCGCGCTGGGTCTGCACCAGCGGCGTGCCGAAGAACTCCGACCATTGCTCGATCAGATTCCAGA
Source organism: Bradyrhizobium sp. 35 (assembly GCF_023073215.1). Taxonomy (NCBI): domain Bacteria; kingdom Pseudomonadati; phylum Pseudomonadota; class Alphaproteobacteria; order Hyphomicrobiales; family Nitrobacteraceae; genus Bradyrhizobium; species Bradyrhizobium sp. 35. The sequence goes on from NZ_JADPJC010000050.1 coordinate 67,810, forward strand.
CATGGCGATAGGAGAGGTGCGCATCCTTGGCCGCGCTGGTGATCTTCCCGGTTCTCCTGATCTCGTTGAGGACGCCAAGCATGATGACGGCGGTGCGCGGATTGCCCTCCCGGCGAAACCGCCAGACGGCCTCGATCTCGATCTGAAGCATTGGTCCTCCCTATGAACTACATTTCATATGACCGCGGTCCATTTGCAATCCATATCATATTTACTCCCGTCCACAGGCGCCTAGTCTGGTATACCAGAACTGGAGGAATATGATGTCTGTTGCATATGACTTTGCACACTCGCCGGCCACCGAGTTCATGTCCCGGCCACAGCATCTGCTGATCGACGGTCGCCGCGTCCCGGCGAGCTCCGGTCGCACATTCAAGTCGCTCAATCCGGCTACCGGGCAGGTCATCGCCATCGTCGCCGAAGGCAACGAGGCCGATGTCGATCATGCAGTAGCGGCCGCGCGCCGGGCCTTCGAAGGCCCCTGGCGCACGATGCGGGCGTCCGAGCGCGGCCAGATCCTGCTGCGCTGGGCAGACCTGCTCAAGGCTCACGCCGAGGAGATCATCGAACTCGAGTCGATCGATGCGGGCAAGCCGATCGCCGCGACATCGCGGCAGGATTTTCCGGCCGCCGTCGACACGCTGATTTACTACGCCGGTTGGGCCGACAAGATCAGCGGCGACGTCGTGCCCGTGCGCGATGATGCCCTGACCTACACCGTGCGCGAGCCGGTCGGCGTGGTCGCGGCGATCGTGCCCTGGAATTTCCCGCTGATGATCGGGATGTGGAAGCTCGCGCCGGCGCTGGCCTCCGGGTGCACCATCGTGATGAAGCCGGCCGAGCTGACCTCGCTGTCGGCGCTACGCATCGCCGAGCTCGCGCTTGAAGCCGGCCTGCCGGCGGGCGTCTTCAACGTCGTCACTGGCCCCGGCCGCGTCGTCGGCGACGCGCTGGTCAATCACCCTGACGTCGACAAGGTCACCTTCACCGGCTCTCCCGGTGTCGGGCGGGGAATCATGAAGGGCGCCGCAAGCAACTTCAAGCGCGTCTCGCTCGAGCTGGGCGGCAAGTCGGCCAACGTCATTTTCGACGATGCCGATCTCGAAGCTGCATCGAAAGCTGCGGCTTCCGGCATCTTCTTCAATGCCGGCCAGGTCTGCTCGGCCGGCTCCCGCGTGCTGGTGCAGGAGAAGGCCTATGACGAGGTCGTCGAGCGGCTGGCGGCGCGCGCAAAGTCGCTCAGGATCGGCGACCCGCTCGACCGCAAGACGGTGCTCGGTCCCGTCATCTCCGAGAAGCAGATGAAGTCGGTCCTCGATTATGTCGACATCGGCCGGAAGGAGGGCGCGACCCTCGTCACCGGTGGCGAGAAGGTCGGCGATCGCGGCTACTTCATCAGCCCCGCGGTGTTCGCGAATGTCGCGCACGAGATGCGGATCTCGCAGGAAGAGATCTTTGGCCCGGTCGTCAGTGTCATCAGGTTCAAGGACGAGGCCGACGCTTTGCGGATTGCCAACGGCACGGCTTACAGTCTCGCCGCCGGCGTCTGGAGCCGCGACATCGGCAAGCTGCAGCGCTTCGCCAAGCGAGCGCGCGCGGGCACAGTCTGGATGAACACCTATGGCTATACCGACGTGCGGCTGCCCTGGGGCGGCGAGCGCGACTCCGGCCTCGGCCGCGAGCACGGCACCGCCGCGCTCGACAATTTCACCGAGCCCAAGGCGGTCTGGATGAATCTGGCCGTTTGATACCTCCCGAGCGGCCAAGCCTGGAGCCCGCCTGACCACCCGTGCAGGCGGGCTCTTTTTCGAGATCGATAAAATTGTCTGCATTCCGCTCAGCTGCGGCAAACCGTGCGGACAAGAACCGCGCGGCCTTAAACCCCGGCTTTGGAACCGGCGTGCATCCTGCCTGCAACAGGGTGGGGCATCAGCATGTCAGTTCTCAGGGAGGTCGTCGTCGCAATCGCGGGAGTCTACGCACTTCTGTTTGCGTGCGACGCAATGTTCGGGATCGGCGAGGCGCGCTTCGACGACGCCTATTACAGCGCCAGCTTCTATGCGCCGCGGCCGAAGGAGTTTCGTTTCGCCGGCGATACGCCGCCGGCGGTCCGCGTCAGCGAGGCGTTTGCGCAATTCGCGCCGGGCGAAGCCAAGCCGAACAAGCGCTACTCGTCGCTGACCACGATCCTCCGGTAAGCACTGTCTATTCTCCCTGGATCCATTCCGCGACGCCACGCCACAACGTGTCGCGATGTTCGGGGCGGAAGAAGCCGAAATGGCCAATCGCCTTGGCGCCGACGTCGGACGGCTTCACGTTGATTACCTCCGGCTTGATTGCGGTGAATCCGCTCGCAAGCAGCTCGACCGCGGGCCGCGTCGCCCAGGGATCGTCGGAGAAGCAGAGGGTGCGCAACTCGCCCTTGAACCTGGCGAAATTCTCCAGCGCCGGCAGCTTTGAATCGAAGAGATAACGGGGGCTCGAGACCCACTCGGCCCATTGCAGGAAGACGCCCTTGGGCAGATCCTCGCCGATGCCGGCCCAGCCCGGCGCGTAACCGAGCGCGTGGACGAGCGGCACGCCGACAAAATTCATGAAGGCGAAGACGCGGTATTTTTCCGGCGACGTCATCAGCCGCCAGGTCGCCGCCTGCGAGGCCACGAACGCGGCGCGCGAGATGTCCGCGTTGTTCGCGATCAGCCCGAGCGCTGGCCGCCAAAGGAGTGCCCGACATAGGCCAAGGGCAGAGTGTGGTAGCGCTCGCGCATCTAGTGCACTGCGGCGGTGACGTCGAGCGCGGCCCAGTCCGACATCGAGGCCTTGAAGCCGACCAGCGATTTCGGCTGGTTGTAGCCAACCATCGCCGGCAGCCGGGAGTCGCCGATGCCGCGATAGTCGTAGGTCAGGACTGCGCAGCCGCGATGGGCGAGATAGGAGGCAAAGCCGCGATAGATTTTTCGCGGGACGGCCGTCGCCGAATTGACCAACACGGCATGACGTTTGGTGCCGCGGGGCAGGAATAGCGTGCTGGTCAGCGCATACCCGTCGGTCGCCGGGAAGCTGATCTCGTCGATGAAAACGTCGTCCAGTGCCGCGTCCATGGACCGAAGGTATCTGCCAGTTTCCAAGCTGTTTCCCAGCAAATGCGAATTTGGCTTTCCCCGCAAGGCTTTGCAGTGCCAGACGGATTTACAACTGGCGGCCGGTGGCCAGCCTGTGTATAAGGCGACCCTCGCAACCCACAGATCAGGTTGTGCTTTTTGCTTCACGGAGAGATTGCGATGTCCGAGCGGTGGACGCCCGAATCCTGGCGCAGCAAGCCGGTGCTACAGGTGCCCGATTATCCCGACGCCAAGGCCCTGGCCGACGTCGAGGCGCAGCTTGCGACCTTTCCGCCGCTGGTGTTCGCGGGCGAGGCACGCAATCTGAAGAAGGCGCTGGCGCGGGTCGCGGCCGGAGAGGCCTTCCTGCTGCAGGGCGGCGACTGCGCCGAGAGCTTCGCCGAGCACGGTGCTAACAACATTCGCGACTTCTTTCGCGTGCTGCTCCAGATGGCGGTGGTACTGACCTATGCCGGCGCCGTCCCGGTGGTGAAGGTCGGGCGCGTCGCCGGCCAGTTCGCAAAACCCCGGTCCTCGCCGATGGAGAAGATCGACGGTGTCGAGCTGCCGAGCTATCGCGGCGACATCGTCAACGACATCGCCTTCACCAAGCAAGCACGCGTCCCCGATCCGCAGCGCCAACTGATGGCCTATCGCCAGTCGGCCGCGACGCTGAACCTGCTGCGTGCCTTCGCCACCGGCGGTTACGCCAATCTCGGCAGCGTGCATCAGTGGATGCTCGGTTTCCTCAAGGACAGTCCGCAGTCCCGCCGCTACAAGGAATTGGCCGACCGCATCTCCGACGCGCTCAATTTCATGCGCGCCTGCGGCCTCGATCTCGAGGCCCATCCCGAGCTGCGCGCCACCGATTTCTACACCAGCCACGAGGCCCTGCTGCTCGGCTACGAGCAGGCCATGACCCGCGTCGATTCCACCACTGGCGACTGGTACGCGACCTCGGGTCACATGATCTGGATCGGCGACCGCACCCGCCAACTCGACCACGGCCATATCGAATATTTCCGCGGCATCAAGAATCCGATCGGGCTCAAATGCGGCCCGTCGCTCAAGCCCGACGAGCTGCTGAAACTGATCGACGTGCTCAATCCCGACAACGAGCCGGGCCGGTTGACGCTGATCGGCCGCTTCGGCTCCGACAAGATCGGCGAGCACCTGCCGAACATGATCCGCGCCGTGAAGCGCGAGGGCAAAGTGGTGATCTGGTCGTGCGATCCCATGCACGGCAACACCATCACCTCGACGTCGGGTTACAAGACGCGGCCCTTCGATCGCATCCTGTCCGAGGTGAAGTCGTTCTTCGCGATCCACGCCGCGGAAGGCACCCATGCCGGCGGCGTGCATCTGGAGATGACCGGCCAGGACGTCACCGAGTGTCTCGGGGGCGCCCGCGCGATCACCGACGAGGATCTCAACGACCGCTATCACACGGTCTGTGATCCCCGGCTCAATGCCGAGCAATCCATCGACATGGCTTTCCTGGTCGCAGAACTGCTGAAGCAGGAACGCGCCGGCAAGATCAGGCCGATGCCCGCCGCAGCGGGGCTCTAGAACCTTGCTGCGGATCTGGAAGGCCACGATCAATTCCCGTAACGGTCTGGCCTTTGCGTTCCGCTCGGAGCAGGCCGTCCGCGAGGAAATCGTTGCGCTCCTCTTGTCGCTGCCGCTCGCGTGGTTCGTCGGCGCGACCGCGATGCGGGCGGTCGAGCTGATCTGCGCGGTCGCGTTCGTGCTGGTGGTCGAGCTGCTCAATACGGCGATCGAGAAGCTTGCCGACCGGCTGACCATGGATCACGACAAGCAGATCGGACGGGTCAAGGACATGGGCTCGGCCGCGGTCGGTGTCGCGCTGCTGATGGCCGGCGCGTTCTGGATCATCGCCATCATCGAGCGATTGGGATTTCTTTAAAGCGCGTATCGCGCTTTAAACTGTTTTTTCAGCATGATCTTTTCGGAAAACCGCTTCACTCTTTTCCGGATCATGCTCTGATCGGAGCTCCATGACCGAACGTCTCAACGCATTCGCGGTCACGCTCGCCCAGCTCAATCCGACCATGGGCGACATCGAGGGCAATGCCGCGAAAGCGCGCGCGGCGCGCGTGCAGGCAGCCGCCGACGGTGCCGATCTCGTGCTGTTTCCGGAATTGTTCATCGCCGGCTACCCGCCGGAAGATCTCGTGCAGAAGCCTTCCTTTCAGGCCGCCTGCCGCGCTGCGATCGAAGCGCTGGCGCGCGAGACCGCCGATGGCGGGCCGGCGATGCTGATCGGCACGCCCTGGGTCGAGGAGGGCAGGCTCTATAATGCCTGCGCGCTGCTCGATGGCGGCCGTATCGCTGGCCTGCGCTTCAAATGCAATCTACCGAATTACGGCGTGTTCGACGAGAAGCGGCTGTTTTCGCGCGGGCCTGCCGCCGGCCCCGTCACCGTGCGCGGCGTGCGCGTCGGTGTGCCGATCTGCGAGGACATCTGGCTTGAGGAGTCCGAGGACTACGAGAACGTGGTCGAGACGCTGGCCGAGACCGGCGCCGAGATCATCCTCGTGCCGAACGGCTCGCCTTACGCCCGCGACAAGGCCGACGTGCGCTTGTCGGTCGCGGTCGCGCGCGTCACCGAGAGCGGTCTGCCGCTGGTCTATCTCAACCAGGTTTGCGGCCAGGACGAGTTGGTGTTCGACGGCGCCTCCTTTGCGCTCAACGGCGACCTTTCGCTCGCAGCGCAATTGCCGGCGTTCGCGGAGAGCATCACCACACTGCACTTCACGAGAAGCGGCGACGATTGGCGTTGCACCGGGCCGATCGCCGCGCAGCCCGAGGCAGACTACGCCGACTACGCGGCCTGCGTGCTGGGCTTGCGCGACTACGTCGCCAAGAATGGCTTTCCCGGCGTGCTGCTCGGCATTTCCGGCGGCATCGACTCCGCGCTGTGCGCGGCGATCGCGGTCGATGCACTCGGTTCCGATCAGGTGCACGGCGTGATGCTGCCTTATCGCTACACCGCGGCAAGCTCGATTGCGGACGCCGGCGAGCTCGCCGGCCATCTCGGCATCCGTTACGAGGTGCTGCCGATCGCCGAAGCGGTAACCGGGTTCGAGACCATCCTGTCCGGCGTCTTCAAGAATCTGCCGCCCGATGTCACCGAGGAGAATCTCCAGGCCCGCACCCGCGGCACGCTGCTGATGGCGATCTCGAACAAGACCGGCCTGATGGTGGTGACCACAGGCAACAAATCGGAGATGTCGGTCGGCTACGCCACGCTCTATGGCGACATGAACGGCGGCTTCAATCCGATCAAGGACATCTACAAGACGCAGGTGTTTCGGCTGGCAAGCTTGCGTAATTCGTGGAAGCCCGAGGGGGCGCTGGGGCCGGCCGGTGAGGTGATCCCGCCCGACATCATCACGCGTCCGCCGACCGCGGAGCTGCGCGAGAACCAGACCGCCCAGGATTCGTTGCCGGCTTACGACGCGCTTGATGCCATCCTGGAGCGTCTCATCGAGCGCGAAGAGCCGCTCGATATAATCATCGCCGCGGGCTTTGACCGCGAGACGGTCACCCGCATCGACCATCTCCTCAACGTCGCCGAATACAAGCGCCGCCAGGCCGCGCCCGGCGTCAAGGTCACAGCCAGGAATTTCGGCCGCGACCGCCGCTATCCCATCACCAACCGCTTTCGCGACAAAGGCGAGCAGCTCGCCGCTCCGGATGAGACGCTGGTCTCGCGTGGGAGCAAAGCCTCGATCGACGCGTTTGAGGGGTAGGGGGTGCCAGTTCGGGTAGCTTGGAGATTGCATTCCGCTGTCGTCATCCAATGAGGTGATCCATATCTTCTGGCATCCTGCTTGGGCGATCGAATTCGACCATAGAGCATTCATAGGTGTGCTCCGGAGCTGGTGGTGGGCGAAAGCATGGCAGACGAAATCTCCCTTGACATGGATGATCTCCGAGAGGTTGCAGCCTATGCGGCGGCAAATGCCGCGGACGTGCTGGAAATATTCGAGCGGGCGCATCCAGTGGATTTCCGGCCCCGTGACGCAGTCGAAGCAGCGCGGACCTTCGCGAAGGGAGGCAAGCGGGTAAAGACCCTGCGCGATGCAGCCTGGGCAGCGCTGAAGGCAGCAAACGAATCCAAAGGTGCGGCAGCCAGCCAAGCCGCACGCGCGGCGATGAGTGCCTCATCCGCGGCGTATCTTCATCCCCTGGCTCGATCGACCCAGGTCAGGCACATTCTTGGCGCGGCGGCCCACGCCGCACGGGCCCTCGAACTCGAAACGGCTGCGAATCCCGGTGTCGGTGTAGACTATATTGAGCACGCCGCCCGGCGCGCGACGCCTAGATTTGTTCGTGTCTTGGGGCGCTACCCGACAGCGCCGCTTGGCGGCGGCCGGGTCGGGGAACTCTTGCGCGCAATTGATTGGATGATTCGCGAGGCAAACGGTCTCGCCACCCATTTCGCTGTTATCAGCCGCGAAAGCAGATGATCCAGTACGCTGCGCCGGTCGTCGTGAAAACCAGCTGATGCCAGCGTACAGGATGGCCCCCGCTTTCGCGGGGGCATGACAGCGGAGGACGTGACCTACTTCTGCTGCTGCGGCAAGAAGCTTGGTCCGACCGAACGGATCGGCTTGTTCTCGGACGAGGTCGTAGCGGTGCCGGTATCGGCAGGCGGAGTCGCGACAGGTGCAGCCGCCGTGGTCGGCGTCGCACCCTTCTTGCCATTGGCGGCAGGCGTGCCCTTGTTGAGCTGCCGCTGCTGCATTTTCTTGGCGCTCTCCTCGGTGACGATGATGTCACCTTGCTGTTCGGCCGACGCCTTGTCGTCGGCCGATTTGAGCGCGTCCGCCCAGGTCTGGCCCGCGGCCTTGCAGGAGCAGGACGGGTTGAACTCGCTGCGGAATTTGAACGCGGTCGGCAGCGCCGTGTAGGGCTGGCCGCTGGTGGAGACCGCGGAGTTCATGTCTTCACCGGGATTGCGATGGGTGTAGAGCACGGCCTCGGCGGCCGGGCACAGCGCCTTGCAGGTCTTCTCGTCGTCGGGGAAGCGCGCCGGCACGGTCGCAAACGAGACCGGGAAGTAGGCGCCGTCGCAGGTGCGCACGCACACAGTGCGATAGGTGCCTGATTGCGGGCCGAGATCGGACGGCGGCACGCCTTGCGGATTATTGGGGTTGTTGCCGCCGAACAGATTGCTCAGGAAATTGCCGCCGCCTTGCGACTGCGCCGCATTGGCATATTGCGGGCCGCAATTGTTCTGCGCCAGCGCTGCCAGCACCGAGCGGCGCTGGTTGTCACGCTCGGGGCTAAAGCCGCCGGGGCCGCCGCCGCGCAGGCGTTCGAGATTGCCGGTGATCTGGTCCAGATTGGCGCGCATCTGCTGGATCTGGGTGTTGACCGGACCGCATTGCGCCGACTGGCCGCTGAACAGCGAGAAGAAGCCGGAGGAATCGCAACCCATGCGCTTGGCCTGCATGGTGACACGATCGAGCTCGGCCTGCTGCTTGGTCTGAGATTCCTGATAGCGGCGGATCTGGTCTTCGCGCGCGGGATCACCGCCGCCGCCACGATCGAGACCGGCGAGCTGACCTTCCAGGCGCGCGCACATCGGGTTGGGTCCGAGCCCGTTCTGGCCGGGCTGAGGCGGCGGTCCCGGCGGGCCGGCCTGTGCGAACGCGTTATTGGCGAGCGCAACCGTGCTGAAGAGCACGGCACAGGCAAGGATCGAGCGAGCACGGGAGAGAGACAAAAATTCAGGCATATCCGCCATTCTAGCGAGGTCACGGCCACGCGTGATGTGGGGAGGCCGGAGCGCGCCCTCCCATAGCCGCTTCCTGCGGCATCGTCACGTCGTTTCAGAGGCCAGCGATTGGGCCTAAGGTACGCCAGTTCCGAGCGAATTCAGCGCTGGCAGGTGATTGCGACATATTCGTCGCAATGGCCATGGGAGCAGTTTGCGCCGGATTTGGGGACAGAGCCGGTAATTTCGTCGGGATCGACCCGGCGATAGGCCGAAGCCTGGGCAAAATCGCGTGACTGGCAGTAGGTGCGGGCGACCTGCGCGCCGCATTTGTCGCTCTTGGCCAGGCACTGATCGACGCCGTAGCCGTCCGCCTGGTTTGGGATGATGAAGACGCGGGTCTCCGCGAGAGCGCTGGACGCCGCAAGGATGGAGGCGCAGGACATGAGCGCGAGCAATGATCGCATGAAAACACCGGGGCAAAAAATGTGAACTGCCAGTTCCAGAATGGGCTCAAATGGTTAAGGAGATGAACCATCTGCGCGCGGCGGCTGCGCATTGCGGAGATAAGACGGCGTTTTCGCGGCTCTCTTGACGCGGGGCCGCCTCATAGCCCATATGTTCCGTCATGAACGGTCTCCTCGTCATTTGCGCCATTTGCCGCGAGATTACGAGCTAGCGATTCGCTGGCTGGAGCCGTCTTTTCTCAAAACCATTGAGAGCACTGGACGCCCGGCCAACAGCCGACGGGTATCCTTATGGAATTGCGCCTTTACGATACGCTGAGCCGGGAAAAGCGCACCTTCGTGCCGCTCGATGCCAAGAACGTCCGCATGTATGTCTGCGGACCGACGGTCTATGACTTCGCCCATATCGGCAATGCCCGGCCGGTGATCGTGTTCGACGTGCTGTTTCGGCTGCTGCGCCATCTCTACGGTGAGGCGCACGTCAAATATGTCCGCAACATCACCGACGTGGACGACAAGATCAACGACCGCGCCGCGCGGGATTTCCCCGGCCTGCCGCTGAACGAGGCGATCCGGAAAGTCACCGAGCAAACCGGCAAACAGTTTCACGCTGACGTCGACGCGCTCGGCGCGCTGCGGCCGAGCGTCGAGCCGCGCGCCACCGAGCATATCGGCGAGATGCGCGAGATCATCGAACGGCTGGTTGCCGGCGGCTTTGCCTATGTTGCCGAGGATCACGTGCTGTTCTCGCCGCAGGCGATGAACGCGGCCGATGCCGGGTTGCCGCGCTATGGCGCGCTGTCCAATCGTTCGCTGGACGAGATGGTTGCCGGCGCCCGCGTCGATGTCGCGCCCTACAAGAAAGGCAACACCGACTTCGTGCTGTGGAAGCCGTCCAAGCCCGGCGAGCCGTCATGGCCGTCACCCGCCGGCGTCGCCGCGCAGGGGCGCCCGGGCTGGCATGTCGAGTGCTCGGCCATGGCCTGGAAGCATCTCGGCGAGCACTTCGACATCCATGGCGGCGGCATCGATCTCGTGTTTCCGCATCACGAGAACGAGGTCGCGCAGACCTGCTGCGCCTTCCACCGGGAGCGCATGGCGAACTACTGGATGCACAACGGCTTCCTGCAGGTCGAGAGCGAGAAGATGTCGAAATCGCTAGGCAACTTCGTCACGATTCACGAACTGCTCGCGGACTGGCCGGGCGAAGTGCTGCGCCTGAATATGCTCAAGACGCATTACCGCTCGCCGATCGACTGGACGATGAAGTCGCTGGAGGAGAGCGCCAGGACGCTCGACGATTGGTATCGGGGTGCGGCTGACGTCGCATCCGGCAAGCCCGCCCCCTCAGTGGTCGAGCCGCTGCTCGACGACCTCAACACGCCGCTGGCGATCGCGGCGCTGCATGGGCTGCGCGGCAGCGATGTTGGTGCCCTCGCGGGTTCGTTGCGTCTGCTCGGCTTTCTCTCCGAGAGTGCCGCGCAGTGGGAAGGACGCAAGCAGCAGGCGAGCGGCGTCGATGCCAAGGAAGTCGAGCGCCTGATCTCGGAGCGGACGGCGGCGCGTGCGCGCAAGGACTTTGCGGAGTCCGATCGTATCCGCGATCTGCTTGCCGCGATGGGCGTTGCGATCAAGGATTCCAAGGAAGGGACGACGTGGGAGGTCGCACGATGAAGCGACCCGATACGCCTTTTCCGCGGCACTGGTTCTATTACATCGCGCTGAAAATCCTGCTGCTCGGCGCTGCCGTGGCGCTGGCGCTGAAACTCTATGGGATGTGGTGAAGACGATGGCACAAGCACTCCCAAAGCCTGGCTTGCGGCCCTTTCTGCCGGAGGACGTGCCGGTTCTCGCCGCGATCTTCACCGCCAGCATCGAAGAGCTGACCGGCGAGGACTATAGCGAGGCCCAACAACAGGCCTGGATGGCGTCGGCGGAAGACGAAGAGTTCGGCAAGGGGCTCGCCTCCGACCTGACGCTGATCGCAACGCTGGAGGGGTCACCGGTGGGTTTTGCCTCGCTGCAGGGCAAGGATCATATCCGCATGCTCTATGTGCATCCGGCCGTGGCCGGGCAGGGCCTCGCGACCATGCTCGTCGATGCGCTGGAAAAGCTTGCGGGCGGCCGCGGCGCCGACAAGCTGACGGTCGATGCCAGCGACAACGCGCAGGGCTTTTTCGCCAAGCGCGGCTATGTCGCCATGCAGCGCAACAGCATCACTGTCAACGACGAATGGCTGGCCAACACCACCATGCAGAAGACGCTCGGCAGTGGACCCGCGTCGGGAGCGCTGCAATGAGCAAGGAGCGCCTCTATCTGTTCGACACCACGCTGCGCGACGGCGCGCAGACCAACGGCGTCGATTTCACGCTGACCGACAAGCAAATCATCGCCCAGATGCTCGATGAACTCGGCATCGACTATGTCGAGGGCGGCTATCCCGGCGCCAATCCGACCGACACCGAGTTCTTCGGCACCAAGCCGAAGTTTTCGCATGCGCGCTTCACCGCCTTCGGCATGACGCGGCGAGCGGGGCGCTCGGTTTCCAACGATCCCGGTGTGGCCGGGCTGCTGGAGGCCAAGGCCGACGTGATCTGCTTCGTGGCGAAGTCGTCGGCCTATCAGGTGCGCGTTGCCCTGGAGACGACGAAGGAGGAGAACCTCGCCTCGATCCGCGACAGCGTCGCAGCGGCGAAGGCTGCCGGCCGCGAGGTGATGCTCGACTGCGAACACTTCTTCGACGGTTACAAGGAGGATTCCGGTTTCGCGCTCGCCTGCGCGAAAGCTGCTTATGAAGCCGGCGCGCGCTGGGTGGTGCTGTGCGACACCAACGGCGGCACCATGCCCAACGAGGTCGAAGCGATCGTCGCCGAGGTGGCGAAGCACATCCCCGGCGATCATCTCGGCATTCACGCCCATAACGACACCGAGCAGGCGGTGGCGAATTCGCTCGCCGCGGTGCGCGCCGGCGCGCGGCAGATCCAGGGCACGCTGAACGGCCTCGGCGAGCGCTGCGGCAACGCCAATCTCTGCTCGCTGATTCCGACCTTGAAGCTGAAGGCCGAGTTTGCCGACGCCTTCGAGATCGGCGTCACGGCGGAGAAGCTCGCGACCCTGGTCAAGGTGTCGCGCACGCTCGACGACATGCTCAATCGCGTGCCCAACCGGCATGCGGCCTATGTCGGCGAGAGCGCGTTCGTCACCAAGACCGGCATCCATGCCTCCGCCGTGCTGAAGGATCCGCAGACCTACGAGCACGTGTTGCCGGAGCTGGTCGGCAATCATCGCAAGGTGCTGGTGTCCGATCAGGCCGGCCGCTCCAATGTCATCGCCGAGCTCGACCGCGCCGGCATCGCCTACGAGAAGAGCGATCCGAAACTGTCGCGGCTGGTCGAGGAATTGAAGGAGCGCGAGGCGCAGGGCTACGCCTATGAATCCGCCAACGCCTCGTTCGAGCTGCTGGCGCGGCGCACGCTCGGCAAGGTGCCGCATTATTTCGAGGTCGAGCAGTTCGACGTCAATGTCGAGCAGCGTTACAATTCGCATGGCGAACGCGTCACCGTGGCGCTGGCGGTGGTCAAGGTCGACGTCGCCGGCGAGCATCTGATCTCGGCGGCCGAAGGCAACGGTCCCGTCAACGCGCTCGACGTCGCGCTGCGTAAGGACCTCGGCAAGTACCAGAAATATATCGAAGGCCTGACGCTGATCGACTACCGCGTTCGTATCCTCAACGGCGGCACCGGCGCGGTCACGCGCGTCCTGATCGAGAGCGAGGACGAGAACGGCGACAGCTGGACCACGGTCGGGGTGTCCCCCAACATCATCGACGCCTCGTTCCAGGCGCTGATGGATTCGGTGATCTACAAGCTGGTGAAGTCGGGCGCGCCGGCGTAGGGCGGCGGTGCCACAAACGGGATGACGAGCAGGAGAGGGGGCGCGACCCATGATCGATCACATCTCTGTCGGCGTCAGCGATCTCCAACGCTCGGCGACATTTTACGAGGCAACACTCGCCGCGCTCGGTCTCGCTCGCCTCGTCACGCGGCCGCGGACGATCGGCTTCGGCAAGGCCTATCCCGAATTCTGGATCAATCTGCGCGAGGGCATGCCGCACGTGCCGCCGGAGAGCGGCGTCCATATCTGCCTGCGGGCAAAGACGACCGTCGAGGTCGATGCATTTCACGCCGCAGCGCTGTCGGCCGGCGGCGCATCCGACGGCGCGCCGGGTATCCGCCCGCACGATCGCGTGCGTTATTACGCAGCCTTCGTTGTCGACCCCGATGGTAACCGGATCGAGGCGGTGACGTTTCCTGCGGACTAGAGCTTGCGCGCCATTTCCGGTGCGAGCTGCTTTTCCGCATCTTCGATCTGCGCTGCAGCCGATTTCAGCTTCGGCAAAATCTCTTCGATCCGATCGGCCTTGAGGATGTCAACCGAAAGGCCGGCGCGGATGAACTCGGTCTGGCGCATGTGCGACAGCAGCGAGAACAGCGGCTCCCAGAAATTATCGATGTTGGCAAGCAGCACCGGCTTGGCGTGACGTCCCAGCTGCTTCCAGGTCAATTGCTCGACCAACTCCTCCAGCGTGCCGACGCCGCCCGGCAGCGCCACGAAGGCGTCGGAGCGTTCGAACATCAGTCGCTTGCGCTCGTGCATGTCGGGGGTGACGATCATCTCCTGCACGCGCGTCAGCGCGTTTTCCCGCATCCGCAGGAAATCGGGGATGATGCCGGTGACAGTGCCGCCGTGATCGAGGACGGAGGTCGCCACCGAGCCCATCAGGCCGAGCGAGCCGCCGCCATAGACGAGGCGGATGTTGTTCTCGGCGAGCGCCTTGCCGAACGCCTTGGCGCCTTCGGTGAAACGGGGATTGGTTCCTGGGCCGGAGCCGCAATAGACACAGACGGTTTTGATCGTGCTCATTGGTGCCATGATGCATTGCAGCGAAGGGGCGTCAAGCCCAATCGGTGATTCGGGGCTTCCGGAAATCTACCGGTAAACCACGACGAACAATCCAAGATTCGCCATCTGGCGGGGTGCATGGGCATCGGTAAGGCTCTATATGACAAACGAAAATCCTTAATGGCAACGCAGCCCGCATTCGACGGGCTTTTCAGGCTTCTTGATGGACCAAGCTCAATCGCCCGCCGGCGCCAACGTTCCTGATCCCGCCGGGGGGCCGCTGGAGCGGGCCACGCTGATGGGCACGCTGGCGCATCTGTGGCCCTATATCTGGCCGGGCGACCGTTTCGACCTGAAGATGCGCGTGGTCTGGTCGATGGTGCTGCTGCTCGCCGCCAAGCTGATCACGCTGACGGTTCCTTTCAGCTTCAAATGGGCGACCGACGCGCTGACCGGCGCCAACAGTGCGCCAGTTCAGGCCGACAATTGGCACCTCTGGGTGATCGCCTCGCCGCTGCTGCTGACCGCCAGCTACGGCGTGATGCGCATCGTGATGGCGGTGCTGACGCAATGGCGCGACGGCATTTTCGCGCGCGTTGCCATGCACGCGGTGCGCAAGCTCGCCACCATCACTTTCATCCACATGCACGAGTTGTCACTGCGCTTCCACCTGGAGCGCAAGACCGGCGGCCTGACGCGCGTGCTCGAGCGCGGCCGCGAGGGCATCGAGGTCATCGTGCGCATGGTGATCCTGCAGCTGATCCCGACCATCGTCGAGGTCTCGCTGCTGATGGCCGTGCTGCTGTGGCAGTTCGATTGGCGCTACGTGCTTGCGACCCTCGTCACTGTCGCGGTCTACATGTACTACACCTACATCGCGACCGAGTGGCGGATCGGCATCCGCCGCAAGATGAACGATGCCGACACCGAGGCGAACACCAAGGCGATCGACTCGCTGCTCAACTACGAGACCGTCAAATATTTCAGCGCCGAGGCCCGTGAGTCACAGCGCTACGACCGGTCGGTCGCGCGTTACGAGGAGTCGAGCGTCCAGGCCTATACTTCGCTGGCCGTGCTCAACACCGGGCAGGCCGTGATCTTCACGCTGGGGCTGACCGCGACCATGCTGATGTGCGCGATCGGCGTGCGCAACGGCACCAACACGGTCGGCGATTTCGTGCTGGTCAACGCGATGATGATCCAGCTCTACCAGCCCTTGAACTTCATGGGCATGGTTTATCGCGAGATCAAGCAGGCGATCATCGACATCGAGAAGATGTTCAACGTGCTGGGGCGCGAGGCTGAGATCAAGGATGCGCCGGGCGCGAAGCCACTGGTGGTCTCCGCGGGCAATGTGCGTTTCGAGGATGTGCGCTTTGCCTATGAGCCGTCCCGTCCGATCCTCAAGGGCATCAGCTTCGAGGTGCCGGCCGGCAAGACGGTCGCGATCGTCGGCCCGTCAGGTGCGGGCAAGTCGACCATCTCGCGGCTTCTGTTTCGCCTCTACGACATCTCGGGCGGCAAGATCCTGATCGACGGCCAGGACATTCGCGAAGTCACGCAGGCGAGCTTGCGCGCGTCCATCGGCATGGTGCCGCAGGACACCGTGCTGTTCAACGACACCATCCGCTACAACATCCGCTACGGGCGTTGGGACGCCAGCGATGCCGAGGTCGAGCAGGCAGCGCAGCTGGCGCAGATCGATCATTTCATCCGCATGGCGCCGAAAGGCTACGAGACCCAGGTCGGCGAGCGCGGCCTGAAACTGTCCGGCGGCGAAAAACAACGGGTTGCGATCGCGCGCACCGTGTTGAAGGCGCCGCCGATCCTGGTGCTGGACGAGGCGACCTCCGCGCTTGACACCCACACTGAGCACGAAATCCAGGGTGCGCTCGAGCGCGTGGCGAAGAACCGCACTTCGCTGGTGATCGCCCATCGGCTCTCGACCATCGTCGGCGCCGACGAGATCATCGTGCTGGACCAGGGCCGCATCGCCGAGCGCGGCACCCACGCGAAACTGCTTGGGGAGGGGGGACTTTACGCCAGCATGTGGAACAGGCAGCGCGAGGCCGAGGCGGCGCGCGAGAAACTGGCGAGGATGGCCGATTCCGGCGAGGCGCCCAACCGGGAGCCACCGCCGGTCGCCGATGTCCTGACGGCGCCTGCGGTGGCGGAGTGACCTTGTCTCCGGTCCCAACTCTGGCCTAAACAACACCACCGCGCGGGACGACCTGCGCCATCAACCCTGAGCGGCAGATAGCGATGTCCATTCTCGATTCGATCCAGCGTCAGATCCCGCCGATCCACAAGGAGGGATATCCCTTCATCGGCGGCTTTGCGCTGGCAAGCCTCCTCCTGTTCTGGCTGTGGTCGCCGTTGGGGTGGATCGGCACCATCCTGACCGTATGGTGCGCGCTGTTCTTCCGCGACCCCGTGCGCGTGACCCCCGTGCGCGAGGGGCTCGTGGTGTCGCCCGCCGACGGCCGCGTCTCGATGATCACTATGGCGCTGCCGCCGGCCGAGCTCGGCCTCGGCGATCGGCCGCTGCCGCGCGTCTCGGTGTTCATGAGTGTGTTCAACTGCCATGTGAACCGCAGCCCGATCGCGGGCCGGGTGGACCGTATCGCCTACCGGCCCGGCCTGTTCATCAATGCCGAGCTGGACAAGGCGAGCGAGGACAATGAGCGCAACTCGCTGGTGATCACGACGCCGACGGCGCGGATCGGCGTGATCCAGATCGCGGGTCTGGTCGCCAAGCGCATCGTCTGCTTCGTCAAAGAGGGGCAGGCAATCGGCGCCGGTGAGCGCTTCGGTCTGATCCGATTCGGCTCGCGGCTCGACGTCTATCTGCCGCTGGGCACGAAGGCGCTGGTCTCGGAAGGCCAGACCGCGATCGCCGGCGAGACGATTCTGGCGGATCTTGCCGGAGACGACCCGAGCCGCGCCTACCGTGCCAATTAACCAATAAGTCGGTCCTGAGGGGCCTTCCGCCGCAATGGCGGAGGGGAACGCGGCTTGCTATATCTCGCCCCAAGGTGAGGACGAGCCATGACGCCTTATGACTTCAAAGATCCTGATGTGCGCCGCCGGCGGTTCCGCCCGATCCCGGTGCGCATGCTGGTGCCCAACGTCATCACGCTGCTGGCGATCTGCGCCGGCCTGACCTCGATCCGGCTCTCGATCGAGGGGCGGATGTCGCTCGCGGTCTACGCCATCGTGTTCGCGGCGGCACTCGACGGCATCGACGGCCGCATCGCGCGCATGATCAAGGGGCAGTCCAAGTTCGGCGCCGAGCTCGACAGCCTCGCCGACTTCGTCAATTTCGGCGTGGCGCCCGGCCTGATGCTGTATTTCTGGCAGCTGCACGAGCTCGGCAATGCCGGCTGGATCGCCGCCATGGTGTTTGCGATCTCCGGTGGCCTCCGCCTGGCGCGCTTTAATGCCACCATGGACGATCCCAACAAGCCGGCCTTTGCCGCCAACTTCTTCACCGGCGTGCCGGCGCCGGCCGGCGCGATCACGGTGCTGCTGCCGATCTATGTCGCGTTCCTCGATCTCGGCCGGCTGCCTGCGGCGGTGACGGCTGCGTATACGCTGCTGATCGCCTTCCTGATGGTGTCGCGCCTGCCGGTGTTCTCCGGCAAGACCAAGCGCATGCGCGTGCCGCCCGAGCTGGTGCTGCCGGCGTTCGTCGCGGTGGTCGTGTTCATCGCGATCCTGATCGCCTATCCCTGGCACGTGCTGTCCATCGGAACGGTGCTGTATCTGCTCGCTTTGCCGCTCGGCTACAAATCCTATCGCGACCAGGCGCGCGCGATGGAAGCCACCGCGCCGGCTGGAGGCGAGGTCTCCTCGCCGCCTTCGGCGCCGACGCTGGCAAACCTGTCGGAGCCGCCGCGCGAAGACGACCGGCCCGACCGGCTGCACTGAACGGCAAGCGCCAAGCAGCCAAGGCACTGAACAGCGAGACTTGGATATCTGCCATGAGGCGCCCTGAGTTGGGTTGAGGCCCGATCTCGGCTATATCGCCCGGTGCAGGCGGCACCGCACCAACAGCGGCCGCCAATCTGGGAGAGAACGCTGTGACGAATACTGCGACCGGGCCGCTGCCCGCTTCCGTCCTCGAAGCGCTGGGCCGCTATGACACGCCGACGATCTGCAATGCCATGGAGATCGTGGCGCCCGAGCGCCGGCTGATCGGCTACACCACCAAACCACTGGTCTGCCCATTTCCCGATCTGCCCCCGATCGTCGGCTATGCCCGCACGGTCGCGATCCGCTCGGTGCTGAAAAATTCACTACCGCCGGAAGAGCAGTCCAAGCGCCGCATCGCATATTACGAATATGTCGGTACCGGCCACGGTCCGCGCATCTCGGTGATCCAGGACATCGACGGTCCCGACGTCGGCTACGGTGCGTTTTGGGGCGAGGTGCAGAGCAACGTGCACAAGGCGCTCGGCTGCCTCGGCGTCATCACCGACGGTTCGATCCGCGACATTCCGCAATGGGCGCCGGGCTTCCAGGCACTGGCCGGCTCGATCGGCCCGTCGCATGCCTGGGTGCACGCCGAGAGCTTTGGCGGCGAAGTGCGCGTCGCCGGCATGACCGTAAAGTCGGACGATCTGATCCATGCCGACCAGCACGGCGCTGTCGTAATTCCGCACGATATTGCCGCAAAGCTGCCCGAGGCCGCCGAACTCTGCGGCCGCCGCGAGACGCCGATCCTCGAGATCGCCCGCAGCCCCGACTTCTCGTTGGAGAAGTTGAAGGCTGCGCTGAAGCGCTCGGCGGAGATTCACTAACGGCGGGACCGCGATGATCTACGGTTGCGACGCCGCTCGCAGGCTGCCCTGTTCCGTCAGGAACAAGGCGGCCTGATCCGGCTCGCCGAGCACCGCGGCAGCGCATCCGATCAAGGTGAAGCCGCCGGCAAAATCCCACAGGGTGATATCTTCCGCATTGTCCGGCATGTGGATCAGGTGCGCTGCGATCCCGGCGAGGGCCGCCTCGGCAAAGAGCAGCACGCTGAACGCCGGCAGGACGAGCCCGGGTTCGAGCATGTGAAGCGCCAGCACTGCGGGAAGCGCGGTGAGAAGACTGAACAGCGTCACCATTGCGATGCCTTCCGCCATGAGGTGCCGGCCGGGTCCAGAATACCAATTGATCGGTCGCCCCCGATGTGGCGCAGGGCCGCAGCCGAAGGGATCGCGTGCACGGGTGACGGGTGCGCGCGACACCGTATGGTTAGCAAAATGTTGAGATCCGTGTCGGCAGTCGGCAAAAGCCGGCGCCTTTCAGCGCGCTGCGGCCGCCAGGCGCGCCGGCTCAACTTAACCTTTACGCGTCTTTAATCGCGGCTCACTAGGGTTTCCGATGCGGTTCGGGGTTGGGCCGCGCCATCGGCCAGGACGGCCGTTGTTGCGTTCGCGTTGGAGTCTCCCATGGATATCATGACGAGCATCGGGCTCGTGGCGGGCATTGTCGTCATCGCGACGATGATGCTGCTGGGCGGCGATCTCCACATGTTCGTTTCCGAGCATGCGATGATCATCATCTTCGGCGGCTCGACGGCCGCGACCATGATCCGCTTTCCGCTCTCGACGCTGATCCACGGCCTACCGCTCGGCGCCAAGTTTGCCTTCACTATGAGCCGTCTGTCGGCGCACGATCTGGTCGACGAACTCGCCCGCATCGCCGAGATCGCCCGCAAGCAAGGGCCCGTGGGTTTGGAAAAGGTCGAGACCGACGAGCCGTTCCTCGCCAAGGGCATCCGCTACGTCGCCGACGGCTACGACCTGGACTTCATTCGCGACAATCTCGAGCGCGACCGCGATAATTTTTTGATGCATCTGGATGAAGGCAGCAAGATCTACCGCGCCATCGGCGACTGCGCCCCGGCCTTCGGCATGGTCGGCACGCTGATCGGCATGGTGCAGATGTTCGCCAACATGACCGACCCGTCAAAGCTCGGCCCGTTCATGGCGACCGCGCTGCTCGCGACTCTCTACGGCGCGCTGGTCGCCAACCTGTTTTGTACCCCGATCGCCGACAAGCTGCATGGAAAGCTCCTGGACGAAGAGACCAACCGCACGCTGATCATCGACGGCATCCTGATGATCCGCGACTCCAAGAGCCCCACGCTGGTCCGCGAAATGCTGCTGGCCTATCTGCCCGAGAAGCACCGCCACGCTGAAGGCGAGCCGGTGCCGGCCTGAGGCCGCGCGCCGGGATTTGAGATATGGCCAAGAAGAAGCGCGGCGATTCACACGGAGGCGGTCACGGCTGGTTCGTGACCTTCGCCGATCTGATGGGCCTGATGATGAGCTTCTTCGTGATGCTCGTCGCGTTCTCGACCCAGGATGCCAACAAGCTGAAGGTCGTCGCAGGCTCCATGCGCGACGCCTTCGGTGTCCAGACCGAAGCGCGCTATTCCGGCATCGTCGAGTCCGACGGGCTGCCGACCCGCCCTCGGCTGAAGAACGTCGATCACATTCAGCCCGAGGACTCCTCCAACACGCCGACGCCGGACCAGGAGGATCGTGACCGCACGTCGGGCGCCAAGATCAAGGTCGACCGCAATTTTGCGCTGGCGGCGGCCTCGCTGCGCCAAGCGTTGCAGGACATGCCGGAATTGACCGAGATGTCGAAGCACATCATGTTCGAGGAGACCAAGCAGGGCCTCAACCTCGAGATCGTGGACCAGGACGGTCGCTCGATGTTCGCCGACGGCTCCAAAGTCCCCTATGACCGCACCCGCCGCCTGATCGAGAAGCTCGCTGTCCCGCTCAAGGCGACGCCGCTGCGCGTCTCCATCGCCGGCCACACCGCGGCTGGATTCGTGCCGACCCGCAGCGACTACGGCGCCTTCGATCTGTCGGCCGACCGCGCCAATGCCGTGCGTCAGATCCTCGAACGCGAGGGCCTGCCGGCCGCCCATGTCTTCGCCGTCGCCGGCAAGGCGGATACCCAGCCGCTGTTTCCGGACGATCCCTCGCTCGCGGCCAACCGGCGGGTGACCATCACCCTGATGCGCGAAGATCCGCCGCTGCCGCCGAATCTGAAGCCGTAGGGCGCATTCGAGCGAAGTGGACCCTGTTTCGCGCGAAGAAGCGCGACAAAACAAGGATGTAGAGCCAATTCCCCTTCAATCGGGGACTGAAGGCTCAGGGCTCTTGTGCCACCATCTTACCTGAGGCATGTCGTCGCGTGGGCAACGACCGTTGCTGCGCCGTCACAGCATCTGGCCCGGTGCCTGCTATGGTGATGTGCCGATTGACAGGGGCGCCGGAACCGTCAAAAGGCGCCGGATCAATTCTCGGGCAGAAGCGTTCCAGTTTCATATGACGGCGAGCATCACATCGACCGAAGCTCCGGACGGGCCGGTCACCTCGGGTTTCTGGGGCCTGACGCTCGGGAGCATCGGCGTCGTCTTCGGCGACATCGGCACGTCGCCGCTCTACGCATTCCACGAGGCCGTCAGGGGCGCGGCCCATGGCCAGCCGGTCTCGCGGGTCATGGTGCTCGGCGTGCTCTCGCTGATCCTTTGGGCGCTGCTGATCGTCGTCACCGCCAAATACGTGCTGCTGCTGCTGCGCGCCGACAACAACGGGGAGGGCGGCACGCTTTCCCTCATGGCGCTCGGCCAGCGCGCGCTCGGGCGGCGGAGCTGGTTCCTGATGGCGCTCGGCGTCGTCGGCGCCTCCATGTTCATCGGCGATTCCATGATCACGCCGGCGATCTCGGTGTTGTCGGCGGTCGAGGGTCTGAAGCTCGCAACGCCCGCCTTCGAGCACTATGTCGTTCCCCTGACCGTTCTCATCCTGACGCTGCTGTTCGCGGTCCAGAGCAAGGGGACGGCACTGGTCGCCTCAGCCTTCGGGCCGGTGATGGTCGTCTGGTTCACCGTTCTTGCCGTGCTGGGTGCCGTTCACATCGCCGACGATCCGTCGGTGCTGGCAGCGATCAATCCCTATTACGCCCTGCAATTCCTGCTGTCGCACGGCACGATCGGCCTGGTGACACTGGGCGCGGTGTTCCTCGCGGTGACCGGCGGCGAGGCGCTCTACGCAGACCTCGGCCATTTCGGCCGCAAGCCGATCCAGTCGGCCTGGATGTTCTTCGTGCTGCCTGCGCTCCTGATCAACTATTTCGGGCAGGGCGCACTGGTGCTGTCGGATCCCAGCGCGATCGAACACTCCTTCTATCGCATGGTGCCCGAGCATTTCGTGCTGCCGCTGGTCGGACTTGCGACCGCGGCGACCGTGATCGCGAGCCAGGCGGTAATCACGGGGGCCTATTCCCTGGTCTATCAGGCAGTGCAGCTCGGCCTCCTGCCGCGCTTCGAGGTGCGCTTCACCTCGGAAACTCATGCCGGCCAGATCTATCTGCCGCGTGTAAACCGGCTGCTGCTGATCGGTGTGATGCTGCTGGTGCTGTTGTTCCACACCCCCAGCAATCTGGCTTCGGCCTACGGTATTGCGGTCTCCACCACCATGGTTGCTGACGGCATCATGGGCTTCATCGTGATCTGGAAATTGTGGAACTGGCGCGCGGCGACGGCCGCAGCGGTGATCCTGCCCTTCGTCGTGGTCGACATCAGCTTCTTCAGCGCGAATCTTCTGAAGCTGCTCGAAGGCGCCTGGGTGCCGCTGCTGTTCGGCGTGATCATGGCCGGGACAATCTGGACCTGGCGGCGAGGGTCCGGGATCCTGATCCAGAAAACGCGCCGCATCGAGGTGCCGCTGGACGATCTGATCCGGAGCCTGGAAAAGCGGCCGCCGCACATCGTCAAGGGCACCGCGGTGTTCCTGACCAGCGATCCCTCCTTCGTGCCGACCGCGCTGCTGCACAATCTCAAGCACAACAAGGTGCTACACGAGCACAACGTGGTCCTGACCATCGAGACCGCGCATACGCCGCGGGTCGATCTGTCGGAGCGGTTCCGGATGGAGAGGATCAGCGACAAGTTCTTCAAGGTCCGCCTGCGCTTCGGCTACATGGAGCAGCCGAACGTGCCCAAGGCACTCGCGATCGCGCGCAAGCAGGGCTGGCAATTCGACATCATGTCGACCTCATTCTTCGTGTCGCGGCGCTCGCTGAAGGCGTCGGCGCAGTCCGGCATGCCGCTTTGGCAGGACCATTTGTTCATCGCGCTGAGCCGGTCCGCCAACGACGCCACCGACTATTTCCAGATTCCCACCGGACGCGTGGTTGAAGTCGGAACCCAGGTCACCATCTAAACGGCGGCCGGCCAAGCCATGCAAATGTGCATGGCTAAGGTCCAAAATCTGGCTAGGCTATGCCGGCAGCGCAGGCCTATAAGCCCCGCGCCCTTCTGCCGTTGTGCAGTGAAGCATTTTTAGAGGCCACCAGGCTCTCCCATGACAAGTGATATCGCGATTCCCGCCCCGGAAACGGCGGCGGCCAATGGGCATGGCGACGCCCACACCACCGCCGGCTTCGGTGCGCTGACACTCGGCAGCATCGGCGTCGTCTACGGTGATATCGGCACCAGCCCGCTCTACGCGTTCCGCGAGGCGGTGATGGCGGCTTCTGGCGCGGAGGGGGTGCCGACGCCGGCGGCCGTGCTCGGCGTGCTGTCCCTGATCCTGTGGGCGCTCATCGTCGTGGTGACGCTCAAATATGTCGTGATCCTGCTCCGTGCCGACAACAACGGCGAGGGCGGCACGTTGGCGCTGATGGCGCTGGCCCAGCGCGCAGTCGGCACCCGCGGAACAACCATCGTCCTGCTCGGCATCATTTCCGGAGCCCTGTTCTACGGCGACGCCGTGATCACGCCGGCGCTCTCGGTGCTGTCGGCGCTCGAAGGCATGAAGGACGTCACCCTGCACTTCGAGCCCTACATCGTGCCGCTGACCGTGATCATCCTGGTCGGTCTGTTTGCCGTGCAGTCCCGTGGCACCGCTCGCGTCGCCGCCTTCTTCGGCCCGATCATGTGCGTCTGGTTCGCGGTGATCGCGATCGCGGCGATCCACCCGATCATCCAGCAACCGCAGGTGCTGTTCGCGCTGAACCCGCTCTACGCCGTGTCCTTCATGATCCACCACGGCATCATCGGCTTCGTGACGCTCGGCGCGGTGTTCCTGGCGGTCACCGGTGCCGAGGCGCTCTATGCCGACCTCGGCCATTTCGGCAAGCGGCCGATCCAGACTGCCTGGCTGTTCATCGTGGTGCCGTCGCTGGCATTGAACTATCTGGGGCAGGGCGCCCTCGTGCTCGGCGACCCCGGCGCGATCGTGAGCCCGTTCTTCCAGCTCTTTCCGCAAGGTTTTTTCCGCGGCTGCATGGTGGTGCTGGCGACCGCCGCAACGGTTATCGCGAGCCAGGCGGTCATCACCGGTGCCTATTCGCTGACGCGTCAGGCGATCCAGCTCGGTCTGTTGCCGCGGTTTGAAATTCGCCATACGTCCGAAGCCCATTCCGGCCAGATCTTCATCCCGCGCATCAACCAGCTCCTGCTCGTCGCAGTGGTCCTGCTGGTGCTCTTATTCCGCTCCTCCAGCGCGCTGGCCTCGGCCTACGGCATCTCCGTCACCGGGACCATGGTGGTTACGGCGATGATGGGCTTCGTGGTGATCTGGAAGGTATGGCGGTGGTCGCCGTTCACGGCTGCCGCCCTGATCGCGCCGTTCTTGTTTCTCGACCTCACCTTCCTGGCCGCCAATCTGCTCAAGGTGTTCGAGGGCGGCTGGGTGCCGCTGGCGCTCGGCGCGCTCATGATCATCCTGATGTACACGTGGCGGCGCGGCAGCCGGCTGCTGTTCGAGAAGTCGCGCAAGCTCGAATTCCCGCTCGCCGACCTGGTGGCGATGCTGGAGAAGCGGCCGCCGCAGCGCGTGCCCGGCACCGCCGTGTTCCTGACCAGCGACCCCCTGAGCGCGCCGACCGCGCTGATGCATAGTCTGAAGCACTACAAGGTGCTGCACGAGAAGAACGTCATTCTCACCATCGAGACCGCGCAGACCCCGCGCATCGATCCGGCCGAGCGGGTGAAGCTGGAACAGATCTCGCCGACCTTCTCCAAGGTGACGCTGAAGTTCGGCTTCATGGAATCGCCCAACGTGCCGAAGGCGCTGGCGATCGCCCGCAAGCTCGGCTGGCAGTTCGACATCATGTCGACCTCGTTCTTCCTGTCGCGGAGGGCGCTCAAGCCGGCCGCCCATTCGGGCATGCCGCGCTGGCAGGACCGGCTGTTCATCTCGCTCAGCCGTTCCGCCAACGACGCCACCGACTATTTCCAGATCCCCTCCGGCCGCGTCGTCGAGGTCGGCACCCAGGTGACCATCTAAGTGACGTTCTGATCCTCCGTTGGAAGGTCGCGCTTCAAGTCGCTGCGATTTAGCTTTAACTTGCGCAAGGCAGCTCAAGCCTTTGTAGCGCTTGATTTTCGCGGGCCAAGAGGCGAGGTTGCCGGCCGCCGGGATCGCCCCGGCAGCGGCCCGCGACGTTGGAGGATGATGTGGCAAATCAAGTACAGGATCTGACCCCGGACGAGGTCTCCAAGGGTGTTGCGGAAGGGCGCTATCTCCTCGTCGACGTGCGCGAGCCGAACGAGGTCGAGGCCGAGGCTTATCCCTACGGCGTGGTCGTGCCGCTCGCGACCTTCGATCCCAAAGCGATCCCCGATCCGGAGGGTAAGGAGGTCGTGTTCGCCTGCCGCTCGGGCAAGCGTTCGGTGACGGCCTCACTGGCGGCGCAGGCCGCGGGCCTGCCTTACGACAAACATCTGGCCGGCGGCATGCTGGGCTGGAAGGCGGCGGGTCTTCCCAGCAAGGTCGGCGGCTGACCCCGCCGATGTCCAAGAGCTCGTCCCTCAACAAGGTCTTCGCAGACCTTCCCGTCACCATCTTCGAGGCGATGTCGCAGGCTGCGCGCGACAATGCCGCCATCAATCTTGGGCAGGGCTTTCCCGACGATCCCGGGCCCGAGGACATCCGCCGCGCCGCGGCCGAGGCCTCGCTGAACGGCTACAACCAGTACCCGTCGATGATGGGCCTGCCGGAACTCCGTCAGGCGATCGCGACCCATTACGGCCACTGGCACGGCCTCGAGCTCGATCCGATGAGCGAGGTGATGGTGACCTCCGGCGGCACCGAGGCCCTGACCTCGGCCATCCTCGCCGTGGTCCAGCCCGGTGACGAGGTGGTGTGCTTCCAGCCGGTGTACGATTCCTATCTGCCGATTATCCGCCAGGCCGGCGGCATTCCGCGCCTGGTCCGGCTGGAGCCGCCGCATTGGCGGCTGAATGAGGACATGCTGAAAAGTGTCTTCAATTCAAAGACCAAGGCGGTGCTTTTCAACAACCCCCTGAATCCGTCCGCGGTGGTGTTTCCGCGGGAGGACCTCGAGCTGCTGGCGCGCTACTGCCAGGAGTTCGACGTCATCGCGATCTGCGACGAGGTCTGGGAGCACGTCACTTTCGACGAGCACAAGCACATCCCGCTGATCACCATCCCCGGCATGCGCGACCGCACCATCAAGGTCGGCTCGGCCGGCAAGATCTTCTCGTTGACAGGCTGGAAGATCGGCTTCGTGTGCGCCGCGCCGCCGTTGCTGCGCGTTGCCGCCAAGGTGCACCAGTTCCTGACCTTCACCACCGCGCCGAACCTCCAGGCCGCCGTCGCCTACGGCCTCGGCAAGCCCGACGAGTATTTCCTGTCGATGCGCAAGGACCTGACGCGGAGCAGGGACCGCCTCGCCAAGGGCCTGGAGAGCCTCGGCTTCCCCGTGCTGAAGTCGCAGGGCACCTACTTCCTCACCGTCGACCTGTCCCCGCTCGGGCTGAACGAGAGCGACACCGAGTTCTGCTGGCGGATCGTGAAGGACTACAAGGTCGCGGCTATCCCGGTCTCGGCCTTCTACGAGCAGGACCCTGTGACCTCGGTGGTGCGCTTCTGCTTTGCCAAGAAGGACGAGACGCTCGACACCGCACTGGAGCGACTGTCGGACGCGGTGCGCGGGCGCAAGAGGTAGGGAGATGACCAACGTCAGCCGCTGTGGTTTTGGCCTTGCGATCGCCGCCGCGCTGACGTTGCTCTCCGCTCCTGCCGGGGCCGAGGAGCGGGTCGTCAACTTCTACAATTGGTCGAACTACGTGGCGCCCGACGTTCTCGAGGCCTTCACCAGGGAGACCGGCATCAAGGTGGTCTACGACACGTTTGACGCCAACGAGACGCTGGAGACGCGCCTGATGGCCGGCAAATCCGGCTATGACGTCGTGGTGCCCACCGCCTATTTCCTCCAGCGCCAGATCAAGGCCAACATCTTCCAGAAGCTCGACAAGTCGAAGCTGCCGAACCTGGCCAATGACTGGCCGGTGGTGACCGAACGTCTCGCGATCTACGACCCCGGCAACGTCTACGCCGTCAATTACATGTGGGGCACGACCGGCATCGGCTACAACGTCGCCAAGTTGAAGCAGATTCTCGGAGCGGATGCCAAGATTGACAGCTGGGACATCGTGTTCAAGCCGGAGAACCTCGCGAAATTCAAAGACTGCGGCGTCCACATGCTGGATTCCGCCGACGACATCTTTCCGGCGGCGTTGAACTATCTCGGGCTTGATCCGAACTCGACCAAGCAGGCCGACCTCGAAAAGGCCGCCGATGTCGTCACCAAGGTGCGGCCCTCCGTGCGCAAGTTTCATTCGTCCGAATATCTGAGCGCGCTCGCCACCGGCGAGATCTGCTTCGTGGTCGGCTGGTCCGGCGACATCATGCAGGCCCGCGCCCGCGCTGCCGAAGCCAAAAGCGGCATCGAGATCGGCTACGCCATCCCGAAGGAGGGCGCGCAGATGTTCTTCGATAATCTCGCGATCCCCGCGGATGCCAGGAACGTCAGCGAAGCCTACGAGCTGATCAACTATCTCTACCGTCCGGACGTGGCCGCCAGGAATACGGACTTCCTGTCCTACGCCAATGGCAACCTCGCCAGCCAGAAACTGGTCGATCCGAAAATCTTGAGCGACAAGAACATCTATCCGGACGAGGCGACGCTCGCAAAGCTGTTCGTCATCACGGCGCGTGAGCCCGCGACCCAGCGGGTCATCAATAGGCTTTGGACCAGGGTGAAGACGGGGCGGTAAGCACTACTGTCCGCTACCGCCACCTTCGGTGCAGCCACAGCCACTGCTCCGGATGCTCGCGGACCCAGCCTTCCACCACGCTCGTGATCGCCTGCGTGGTGCCCTGGATGTCGATCTTGCCGTCGG
Organism: Bradyrhizobium sp. 35; assembly: GCF_023073215.1. Taxonomy (NCBI): domain Bacteria; kingdom Pseudomonadati; phylum Pseudomonadota; class Alphaproteobacteria; order Hyphomicrobiales; family Nitrobacteraceae; genus Bradyrhizobium; species Bradyrhizobium sp. 35. Next base: position 96,259 of record NZ_JADPJC010000050.1, read on the forward strand.
CGTCGCGCACCGGGTGGACCTCTTCGGTGATCTCGGCGGTGAAGCGGCCGCCGGGCAGGCGGATGACGCGGACGCCGTGGATCGGGCATTCGACCTGTCGTAACAGGCGCGCCAGCATCGGATTGGCGCGGGTCTTGCGGCCGAAGAAGGTGACCTCGACTCCGCCGGTCAGATACTGGTCGATCAGCATCGCGACGTGCTTGCCGTCCTTGAGCGCCTGGGCAAGCCGCAGCGGCGCGTCGCGCCCCGCCGGGATCAGCGTGCCCATGTTGACCTGTCGCATCTCCTGGATGATGCGGTCGGCGGAGGCGATATTCGGGCGGCGGTAGAGGATCGCTGCATCGAGCCCGTGTGCGACCGCGGCGAGCGCCGGTAATTCCCAATTGGCCAAATGCGCGGCGAAGATCAACGCCGGCTTGCCGTCGTCGCGGATTTGATCGAACAGCTCGATGCTGCGGCTGGGCAGTTCGATCCGACTGTTTTCTGGATGATCGCGGTCGTAATCCCAGACCTGGTCCATATGGGCGAATTCGGCGCCGACGCGACCGAGATTGTCCCAGACGCCCATCAGGATGGCTTCGATTTCCTCGGGCGACTTGTCCGGAAACGCCGCGGTGAGATTGGCGCGGCCGATGCGGTGCTCGCGCAGGCGCGGGCCGATCAGTTTGGTGACGCGTGCGAAAAAGTCCGAGGTCTTGGCTGGATCGAAATAACGCGTGGTGCGCAACATGCCGACGGTGGCAGCGCCGATCAGCCCTCCACCGATCGACTTTGCCGTCTGCCGCGCGCGGGCCTTCGTCCTCGCCGGAAGCAGCGCCATGCGTCCGGTCAGGCCGGTTCGCGGGTCAGGATCAGCGAGGCGTTCTGGCCGCCGAACCCGAACGAGTTCGACATCACCGCGGTGACGCGGGCATCGCGTGCCTTGTTGCCGACGACGTCGAACAGGATCGTGGGATCCGGATTGTCGTAGTTGATCGTCGGCGGGATACGCTGATGCTCCAGCGTCAGCAGCGAGAAGATCGCCTCGACCGCGCCCGCGGCCGAGATGGTGTGGCCGACCATCGACTTGTTGGAGGTGACCGGAATCTTCGAGACGAGCTCGCCGAACACGGCCGATGTCGTATTGTACTCCATCTTGTCGTTCTCGGGCGTCGCGGTGCCGTGCGCGTTGATGTGGTCGATCTGATCCGGCGTCATGCCGGCATCGGCCAGCGTCTTGTTCATGCAGCCGATGATCGGCTTGCCGTCGGGCGAGGAGCGGGTGCGATGGAAGGAATCGGTGAGCTCGCCGCAGCCGGCGATTACGCCGAGTATTTTTGCGCCGCGCGCGGTGGCGGCTTCATAGCTTTCGAGCACCAGCGCACCGGCGCCTTCGGCCATGACAAAACCGTCGCGGTTCTTGGAGAAGGGACGGGAGGCCGCCTGCGGCGGGTCGTTCTGGGTCGAAAGCGCCGAGAGCAGCGAGAAGCGCACCAGCGCCTCCGGATTCACGGTGCCGTCGGTCGCCACGCACAGCGCGGCATCGGTCTCGCCGCGGCGGATCGCCTCGACGCCGAGCTGAATCGAGGTCGCGCCCGAAGCGCAGGCCGTCGACAACGAGATCGGCGAGCCCTTGGTGCCGAAGGTCTCGGCGAGGTAGGCCGCGACCGAACCGAACATGAAGCGGTGGTGATAGGCGCTGTACTTGCCGCCACCGGAGATGCGCAGCAGATCGTCGTAATTGAAGTCGGGTTTGCCGACGGCGCGGCCGAGTTCGCGGCGCTGCGGCCATTCGACTTCGACCGGTGCGACCGCAAGAAAGAGAGGACCCGGGAAATCCGCCTTGGTGCCGATCCCGGCCTGGTCCAGCGCTTCCTGCGTCACCAGTTCCGCCATCCGTTCGGACAGGCCGGTGGAGGAGAACGGATCGACGCTGACGAAATCCACCGTGCCGGCCATCGTGGTTTTGAGGCCGTCGACCGGAAAGCGCGTGATGGTGCGGATGCCGGATTCGCCGGCGACGAGCTTCGCCCAATTGTCGGTCTTGCCGTTGCCGAGCGAGGTCATGATGCCCATGCCGGTGACGACGACGACGGGACGCCCGAGTTTGTCGCGTGGTGCAGTCATGTCGATCCCCGCTTGAGCTGGAGCATGATCCGAAAAAGCGTGACGCGGTTTTCCGAGAAGATCATACCCAAACAATAACCTGCCAAAGCGTAACGCGCTTTAGCTTACTGCCTCGACCAGCGCCATGCCTTCGCCGCGCCAGTGTCCGGCCCCCACCACCACAATCTGGGTGGGCGCTCCCTGCATTTCAATCTCGGTGCCCGTGGAATCGTTCGGCGGAAACAGCGCGCCGCGAGAGATCGACAGCGCGGCGAGCGCGATGCCGAGCGGGAATTGCGTCTCCATGGTGTGGCCGAACATCGTGCCGGTCGAGCGCACCGGGAAATCGGCGTGGCCCTTCAGGAAGGCGCGCTCTTCTGATGTCGCAGGCTCCGCGCCGGTCGCGCCGGATATGATCGCGCCCTTGCCGTCGCGCTTCGGCAACTTTGCCCAAAGCTTCTCCAGCGTCGCGGCCATGTCGCCGGGGGTCTTACGACGGGCAAGGTCGGCAACGACGCTCGACAGCTTTGCGAATGGTTTTGCGCCGCGCGCTTCCGCATGGGCCTTCGATTCCAGCACCAGGAACGCGCCAGCCGAGCCGAGCGCGAAGCCGGCGTGGTCCTTGCGCGCCCACACGGGGGCGAACTTGTCCTTCAGATTGAAGTCGCCGAATTCGTAGAGGACCATCAGGTCCTTGCGCTCGCCATTGTGCGAGCCGCCGATCAGCGCGATGTCGCTCTCGCCGGAGGCGATGCGCGACAATGCAATGCGGGCGGCATCGGCGCCGGCAACCTCTTCACCCATGAAGGTGCGCGAGGTGCCGCCAATGCCGTGCACGATGGCGATGTTGCCGGCGAGCAGGTTGGAGAGCTGGGCCAGGAACAGCGTCGGCCTGAGATCGCTCATCAGCCGCTCATTGAGGAAGCCGGGCGCGTTGGCGCCCTTGGCCTCGGCCGTGAGCACGCCGGTGTCGACGTTGAGATCGCGTTCACCGCCGCCGGCGGCGACCACCATGTCGATCTTCGACAGGATGTCCTTGTTGCCCTTGATCCCGGCGGAGTCGAGCGCAAGCCCGGCCGCATAGGTGCCGATGCGCTGCCAGGCTTCCATCTGGCGCTGGTCGCCCTTCTTGGGGATCTGGCTGTCGAAGGTGACAGGCATCAGGGGGTGCACAATGTAGGGTGCAAAGCCCTTCTCGTCGACATTGATGCGCTTCTCCTGAAGCGCGGCCCAGTTGGCGTCCAGGCCCTCGCCGAGCGAGGTGGCCAGGCCAATGCCGGTGATCCAGACTTCCGTCTGGGCAGGCTTCGAAGCAGTCTCGGTCATGGCAATACGGCCTGTTGCGGAAAGCCGACGCGTTTGGCGACCGCGTCCATGTGGGCGCGCATATCCGCATGGGGAAAGGGAATCTGCGTGAAGGTCAGCGTCGAATTCGCGCGCAGCTTGCCGCCGACCTTGATCTTGGCTTCGGTCACGGCGTAGCCTGAGCCCTGATGGGCCAGGCTCGCCTCGATGCTCATGAGATCGCCGGGGAAGACCGAGCCGCGGACCTTGGCCTCCTTGACGGCAGCCAGGATCGGCATACGCTCGAATTTGAGCACGCCAAGCTGAAGCCAGCCCGAGGCCTGCGCCATCGATTCGATCAGGAGCACGCCGGGCATCAGGGGATAGCCCGGGAAGTGCCCTTCGAAGATGGTGCTCTCCATCGGGACCTGAGCCTCGACAACAATCGTCTTCGCGTCGACGTTGAGGTCGACGACGCGATCTATCATGTGGAAGTATTCGAGTTGCATGACCGCGCGCTTAGGCGCTCGCGCCCTTGGCCGCAACCAGTTCGTCGATGCGGGCGCACAGGTTTTTCAGCACGAAATACTGCTCGGTGGTCGCTTTGCCGTCGTTAACCTCCTGAGTCCACTTTTCCAGCGGCAGCTTGATACCGAACTGCTTGTCGATCGCGAACGCGATGTCCAGGAAATCGAGGCTGTCGATGCCGAGGTCATCGATGGCATGGCTATCCGGCGTGATCGTGTCGCGCGGGATGTCGCAGGTTTCAGCGATGATCGTAGCGACCTGATCGAATGTGGAGGACATCACTAAGCCTTTGATATATTGCAGATGTTTGTCAGATTTTCCAGAGTGGAACGATGGGTGGGCATCGCGCCCCGATGACGCCCTCAACCCCCCTCTGGCCGGGTCGAAAGCCCGTATATCGGAGCGCCGCCCTGAGTTCAATGGAGCCGGACGGGTGTGGGGACCGGGCTGGGGACGCCCCGGCTGAGCCGTTTCGGCCGAAGGAGCGCCAGCGGGCCTACCAGACGTCTTGCTTACCAGATGTCCTGCCTAGATGTGCGGCGTCGTGATCTTGACGCAGTCGCGGCGGCCCATCAGCACGCAATCCTGGGTCCGGCGCAGGTCGGCGATGCTCACCGCGAGCCAGATCCCGATCGCGGTCAGTGCGATGGTGAAGGCCAGCGCCGCGATATTGGCGAGCATGCGACGGCGGAAATCGTCCGGTTCGGTGCGGGGCTCCTCGTAGCGCGACAGGTCGAGCCGCTCGGTAGCGACGCGCAATTGCTGCACGCTAGCGTTGCCGCGGTGGGCCGTCGGGGAAGGCGAGGTGCGCGGCCTGAACTGGAGCACCCGGTGCTCGTCATCCGAGCTTATGGGCCGCTGGGTTGTCATGGTGCAGGGATCACTCCGAAGCAGCGATTTTTAGATAGCATACGTAGTGAACGCGTTGCAGAAAATTTTCTCAACGCGCACGTGCATTGCGCGTTCGCACTATCCTGCAGGACTGCGAACGAAGGACCGTGGAACCGTGGTCGTTCCGGGCCTGCAGAGGGTGCGATGCAATAATATCCACCGAGCCGAATGCATTTGCCGGCGCGGTGCCCATGACATAGTCCAGGGAACCTGACCACGCAGCTGCAACCATGTTAGGGGCCTTTCGACCATGACCAATACGCGCGAACCGAGAGTGCATCCGGTGTCGATCCTGTCGCTGCGGCCGACGCAGATGACGGTCGGGATGCGCGAGGTCAAGGAGAAGCGCAAGCGCTGGCGCGAGCACGACAAGAAGAAGCAGGCCGATCTGCTCGGCAAGCATATGATCCCCGTCGTGCACGGCCCCGACGAGCGCTATTACGTGATCGACCATCATCATCTCGGTCGCGCGCTGCACGACGAGGGCGTCAAGGAGGTGCTGGTCACCATTGTCGGCGACCTCAGGATGGTCGAGCGCGAAGCGTTCTGGGGCGTGATGGACAACAAGCGCTGGGTTTACCCCTACGACGCCAAGGGCGAACGGCGACCATTCCGCGATTTGCCCAAATCCGTCGTCGACCTCAAGGACGATCCTTTCCGGAGCCTTGCCGGCGAACTGCGCCGCATGGGCGGCTTCGCCAAGGACACCACGCCCTTCTCCGAATTCCTGTGGGCCGACTATCTGCGTCGAAAGCTGTCGCGCAAGGCTGTGGATGCCAATTTCGACAAGGCGCTCGAGAAGGCGATGTCCTCAGCCAAGAGCAAGGATGCGATCTATTTGCCCGGCTGGTGTGGGCCAGCGGACGATGATTAGGCGCAACGCTCGCAGCAGCGAGGCATGCGGCTCCGCAAACCGGATCTGATCACAGCCTCTTGAGCGAAACCATCTTCCGTCCGCACGAAGCAGTGCTGAAACCAAGCCGTGCCATCTGTTGGAATTGTCGAGCTCACACAGGAGGCCGAAATGCGCCGTCTGGTTTTCGCCGTTGCCCTGCTCGTGGTCGCTTCAGCCGGGATCTCGGCGTCGTTTGCCGCAGTTCACCATGCCAAGACGTTGACTTTTTCCGAGCGCTTTGCCCCGGCGCTCGAGTTGATGGCGCAGCGCTAGGACAGGTTCACGCCAGTTCAACCAGCAGCGTCGCGATCGATTTTGCGCAACCGCACAAAGGCGGCCCAGGCCCGCGGATAATCCTTGTCCGCGGGATCAATCGTAAGTAGCGCGCGGCATGCTTCCTTGATCTCCTCGGGCGAAGGACGCTTGGCCGGAACCCCGGATGATTTGGCCTCCTCCCAGCGAGCCTCGATGCCTTTCGCAAACGCCAGGGCCTCGGCGCTCGTCCGCTTCTGCGCCGATTTCGCCAGCGGATGGTCCGAGGGGAAGTTCGGCCATGCAGCCGGCGGCTGATCGACACGCCACGTCAGTTCATCTGCTTGTCGCGCCTCCACGCCCGAACCTGAATGCTGTGCTGCTGGCGCCCATCCTGCCCCTGCCGAGGCTGGCGAACCCGATGAGCCGGCTGATCTCCGCGGGACCGCCGAACCTGGCGCGACCGCCGCTGTCTGTGCGGCCAGCTGGCCAAGCTGTTGTTCCATCGTTCCGCCGCTGGACTTGGGGATGACTTTTTCGATGGTCTTGATCATCGACAGCGCGCCTGGCGATATCAGCGTGTTCTGGTCGGCAATTTTGTCGTCGGCCGCGCCCGGGCAGGGCTTGTAAGCAGAGCGCTGCGACGTCATCCGGCCGTCGTCGTCGATACGGGCAAAATCGATCGCGACGGTGTAAACGAACGCGGCCTCGACATACTGCCTCTCCTTGTCCATCGCTTTTACGGAGCCGCATACGTATCTTGCCTGGTCTGCATCGATCGTTCGCAGGCCGTTGAAGTGAGCTGAATTCGGCGCAACGAGGACGCGCAAGACGGCAGCCCGCGCCTTGCCATGCTCCGATTCGAACATGCTCCATATCTCGTTCGCGTTGATGATCTCCGGCTGATAGTTCCATGCGTATCCGGCCGCGAAGAATGCCGTGCCAATACAGGTCGCGATAACAAATGCCCGCACGTTCATGAGAAGCCCCCCAACAGGCACGGCTCATCCGCGTCTCCGGGGACGGAAACTGCGCAAGTTGTGCCAAGGCGTTTGTGCTAGTTGAGGGTGAGATTCTTAATTAAACGTGTGCGATTGCGAAAACACAGAGTTCCCGTCAAGCGGGAACTAATCCGCTGCATTGTGGCGATGCGTTCCTTCCGCGCTCGCGGCGGTCGGTCATTTCTTCGGCAGCCGTCCCATCAGATAGAATTCGTCGTTCGGCCGCATGCCGGTGAAATTCGCCAGCCGGTTCGACAGTGCGAAGAAGGCGGAGATTGCGGCGATGTCCCAGATGTCGTCCTCGCTGAAGCCATGCGGCGCGAGCGCAGTGAAATCGTCCTCGGAAATCCGCTGCGCATCGGCCGAGACCTTCATCGCGAAGTCGAGCATCGCCTTTTGCCGCGGCGTGATGTCGGCCTTGCGGTAGTTCGTGGCGATCTGGTCGGCGATCAGCGGGTTCTTGGCACGGATACGCAGGATCGCGCCATGCGCGATCACGCAATACTGGCACTGATTGGCTGCCGAGGTCGCGACCACGATCATCTCGCGTTCGGCTTTGCTGAGGCCGCCGTCCTTCTCCATCAGTGCGTCGTGGTAGGCGAAGAAGGCGCGGAACTCGTCCGGGCGGTAGGCCAGCGTCAAAAACACGTTCGGCACGAAGCCGCTCTTCTCCTGGACGGCGAGGAGACGCGTGCGGATGTCGTCAGGGAGCGCATCGAGGGCGGGAGCGGCGAAGCGTTGCACAGGCTTTGTCATGGGCATGGATTCCGGCTTGGGGCCGGCAACCTTAGTCGATGCGGGTGCCATGCTCAACGTGACGCCAGGCTCGCAATGCCGGCGCTGGAAAACAAGCGTCGCTTTACCGCAGCGGCTTCTTCAGCAGCGAGAAGCGGTCCGGATCCAACCCCATCGACGGTTGCAGCATCGGGGCTTCGATGCTGGAGAGCGTCTTCGCGGGCGGCGCCGAGAACACCGGATCGTTCGGCACGTCGCGCTGCGAGGTGGCACCGCGCCAGCGCTCGAGCACGGCGCCGACGAAATGCATGTCGTGACCGGAGGTGACGGAGGGCACGCTGCTGATGGTGGCTTCGCCGCGCGGCAATTGATGCGGCGGCACCTCCTTGAAGCGCAGCCGCGTCGGCAGCGCGACACCTTCGCCGAATGCCAGCACTTCTCGGGTGCCGAGCGAGGGAACGAACGAAAGCAGGTTCGCGGCCGCATCCGACACCGCGGCGCGCAGCAGCGCCTGGTCGCGCTCGTTGGCAAGGCGCATCGTGAACAGCGTGTTGCACTGGGAGATGATGGTGGCGTCGAGCTCGGCCGGACGCTGGGTGATGAGGCCGAGATAGACGCCGTATTTGCGGCCTTCCTTGGCGATGCGCGACACCGCCTTGCGGGTCGGCCCGAAGCCGACATTGCGATCGGCCGAGGCGTAGCGGTGAGCCTCCTCACAGACGAACAGCATCGGCGAAACGCCATCGCTCCACAAGCCGAAGTCGAAGGCCATGCGGCAGAGCACCGAGACGACGGAATCGATGACCTCGGCCGGGAAGCCGGCGAGCTGCATCACCGTCATCGGTTTGCCGTTGGCCGGCAGGCGGAACAGATGACTGATCACCTCGGCCATGGTGTCACCGCCGACATTGGCGTTGTCGAACATGAAGGCGTAGCGCGGGTCGTTGCGGACCGCCTCGATGCGGGAGATCAGCTTGTGATAGATGATGCGCGAGGAGCGGTTCTCGAGCTTGCCCATGCGCTCGTCGATCAGCGACATCAGATCGACCAGGCGATAGGGCACCGGCGTATCGACGGTGTAGCCGATCTGCTTGGGATCGATGCGCTTCAGGCCAATGCGGTCGGCGTTCTGGTACTGGGTGTAGACGCCCTTGGCGAGCGGAATGACCTCGGCGAGGACGTCGAGCTCCTCAGGCACGCCGGCGCGGCCGCCGAACAGCACGTCGACGATTTCCTCGAAATTGAACAGCCAGAACGGCAGTTTCAGATTGCGCGGGTTGAGCACCAGCGCGCGGTCGCCGAAGCAGCGGCCATATTCGTTGTGCACATCGAGCAGGAAGATGCGCAGGTTCGGGCGTGCCTTGAGGATCTCGTTGAGCAACAGCGACACACCGGTCGATTTGCCGACGCCGGTCGATCCCAGCACTGCAAAGTGCTTGGAGAGCATTTCCTCGATGTCGACATAGGCGACGACGGAGCTGTCCTGCTGAAGGAAGCCGACATTGATCTGGTCGGAACCGGTGGGCGCGTAGATCGTGCGCAGCTCCTGGCTCGTGATCAGGTCGACCGAATCGCCGATGGTCGGATAGTTGGTGACGCCGCGCTGGAATTTGGCCTTGCCGGTCGCGTTGAGGATTTCGCCCAGCAGGTCGACCGAGGCGATGGCGATCAGATTGTCGTTGCTCGAGAGGTTCTCGCAGGACACCTCGGTGATCATGGCGACGATGACCGAGCTGGCGCAGCGGATACTGACGAAGCGGCCGACGGTGGCCCGAACTTCCGAGACCGGCATGCGGCTTTCAGCCAGCAGCCCGACCCGGGCGAGCGATCCGCGAACCGAAATCACGCGTCCAAAGGATGTCACAATGAATGAACCTGGCAAGAGCAACGGGTTGCCCGGACTATGCACGGCCGTCGCTGGACAAACGGTTAAGCGGCAGGCGCCGGCGCTTCGTTAAATCCGCGACAATTCGGGTGCGAGGTTTGTTCCCAATACATACTCCCTGGCAGTAGCGGCGGAAACTGCTGCTTTTTCCCGGCCGACGGGCGAGAGTGCTTAAGAGAGATTTTACCATTCGGGCAGTCGGTCCGCGGTTCCGGGACGGGTTGGTCATCCCGGATGGCCCGTCATCCGTTCCGGGCGGCGATGTTTGATTTGTTGACGGGACCTAATGATTTGTACATTGGTACAAATAAACCGGCGGCCTTGTGCCGCCCACCGGCGCGTGAGTGGATTGCAGCCTGTGCCAGATCGCGGGATCCGGTCCAGCGGATCGCAAGCCACATCTTGGAGGACACCATGCAGCCCGAACCGATCCTCGATCTCGCTCATCTCGGCCACATGGAGCTGTTGACACCCAAGCCGGACGAGAGCCTGAAATTCTTCGTCGACGTGATGGGCATGACCGTCAGCGGACAAAAGGGCGAGTCGGTCTATTTGCGCGGCTGGGACGATTACGAGCGCTATTCGCTCAAACTGACGGCGTCGAAGACATCGGGCATGGAGCACATGGCGTTACGTGCGCGCAGCCAGCAGGCGCTGGAGCGTCGCGTCGCGGCGCTGAAAGGGTCCGGCTTCGACATCGGCTGGATCGACGGCGACATGGGGCAGGGGCCGACCTTCCGCTGCCGCGATCCCGATGGACACATCGTCGAGCTCTACTACGAGACCGAATGGTATCAGGCGCCGCCCGAGCTGAAGCCCGCACTGAAGAACCAGGCGCAGCGCTTTCCCGCGCGCGGCGTCAATGTCCGCCGCCTCGATCACCTCAATTGCCTCGCCGTGGACATCAAGGCCAACCGGGAGTTCTTCGAGAATTATCTCGGCTGCCGCCTCACCGAGCAGATCGTGCTGAACGACGGCCGCGAAGCGGCGATGTGGCTGACGATGTCGAACAAGAGCTACGATTTCGCCTATTCGCTCGACCATTCCGGCACGGCCGGCCGCTTCCACCATGTCACTTACGCGCTCGACAGCCGCGAAGAGATTCTGCGCGCTGCCGACATCTTCCTGGAGAACGGCATCCACATCGAGACCGGCCCGCACAAGCACGCGATCCAGCAGACCTTCTTCCTCTATGTCTACGAGCCCGGCGGCAACCGCGTCGAAGTCGCCAATGCCGGCGCGCGCCTCATCCTCGCGCCCGACTGGAAGCCGATCGTGTGGACGGAAGACGAACGCAAGAAGGGGCAGGCGTGGGGCCTCAAGACGATCGAGTCGTTTCACACGCACGGCACGCCGCCGGTGCAGCACAAGAAGTAGCGCTCAGTTCGCGGCGGCTCTCACACGCGCAATCGTCTCCTTCACACCGATCCATGCTGGCCTGTCGGGTGCGAACTGCTTGCGCAGGAAGGTGACCAGCTCCTCGACCTGCGCATCGCTCATGCTGTTCTTGAAGGCCGGCATATAGCCGAGATTGCTCGACACCGGCTCGGCGATGCCGTGCAGGATGATTTGCACGAGATTGTCCGATGTGGCGCTGTGCAGGTTGCTGTTGAGGGCGAGCGAGGGGCGGCTGCCGAACAGCGCCAGGCCGCCGACCTCGTGGCAGACGGCGCAGGCGCCCTGATAGAGGCGCGCGCCGGTTGAGGACGCCATCGTGACTTGCGTTGAAGCTTCTAGCTTCAGAGCGATCGCATCCTGCGCTTTCCTATCGGTCGCGGTGTCATTGAACGAGTTGAGATAGACGGCCATGGCGCGGATGTCCTGGTCGGGCAGGGCCGCCAGATCCCTGACGATCGGCGCCATCGGCCCAGCGGCGACGCCATGATATCGCGAGTGGCCCGTGCGCAAATAGGCGAAAAGCTCGTCTTCGTTCCACGGGATCGGCGCTTGCGACAGCGACGTCAGCGGCGGCGCCTCCCAGCCCTCGGCAAAACCGCCGGCGAGATAGGCGTCACGCTGCTCGGCGCCGAGCGTGTTGCGCGGCGAATGGCAGGCGCTGCAATGGCCGAGACCTTCGACGAGATAAGCGCCGCGATTCCAGACCTTGGATTTCGCGGGATCAGGCTTGAACTCTCGCGTCTGGTGGAACAGCGCATTCCATCCGGCAAGTAGCGGGCGGAGATTGAACGGAAAGGCGAGCGTATTCGCAGGCTGCGTCGCGCGCACCGCAGGCTGTGCCATTAGATAGGCATAAAGCGCCTGCATGTCGGCATCGCCAGTCTTCGAAAAGTGCGTGTAGGGGAAGGCGGGATAGAGTTGCCGTCCGTCGCGATGCAGCCCGTCGCGCATCGCGCGCTCGAATGCGGGATAGGACCAGGCGCCGATGCCGGTCTCGACGTCGGGCGTGATGTTGGTCGCGTAGATCGTGCCGAACGGCGTCTCCAGCGCGCGGCCACCGGCGTTGAGCGCACCGCCGATCATGGTGTGGCACTCCGCGCAATTGCCGAGTGCGGCCAGTTGTTGCCCGCGCGCGATCGTCGCTGCGGAATAGACCGATGGGTCTGGCCGCGCGATCGGTGCGATGGCGCGGCCGGGCAAAACAGCCGCACCGATGCCAATCGCCGCGGTGCAGACGGCCGCGACCGTCGCGAAGATGCCGGCGCGTTTGGCGAATGGATTCTCCCAGATACGGGATGGTTGTGGCGCAGCGGGAGCGGGCAGCGCCTGCCGCGTGGCCGGCCCGCCGCTGTGCAATCCATTCAGGATGCGCTCGGGCGTGAACGGCGGCTCGCGAAATCGCACGCCGGTGGCATCGAAAATCGCGTTCGCAATCGCAGCCGCACTCGGGACCGAGGCGGATTCGCCGACGCCGAGCGGCGGCTGGTCCGGCCGCGGCAGCAACAACACGTCGATCTTGGGCACGTCAGGGAAGGGGATGATCGGATAGGCGCCCCATTCCCGCGCCGCGACTGCGCCGCGCTCGAACGAGACCTCCTCCATCAGTGCGCGGCTGGTTGACTGGATGACGTTGCCATGGATCTGGTGGCGCACACCGTCCGGGTTGATCATCAATCCGGAGTCCTGCCCAGCAACCACGCGCGTCACGCTGACCTCGCCGGTCGACTTGTTCACGGCAACGTCGGTGACCCAGGCCGACCAAGCCGCGCCATAGCCGGGGAATTTGCTGTGGACGTAGAGCGCATAGGCAAAGCCGCGCCCATGCACGATCTCGCCGTCTTTCTCTTCGCGCACCGGCCGCGGCGTCCAGCCCGCGCGCTCGGCGACAGCATGGACGAGATCGACGGCGCGCTGGTCCTTCAGGTAACGCAGACGATATTCGACCGGGTCAACCCCGGCCTCGGTCGCGGCCTCGTCGATATAGGATTCATGCGCAAAGGTGTTGGGCAGGGCCGAGACGCCGCGAAACCAGGACGCGCGCACGATCGGTGCCATGTCGTGGGCGACGACGCGCATGTGGCCGTAATCGTAAGGCGGGATCGCGGTGCGGTCGCCCATCTGGAGGACGTCCGGCCTCGGCGATATCCGTCCCGTCAGCAACAGCGCCAACGTCGGCGCGGCATTCGACGGATAGCGCGTAGCGAGATCGTAGGCAGCGACGTCGCCCGCCGCATCCAGGCCGCCATTGACGTCGATGAGCTGCGCGGCGCCTTTGGGCTCCCAGGCGTGTTCCTGCTCGCGCGTCAGCTGTACGCGCACGGGCCGGCCGACCGCGCGCGAGAGCAACAAAGCGTCCGCGGTGACATCGTCGGCGCAGTTGCGGCCGTAGCATCCGGCGGCCTCCAACCTGATGACCTCGATCTCGCTCTCGGGACGCTCGATCAGCAGTGACAGGTCTGCGCGCAGCACGTGCGGGTTCTGCGTGCCCGACCAGACACGGATGTTGCCGTCCTGGAAGTCGGCGACCGCGCAGGACGGGCCGATCGAGGCATGCATCTGATATGGCCAGACGTAAGTGCGCCGCATCGGTTTGGCCGCGCCGGCAATGGCAGCATCGACATCGCCCTTGTCGATCAGCGTGCGCGGCGTGGACGGGTTGGCACGAAGCGCCGTCTCGACGTCGGCGAGATCGGTCAGTTCAGGCGTCGGTCGCCAGCTCACCGCAAGCTGCTCCGCCGCGCGGATCGCGTTCTCCTCGCGCTCCGCGACGATTCCGACGAAATCGCCGATGCGTACGACGGCCATGATGCCGGGAATGTCGCGCACCGAGGATTCATCGACCGAAATCAGGCTGGTGCCGACGAACGGGCCGGCGTCGACGCCGGCATAGGGCGGGCGCACCACGCGGCCGTGCAGCATGCCCGGCATACGGATGTCGTGCACGAACGTCAGCTCGCCCGTGGCCTTGGCGGGCAGGTCGACGCGTGGCATCGATTGGCCGACAATGGCGTAATCGCCGACCGGCTTGACGGCGACGTCGTCGGCAAGCTCGAGACGAATGGTCTCTCCGCCGATCAACTCGCCATAGCTGACGCTGCGATTGTCGTGCCCGCGCACGAGGCCGTCTTCGATCCTGAGATCGGCTGCCGGCAGCTCCAGGCGCTCGGCCGCACGTGCGATCAGGAAGTGACGCGCCTGCGCGGCGGCTTTGCGCAGGGGAACGGCAGTGATCTGAATGGTCTCGCTTGCGATCGTGGCGCCCTGGTTCGGCACCGTTGCGGTGTCGCCGAGCACCACGACGAGGCGGGCAAAGGAGACGTCGAGCTCTTCAGCCACGATCTGGCCAAGCGCCGTGCGGATGCCGGTGCCGAGATCGACATGACCATTGTAGGCTGTGACCGAACCGTCCGCGGTGATGCGGACGAAGGTCTCGGATGTGCACTCGTCCACCGTGCGGACGACGACGAGCGAGCCGGATTGCAGCTCAGCTCCGTTCGGATGCGGGGAGGCCATCAATCACCGGCCTCGGCAAGCTGACCAGACGCACGCATCACGGCGCGCAGGATTTCGATATGCGTGCCGCAGCGACAGAGATTGTAGCGCAGCGCCGCCAGCGCCTCCTGTTCGGTGGGCTGAGGGTTGATCGCAAGCAGCGCCTTGGTCGTCATGATCATGCCGTTGAGACAATAGCCGCATTGCGCGGCCTGCTCGTCGATGAAGGCCTGCTGCACCACATCCGGCTTGTCGCGGGTACCGAGCCCCTCGAGCGTCACGATGTCGCGGCCGGCGCAGCCACTGATCGGAATGACACAGGAGCGCGCCGCCGCGCCATCGATCAGGACAGTGCAGGTGCCGCATTCACCGAGGCCGCATCCGTATTTCGCACCGTTGAGCGCGAGATCGTTGCGCAGCACGTAGAGCAGAGGCGTGGCTCGCGCCGCAGTGATCTCGTGGATTCTGCCGTTCACGGTGATGCGGATCGGTGTCTGCGTCATCCTCGTTCCCAAATCGACTCGTTGAGCGCCGCGGCCAAAGCTTCGCGAAATTCCAAGTCCGCTCAAAATCTACGTTGTGACGATACCGTTTGTACACAAACGTGCAAGCCGGACATGCCGCAGTGCAGCGCGAGTGCCTTCTTTGTGGACATGGCGGATAGGCAAATGAGGTTTTATGCGGCAGGCGTATGTTTTGCGCCGCACCGCCGCTTGACAGTCATCGGGAGGGCGCGCAACATCGTTCGTGTACAAATGATAACTGCACTGTCGGCTGGCTTTGACATGGTGACTGAACCTACGAGCGCCGCCATCGACAAGATCCGCTGCGATGCGTGTCCGGTGATGTGCTACATCAAGCCGGGCGCGGCGGGCGCCTGCGACCGCTATGCCAATCACGAGGGCAAGCTCGTCCGCGTCGATCCGCATGTGATCCTGGAGCGCACCGTGTCGCATGGCGGCAAGCTCGTTCCGTTCAGCCGCACCGAAGATTGGGACGGCAAGATCGTCCACGAGCCTTCCACCTTTGTAACGGCGATCGGCGCGGGGACGACCTATCCCGACTACAAGCCGGCGCCGTTCATCGTCTCGGCGGAGGTCGACGGCGTCGACATGGTGACTGTCGTCACCGAGGGCATCTTCTCGTACTGCGGCATCAAGGTGAAGATCGACACCGACCGTTATCTCGGGCCGGAGACGGCGACCGTCCGTGCACAAGGCGAGGCGGTCGGTCATGTCACCACCAGCGAATACGGTTCGCAGATGCTGTCGCTCGGCGGCGTGCACCATCTGACCGGCGGCTCCAAGAAGGAAGGCCGCGTCACCTGCGACACGCTGATGGACCTCGCAAATTGCAAGGCGGTCGAACTCACCATCGACGGCGGCGCGAGCGTGGTGGTGCAGGCCGGCCAGCCGCCGATCGTCAACGGCATGAAAGAAGAGCGCATGCGCGTCGGCTGCGGCTCGGCGACGATCGGCATGTTCGCCAAGCAATGGCACGGCAAGGTCGACGAGGTCGTCGTGGTCGACGACCATATCACCGGCGTGCTCTCGGAGCACCAGGCCGGCAAGCTGCTCGACATCGCCGACACAGGCATCAAGATGAAGGGGCGCCGCTCGACGCCCGGCCGCTATTTCCAGGTCGCCGATCCCGGCACGGGTTGGGGCGGCACCAATATCTCCGATCCGCTCGCAATCCTGGGACCGTTCGACGCGAAGGAGGCCAGGCCTGGCCTCTCGATGCTGATGGTCTCCACGACCGGCGAGCATTCGTCCTATTACGTGCTCGACGAAGCCTTGAAGCCGGTCGAGACCGAGATGCCGGATGACCTCAAGTTTTCGGTCGAGCGCATTCAGGAGAATTGCGAACCGGCGCTGTGTACGGTGCTGTTCATGGCGGGCGCCGGTGGTTCCTTGCGGGCGGGCGTGACCGACAATCCGGTGCGGCTGACGCGCTCGGTGAAGGACGCGCTGACGCGCGTCACCAGTGGCGGCGCGCCGGTCTATGTTTGGCCGGGCGGCGGCATCACCTACATGGTCGACGTGACGCAGATGCCGGCGGGGGCATTCGGTTACGTGCCGACGCCCGCGCTGGTGGCGCCGATCGAATTCACGATGAAGCTGTCGGACTATGCGGCGCTCGGCGGGCACATGGATTATGTGAAGCCGCTCGCCGAAGTTCAGGGCGGCGACGATGTCCGCCAATTGCCCTGGCAGAACCCGATCCCGGGACCCCGGGCATGACAAGGCTCCCGCAAATCGCGTTGCTGTCTGACGGCCGGCGGCTGCATTTGCAGGATGGACCGATTGACCTGATCGTCGAGGCGAGGGGGGCGGCCGACGCAGTGCGCGAGGCCTATAAGGCTGCGGCCGAACGGTTCACCGGGCTTCTCGACGAGCTCTGCGCGGAACTGCCGGAACTGCGGACCGCTGTCGAGGAGCGGACCTCGTTGAGAGGCGTTGTGGCGCGTCGCATGCACGCCGCGGTGGCGCCCTATGCCGGTGATGGCTTCATCACGCCGATGGCCGCTGTGGCCGGCAGCGTGGCGGAGGAGGTGTTGGGCGCAATGCTGAACGCTGCGGCGCTCGATCGGGCCTATGTCAACAATGGCGGAGACATTGCCCTGCATCTCGGCGAGGGCGAGCATTTTTCGGTCGGCCTGATGGACCGGCCCGATCGCGACGGCGTGATGCGGACAATCAGGGTGGACGCCGATGATCCCGTGCGTGGCATTGCGACCAGCGGACGGCACGGCCGCAGCTTTTCCCTCGGGATTGCCGATGCGGTGACCGTGCTGGCCGGAACGGCGTCGCAAGCCGATGCCGCCGCGACGATCGTTGCGAATGCCGTCGATCTGCCGGGGCATCCCGCCGTCATCCGAAAACCTGCGAACGAACTTCAACCCGACAGCGATCTTGGCGCGCGGCTCGTGACCCGCAACGTTGGTGGATTGTCGCAGAACGAGATCACCACCGCGCTCGAATCTGGCGCGGAATGTGCACGGCAATTATTCGATCGCGGATTGATCGAGGGTGCCGTGTTGCAGCTTTGTGGTGATATGATTGTCATCGGGACCAAGGATATTGAACGGCAACGATCGCGCCCGCTTGTACAAGAGAACGCGGTCCATGCCTGAACTGGGAAGCGGTTTGAGGAAACAATCATGAGCGCGATCATCCGCAAGATCGTCACCGTCGTCGAAGAGACGCAGATGGAGATGGGCCGCCAGGTCTCACCGCCGACGCGGCGTGCGGCGGCGATCGCCGTGATCGAGAATCCGTTTGCTGGAAAGTATGTCGAGGATCTCTCGCCGCTGATCGCGATTGGCGAGGAGCTCGGCGAGCTGCTCTCGAAGCGCGCGGTGGCGGCGCTCGGCATCGACGGGTCCAAGGCGCAGAGCTATGGCAAGGCCGCGGCCGTCGGCGAGAATGGCGAGCTGGAGCATGCAGCCGCCATCCTTCACCCGAAAATGGGCGCGCCGGTGCGTAAAGTGCTGGGCAAAGGCGCTGCGCTGATCCCGTCGTCGAAGAAGCGCAGTGGACCCGGCACGACGCTGGACGTTCCGCTGGGCCACAAGGATGCAGCCTTCGTGCGCAGTCATTTCGATGGCATGGAAGTGCAGATCAACGACGCGCCGCGCGCCAACGAGATCATGGTCGCGGTCGCCGTCACCGACAGTGGCCGTCCTTTGCCGCGCGTCGGCGGGCTGACCGTTGCGGAGATCAAGGGCGAAGACGGACTGCGTTAATCTTTTCAGAAAGTGGAGGTTGGGATGCGAGCAAAGAACTATTTTGTCGGGGCGGCGTTCGCGCTGTTGGCAAGCGGCATGGCTCATTCGGCCCTTGCGCAGGACATCAAGATCGGCGAGATCAACAGCTACTCGCTGCTGCCGGCGTTCACTGAGCCCTATCGCAAGGGCTGGCAGCTCGCGGTCGAAGAGATCAATGCGGCCGGCGGCATCAACGGCAAGAAGCTCATCGTCGTCTCCAAGGACGATGGTGGCAAGCCGGCAGATGCGCAGACCGCGGCCAACGAGCTGGTGTCGAGCGAGGGCGTGGCGATGCTGACGGGTACGTTCCTGTCGAACATCGGTCTTGCGGTCAGCGACTTCGCCAACCAGAAGAAGGTGTTCTTCCTGGCGGCCGAGCCTCTGACGGACGCCATCACCTGGTCGAAAGGCAACAAGTACACGTTCCGACTGCGTCCTTCGAACTACATGCAGGCCGCGATGCTGGTGGAAGCGGCCAGCAAGCTGCCGGCAAAGCGCTGGGCGACGATCGCGCCGAACTATGAATACGGCCAGTCCGCGGTCGCGGTGTTCAAGAAGCTGATGTCGGAGAAGCGGGCCGACATCCAGTGGGTCGATGAGCAGTGGCCGCCGCAGGGCAAGATCGACGCCGGTCCGGTGGTGCAGGCGGTTGCCGCGGCCAATCCCGAAGCGATCCTCAACGTCACCTTCGGCGCCGATCTCGTCAAGCTCGTGCGCGAAGGCAACACCCGCGGCCTGTTCAAGGGACGCGAGGTCGTCTCCTTCCTCACCGGTGAGCCGGAATATCTCGATCCACTCAAGGAGGAGACACCCGAGGGTTGGATCGTCACCGGCTATCCCTGGTACTCGATCAAGACGCCCGAGCACGACGCGTTCCTGAAGGCCTATCAGGCCAAGTACAACGACTATCCGCGCCTCGGCTCGATCGTTGGCTACCAGACCATCAAGTCGGCGGCGGCGATCCTGGCGAAGGCCAATTCGAGCGATCCGGAGAAGCTGATCACTGCGGCGGAAGGACTTTCGATGCCGTCGCCGCTGGGCGAGATCACCTTCCGCAAGATCGATCACCAGTCGACGCTCGGTGCCTATGTCGGCAAGACCGCGCTGAAGGACGGTAAGGGCGTGATGGTGGACTCGTCTTACAAGAAGGGCGCGGACTATCTACCAAGCGATGCCGAAGTCGAGAAGCTGCGTCCGAAGGATTGATCCAAAGTGAGACCGGGGCCTCGTGGTTCGAGACGCGCGGCGCAGCCGCGCTCCTCACCATGAGGGTCCCGGACCTCATCCTGAGGAGGCGCGTAGCGCCGTCTCGAAGGATGAAGCCTAATATTGCGACTTACGCTTAACCCGGACCGCAGATGGCCTTTTACGTCGTACAGTTTCTGACCGGTCTCGCCAGCGCAGCGTCGCTTTTCCTGGTGGCGTCGGGCCTGTCGATCATCTTTGGCGTGACGCGGATCGTGAATTTTGCGCATGGCGCCTTTTACATGATCGGCGCCTATGTCGCCTTCACGCTGACGGAGCGCCTGTCAGGTGCATTCGGCTTCTGGGGCGGCATCGTGGTGGCGGCGTTCGCGGTGGCGCTGATCGGCGTCATCGTCGAGATGGTGCTGCTCCGGCGCATCTATCACGCGCCCGAGCTGTTCCAGCTGCTTGCGACCTTCGGCCTGACCTTGATGGTCGAGGACCTCGTCGTCCTGATCTGGGGCCCAGACGATCTCGTGGGGCGCCGTGCGCCCGGCTTCAAGGGGGCGATCGACTTCTTCGGCCAGAACATTCCGAGCTATGATCTGTTTCTGATCGTGCTCGGACCGGTCGTGCTCGGCATTCTCTGGCTCTTGTTCCAGCGCACGCGCTGGGGCGTTCTGGTGCGCGCAGCGACGCAGGACCGCGACATGGTCGCGGCGCTGGGCGTCAATCAGAAATGGTTGTTCACGAGCGTGTTTGCGGTCGGCGTTTTCCTCGCCGCTCTCGGCGGTGCGCTCCAGATCCCACGCGATGCCGTGCATCATGCGATGGATTTGCGCATCATCGTCGAGGTCTTCGTCGTCGTGGTGATCGGAGGCCTCGGTAGCATCATCGGCGCTTTCGTCGCGGCTGTGCTGGTCTCCGAGCTCAACGCCTTCGGCATCCTGATCTTTCCAAAAATCTCTATCATCCTGGTCTTCCTGGTGATGGCGGTGGTGCTGATCGTGCGGCCCTGGGGCTTGTTCGGCAGGCCCGAGGCGCCGGCCCGCAAGACGCCCGGTCTCACCGTCAATCCCTGGCGACCGCTGACGTCGAATGAGCGGTTGGCTGCGTTTGCAGCGCTCGTCGTTGCGGCGACGCTGCCGCTGTTCGCCGGCAACTATGCGCTCACCGTCGGCTCCGAGATCGCGATCTCGGTGATCTTCGCCGTCAGCCTGCACTTCCTGATGTCGGTCGGCGGGCTCGCGTCCTTTGGCCACGCCGCCTATTTCGGCCTCGGCGCCTACGGCGTCGCTTTCCTCGCCAAGATGGCGGGACTGCCGATGATCGTCTGCCTGTTGCTCGGTCCGCTGCTCGGCTGCATGGGCGCTGCCGTGTTCGGCTTCTTCGCGGTGCAGCTCTCCGGCGTCTATTTTGCGATGCTGACGCTCGCCTTCGCGCAGATCGTCTGGTCGATCGCGTTCCAGTGGGTGAGCGTCACCGGCGGCGACAACGGCATCCTGGGCGTCTGGCCCTCGAGCTGGGCGGCGAGCCCATCGCATTTCTATTGGCTGTCGCTCGGTGTTGCGGCGCTCGTGACGATCGCTTTGCGGGCCATGGTGTTCTCGCCGTTCGGCTATGCGCTGAGGGCGACGCGCGACTCGCTGCTGCGCAGCGAAGCGGTCGGCATCAACACCAAGCGCATCCAGTGGACCGCCTTCGTGATCGCGGGCACGACCGCGGGCATTGGCGGCGCGCTGTTCGCCTACCTCAAGGGCAGCGTCTTTCCGGACAATCTCGGCATCTCGCTCTCGGTCGACGCCCTTGTCATGGTGCTGCTCGGCGGCGTCGAGACGGTGTCGGGCGCGGTGATCGGCGCCATCGTCTACAAGGCCTTGAACATCTGGCTGGTCAGTCAGACCGACCTGTCAAAACTCGTGCTCGGCGGTTTCATCGTTCTGATCGTCGTCGTCTTCCCCAAGGGCATCGTCGGCATGCTGGAGATGCTAGCGCAGCGCCGCAGGAAGACGTCGCCGCCGGGGTCACCCTTGCTTGCCAAACCGATCGAGTCCGCCGAATGAGCGTCGCGCCCCCACTTCTCGCGGTCGAAGGACTGACCAAATCCTATGGCGGCGTCCATGCCGTGCGCGGCGTCTCGTTCTCGCTGCGCGCCGGTGAAATCCTGGCGCTGATCGGACCGAACGGCGCGGGCAAGAGCACCTGTTTCGACATGCTCAATGGCCAGAACAAGCCTGATACCGGCCACGTCCGCCTGCTCGGCGAGGACACAACCGGCAGGAAGCCGCGCGAGATCTGGCGGATGGGCGTGGGGCGCACTTTCCAGATCACCGCGACTTTCGCGACCATGACGGTGCGCGAGAACGTGCAGGTCGCGCTGATTTCGCACGGCAAGCAATTGTACAATCTTTGGGGCTCGGCGCCGAACTTCGACCGCGGCGAAGCCGGGCGACTGCTCGAGCTGGTCGGCATGGGCGGCTATGCGGATCGCCCCTGTGGCGAGCTTGCCTACGGCGACCTCAAGCGGCTTGAGCTCGCCGTCGCGCTCGCCAACCAGCCAAAGCTGCTGCTGATGGACGAGCCGACCGCCGGCATGGCGCCGCGCGAGCGCGTCGATTTGATGCGGCTGACCGCGCAGATCGCTCGGGAAAAATCGATCGGCGTTCTCTTCACCGAGCACGACATGGACGTGGTGTTCGAGCACGCCGACCGCATCATCGTGCTCAACCGCGGCACGCTGATCGCCGAGGGCTCGCCGGCCGAGGTCCGGGGCAATCCGCAGGTGCAGGCGGTCTACCTCGGCGAGGGCCTCCTCTACGATGCCGGGCCTCGCGAGGGAGCATCGGCATGAAGCTCACGGTGCAGGACCTCAATAGTCATTACGGCCCGGCCCATATCCTGTTCGACATCGGCTTCGAAGTCGGCGAGGGGGAAGTCGTGGCATTGCTCGGCCGCAATGGCGCCGGCAAGTCGACGACGTTTCGCTCGATCGTCGGGCTCGTCGCGCAGCGCTCAGGACGGATCATGTTCGAAGGCAAGGATGTCTCGGCGCGTCCGACACATGAGATCGTGCGGGATGGGCTTGGTTACGTGCCGGAGGAGCGGCGTATCTTCACCGATTTGACGGTGGAAGAGAATCTCGAGGTCGGCCGCCAGCCGAAGCGCCCGAACGCGCCGCACTGGACTCGCGACAAGCTGTTTTCGCTGTTCCCTAACCTCGGCGAGATGAAAAATCGCCCGGGCGGCCGCATGAGCGGCGGCGAGCAGCAGATGCTCACCATCGCGCGCACGCTGATGGGCAATCCATCGCTGGTGCTGCTGGATGAGCCCTCGGAAGGCCTGTCGCCGAAAATCGTGGAGCAGATGGTCGAGGCCATCCTGACCATGAAGAAGGAGGGCGTCAGCATCGTCGTCTCCGAGCAGAATCTGCATTTTGCGCGGCTGATCTCCGATCGCGCCTATATCATCGAGCGCGGCCGCATCTGCTTCGGCGGCACCATGGCCGAGCTCGACGCACGTCCGGATATCCGCGACGCGCATCTGTCGTTGTGAAGGCAAAGGGCAAGGGCATCGAGCGGATGGCGAGAAGCGTCGCGGCGAAGAAAAGCGTCAAACCGGCAAAGCCGCCTTATGTGCTCGACGAGCAGGTCGGCTTCATCCTTCGCCAGGTCTGGCAGCGCCACAGCGCGATCTTCTCTCGCGAGATCGGCACCAACATTACGCCGACGCAATGGGCGGCGCTGTCGAAGCTCGCCGAGGCCGGGCCATGCTCGCAGAACCAGCTCGGGCGCCTGACGGCGATGGACGTGGCGACCATCAAGGGCGTGATCGATCGGTTGACGGCGCGCGGCCTCACCGAGACCAGCCAGGATCCGGAGGATGGACGGCGGCTTCTGGTCAGCCTGACGCGCGCGGGCCAGCAATTGGCGGAAAAGGTCGCGCCGAATGCGCTTGCGATCACACGAGAGACGCTGGCGCCGCTCGAGGCAAAGGAGCGCGAGATGCTGATGGCGCTGTTGAACAAGCTGCGGTGAGGCGCGACTAACCTCGGTGAAGGTCTTGTCGAGGTTTTTGACATGAGAGCGGCGACCCGGTTTGCTATGGCTCTGAGCATGAGTGTGATGCTGGCGGGCCAGTCTGCTCCCGCCCTGGCGGCGCAAGCCTATGAGGGGTTCTGGGCGTCAACCAAAAAGGATTGCCGCGACGAGGACAGCGCCAACCGCATGAGCATCGAGGGCGGCAACCGTCTCTATTGGTACGAGACCCGGTGCCGCGCCAGCGAGATCACTGCCGACGGGAAGCTCGCCTGGAAAATGAAGCTCGCCTGCGAAGGCGAGGGTGAGAAGTATCGCTCCAGTCCCCGGGTTTCCATTGCTGCGGACGGCAAGCTGGTGATGGACAACAGCCCGGTCGGGCCGGGCAAGCGCCAGACCTATGTGCGTTGTGAGATAGCGAAACCGCGGTGATCCTGCTACGTCTTCCCCGGCCATTTTGCGCGATAGCGGATTTCGCTGCCATCGGCGAGCCGCCGCCACGTTCCGAACTCCGGCGTATGCGGAGCCGAGGCCGTCAATCCGATCGGGTAGATTCGGCTGGGCTGTCCCTGGATGTTGACGGCGAGTTGCCGGTGCGAGGTTCGGAACGCCAGTTCGACTTCGCCTGCGATGACGGGCTGATCGCCGTCACTATGGAAGCCAGCTGCGTTCAATTCGCCCGGCATGGTGTTGAGGTCCGTCTGCAATTCGATGGTGATATCTTGCGGTGACTTCGGCACGGTTGCGCCGGCCGGAAGGCGAACCTCGAAGACGAGCGCAGGAGTAGCGCCGTTTCGGTTGAGCCAGGGCGTGGCCGTCATGTACGCGACGCCCAGGTAGGTGGCGGCGGCGGCCACGCAAAGCAGGACCACGACACCAAGCGATTTCAGGCTGTTGCGCGCGAGACCGCTATTGCCTGCATCCGTGCCGGAACGCGTCACCAGCCAGCTGGCAAGCACCACGCCAGCGATCGCTCCGATGGGTGAGTAGACGAACAGTGCCAACAGGCCAGACGTGATCGGGTCCGCCCGGTTGCCCAGATCGAGCACTGAAAACAGCACAAAGGTCGCGACATAACCTCCGACCGCACCGGCAACACCGGCGGCAATCCGCGACGAATTCTTCATGTCTCCCTCGGCGTTCCAGCAATGAACTGCCTGCGTTAGACGCAGCAGGCCGACGACTTGTTCAATGCTGTCAAGGGAGCACGGGAGCGGCGAGCCGCTCCGGCTGCGTCACTTCGCCACCACCTCGGGCACCCTGCCGGCCGGCGGGGTGTTGCGGCTGCGCTGGGTGCGCACGATACCGTCAATGATGGTCATGCCGATGCCGGGGAGGTCGCCGAGTTGGACGCTGTCCAAAATGTTCTTGCCGGCCGAGTGCTGCGCCTTGTCCATGATGACGAAATCGGCCGAGCGGCCCACTTCGATCAGGCCGCAATCCAATTCGCGCATCCGCGCCGTGTTGCCGGTGGCCAGGCAAAACGCGACCTCGGCCGGGAGGTCGCCAAGCGATGACAGCATCGACACCATGCGGAGAATGCCGAGCGGCTGCACGCCGGAGCCGGCCGGCGCATCGGTGCCGAGGATGACGCGGTGCAGATCGCCCATCTCGCGCGCAATGCGCAACGTGAACAGCGCCGAGCGCTCGTTGCCATTGTGAACGAGCTCGAGGCCGCGCTTGCAGCCCTCGCAGATGCAGCGGATCTGGTCGTCGGGAAGCGCGGTGTGACCGCCATTGATGTGGCCAACCACGTCGGTGTCTGCCTCAAGCACCACATCCTTGTCGATCAATCCGGAGCCGGGGATCGAAGGACCGCCGGTGTGGATCGTGCTCTGGATGCCATATTTGCGGGCCCAGCCGACCATTTTTCGCGCCGTGGGGCCGTCCTTGACGCCGCCCAGGCCGACTTCGCCGAGCAGCTTGACGCCGGCTGCGGCCAACTCCTTGAAGTCCTCCTCCACCATCTCGCACTCGATCACAGGCGCGCCGGCGTGAACCTTCACGCCGCCAGGCCGCAGATTCCAGAATGCACGCTGCGCGAAGATGGCCATCGCCTTCAACCCCACGACGTCGCGCGGGCGGCCGGGCATATGCACCTCGCCGGCGGAAATCATCGTGGTGACGCCGCCATGCAAATTGCTGTCGATCCAGCCGATCTGGTTCTGGCGCGGCGTCCAGTCGCCCGCAACAGGATGGACATGGCTGTCGATCAGGCCGGGCGCCACCGTGGTGCCGTTGGCCTCGACGATGGTGGTCGCGCCTTCGGTGTTGAGGTCCTTGAAGCGGCCGATCGCGGTGATCTTGCCGTTCTCGGCGACGATGGTGTCGCCGTCCAGGATCGGCTTTTCCAGCGCGCCGGACAGGATCAGGCCGATATTGCGGATCACGAGCTTCGAGGGTCCGGTGGCCTGGGGTGCGTCATGCGCCATGGAATGGGTCCTTGTCCTTAACTGCAACGCTTCCGATCTTGGGCAGCCTTGACCGCGGGATCAAGCCGGATTATTCATTAGTATACAAATGATCGTATACAAACGACGCATAGCTGCCGCCTTGAAAACCGCCACGACGCGCCACGGAAGGGTGAGATGAGCAATTTCAATCAGGAAGCCGTTTTGAGCGTCCACCACTGGACCGACACGCTGTTCTCCTTCAAGACCACCCGCAGCCCGACCTTCCGCTTCCGCAACGGCGAATTCACCATGATCGGGCTCAAGGTCGGCGAGAAGCCGCTGCTGCGGGCCTACAGCGTCGCCAGCGCCAATTACGAGGACACGCTGGAGTTCTTCTCGATCAAGGTCGCGGACGGCCCGCTCACCTCACGGCTCCAGCATCTAAAGGAAGGCGACGAGATCATCGTCAGCCGCAAGGCCACCGGCACGCTGGTGATCGACAATCTGGAGGACGGCCGCAACCTCTACCTCATCGGCACCGGTACGGGTCTTGCGCCGTTCCTGAGCGTGATCAAGGACCCCGAAACCTACGAGCGGTTCGAGAAGGTCGTGCTGCTGCACGGTTGCCGACACGTGAAGGAGCTCGCCTATGGCGAGATGATCACCGAGACGCTGCCCAAGGACGAGCTGATCGGCGAGTACATCCGCAACCAGCTGATCTACTATCCGACCGTGACGCGCGATCCCTTCCGCAATCGCGGGCGCATCACCGATCTCATCACGTCGGGCAAGCTGTTTTCCGACATCGGCCTGCCGGCACTGGAAGCGGCCCACGATCGCGTCATGATCTGCGGCAGCCCGGCGCTGCTGGCGGATACCCGCGTGCTCCTCGGCGAGCGGGGTCTTGTCGAGGGCAATCACGGCGAGCCGGCCCAATTCGTGGTCGAAAAGGCCTTCGCCGAGCGCTGAGCCGGAACCCCCGCGCAAGAAGACCGTATTTTCGCCGCCGCGCGCCCGTTGCGGCGTCGATTCGGCACGCGATACACTGTGGGAACGAATCAGCGGAGTTCCCACATGGTTGCGGACAGCGACAGCAATATCGCCTGGCACCGGGTTCAGTTGAAGAAGAACCGCGCCGAGTTGAAGGCGCTCGAAACCGCGCGCTTCACCATGGGCGAGATCGCGTCTTCGAAGCGGAACGGCCAGACCCAGAAGGCGCTCGGGGAACTCAAGCGCAAGATCGTGCAATCCGAGCGCGTGATCGCCGATCACGACAAGCGCACGCGCCGTCCGCTCACCACCGACCTGCGAAGCCTCAGCAACGGCAGCTGGAGCAATTGGGACGCCTACACCAACCAGCAGCAGCGCAAGATCGGCCCGCGTTCGCCGGGGCGGGGGTAGACTCGACTCTCACGCCTGCAACGAAGCCGAAGCGGAGGTTCCGTATCCCTTGCGCGGGCGGCGTCGTGCACCATCTTGGTGAGACCCCGTCAACCGCTTCGGTGATCACATGGCACCACGCCTCGATTTCACCAGCGAGGCCTTCTTTCGCGATCCGCCCAAGGCGATCGCAACGTTGCGCATGTCCGGTCCTGTGGTCGCGGCGCGATTTCCTCTCGTCGGCGATGTTTGGATCACCACGACCCATGAGGCCACCGCGCAGGTCCTGAAGGACGGCACCGATTTCACGCTGCGCAAGGAGGATGGGGACGTCGCGGGTTTGCGCTGGTGGATGCCGAACTATGTCAGAACCATCGCCAACAACATGCTGACAATGGACGAGCCTGACCACACAAGGCTGCGCAGCATTGTTGACGAGGCCTTCCGCCGCCGCGCGATCGTCGCGATGGAGCCGCGCATCCGCGCCATCGCGGACGGGCTCGCCGACGAGCTGTTCCTGGCAGGAAGCCCGGCCGATCTCGTCCAGCGCTATGCGCGCATCCTGCCGCTCGCGGTGATCTCCGAGCTGCTCGGATTGCCATTGGCCGATCGCCCCCGCTTCATCGCCTGGGCCAATACGATGTCCTCACTTACGAACGTCGCCAGCTTCTTCCGCATGCTGTTCGCGTTCCGCAAGATGCGAGCCTACCTCGAACGGCAGCTGCAGATTGCCCGCGTGCGGGGCGGCGAAGGCCTGATCGCGGAGCTGGTTCAGGTCGAGCGCGAGGGCGGCCAGATCACGCCGGACGAAATGGTGTCGATGGTGTTCCTACTGCTCGCGGCGGGCTCCGAGACCACCACGCATCTCATCAGCGGTTCTGTCTACGAGCTCCTCAGAAATCCCGGCGTCCGCGACTGGCTGGCACAGGACTGGAGCCGCGTCGGGCTTGCGGTGGAGGAATTCCTGCGCTTCGTGTCGCCGGTGCAGTTCTCCAAGCCCCGCTATGTGAGGCGGGATATCGAGCTCGCGGGCGTGCGTCTCAAGAAGGGCGATCGCGTCATGGTGATGCTCGCCGCCGCGAACATGGACCCGGCGATGCATGAGCGCCCCGAGAGCCTCGATCCCGCGCGCAAGCCGAACCGTCACATGTCCTTCGGAACGGGCATCCATTTCTGCCTCGGCCATCAACTCGCGCGCATCGAGGCAGCGTGTGCCCTGGAAGCGTTGTTTGTGCGATGGCCGCGGCTTGGCTTTGCTGTGGACGTGTCTCAGATCCACTGGCGCAAGCGACCGGGCATGCGAGCGATCGCGAACCTCCCTGTCGTGCCCGACGGCCACGCAGCACAGGCGACAGCATCAGCTGGATCGATGTTGGTTCGTTCCCAGCCAGTGGCCTGCTGAGACTTACACCTTGCGGAAAATTTTCTCTGCACTCGTCGGTAGGAACGGCATGCCGTTGCTCTAGTTGTTTTTGCGACATCGAAAGCCGCGACGAGTTCCTCCGGTCGATGTCGCAGATCAACAACAGGAGACAGCATCATGACCGGCAAGATGCCACCTGTTCCCGCCGAGAATCAAAGTCCGAAGGGAACCGGCGACAGCAAGCAAGTGTCCTCGACTGCCCCGCGCGGCCAGCAGCGTGCGCAAAATCCGGACCAGCAAGGGCAGCAGGGCAACATCAAGCAGAACACCACCAACCAAGGCTATCAGCAAGATCGCTGAGGAGCGGACCCTCATGTCGACATCCACCAAGACACCGAACAGCATCCGTCAGGGCGGACCAGGCGCATCGCATGAGAATGCGAAGGCACCGCTCGAAGGAAGAAGCCAGCGGCGGACGACCCGCAGCGCAACCACAGCCGCGTCTCCGGCGGAGGTGGCGAGCACGATTCACACCACAGGCATGACGAGGCCGGAAAAGGCGGAGGCAGGTGAGGCATGACCAACAAGCAACCCAAACTCTACGCACCGACGGAAAAGGATATGCAAAATAACCCCATGATCGGCGGATCGAAGGGCGCAACGATGGCCGGTATCTCGCCTGAGGACCTCGAGGACGCCTTGGGCGAGAACACGATCGAAGGCGACGTCGAGAACGACGTGAACGCCGCTGGCGGCATCGACAAGGACATCGCACGCAGTGGCACGCACCGAAGAGGCCGATAGCTCCGGAGGACGAGCATGCAAGGCAAGAAGACCCACGAGCAACAGGTTCGCATCCTCGAGCGCAAGCCGGATGTTCCAGACGCGCGAGAGCTTGAGCGTGCCCTCGGCCACAATCCGGAGAATACGGCTGTTCACGGGG
This sequence comes from Bradyrhizobium sp. 35, assembly GCF_023073215.1. Lineage (NCBI taxonomy): Bacteria > Pseudomonadati > Pseudomonadota > Alphaproteobacteria > Hyphomicrobiales > Nitrobacteraceae > Bradyrhizobium > Bradyrhizobium sp. 35. The sequence continues at coordinate 125,772 of NZ_JADPJC010000050.1, forward strand.
CGCGACCTGAGGCGCGACAGAGTGAATTCCCGGTGAGCCGAGGCGGCCTCAACCAGGAAAGCGATCACAACAAGCACAATGATTCCGGCCAAAGCGGACACAAGCCGCCGAAACCGACGCCGGCACAGCAGAAGCATTGAGCTGCACGGGCGATCAAAGCAAGAGGAGAAAAAGATGCCAGGTGGTCGTGGCAGCAAGACGCATTTCAGATCGGGCATGCACGGCAAGGGCGACGGAACGGGTGCCATGACGGACGTGCCCAAGGAGAAGATCGGCGACAACATGGTGCTGTCAAACCGCGACAAGGCGCAGCACTCGGACATTCGCGGCATGGACGGCAAGGCGATCCAGACCGAACAATATCAGGACCACTCGGCCAACCGGCTCGACGAGGAGCCGGACACCGACGAGACCTGAGAGCGGCGTTCCTTCCCGCTGAACTCGCGGATCGGCTTTCAGCCGGTCTGCTTTTTTGTCGGCCCGAGATCACGCTCCCAGCCGAACACGGAACGGCCGTCGAGATCGGGCGAGGCCGCACGCTCTCCGGCGATATAGGATTCGACGGATGGCCCATGCGCGGTGCGCTCCAGCCGCCGCGCCTGGTCGTCGAGGCGCTTGATGGCTTGCATCTCTTCCTCGCGCCCGAGCTTTGCGTTCTGAATCGCCCCCTTCAGCACGCGAATGGTTTCGTCATAGACCTTGAGTGGAACAGGGTAGGGATGCCGGTCCTTGCCGCCGTGGGCAAGCGAGAAGCGCGCGGGATCGTTGAAGCGGTAGGGCGCGCCGTGCACGACTTCGGCGACCATCGCCAGCGAACGAACGGTGCGAGCGCCAACGCCGGGAGTCAGCAGCAGCTCCGGAAAGTCGACCGGGCCGCGCTCGGCCGCAGCAGCGAGTGTGCCGTGCAGGCGGCGCGCAAACACGTCCTTCGGCCGCACGTCGTGATGCCCGGGCATGATCAGGTGCGGCAGCGTCGCCTGTGCGGGCGCGGGCGCAGTTCCGGTGAGCCGCTCGAATTCGGAAAGGATACGATCCGGGCCGAGATCGCTCAGAAGCTCGAGCTGCGCGGTGCGCGAGATCTCGGCGCGATGGTCGGTGAGGTTGACGATCTCGCCTTGCCGCGGCCCGTCGATCGCGCTGTGCGGTGCGTCGACAAAACTCTTCAGCGCCTCGGAATGCCAGTGATAGCGGCGGGCCTGCCGCTTGTCGCCGTTCATGCCTTGCTGCACCACGGTCCATTTGGCGTCGGCGGTGACGAAGAAGCCGTGCAGGTAAAGGTCAAAGCCGTCCTGGACCGCGGCGCTGTCAACCTTCGCCACGAGGCGACTCGCACGCGTGAGCTTTGCGCCGTCGAAGCCGATTCGGTCGCCGAGCTGCATCAGCTCGTCCGGGGTCTTGCGCGAGTGCTGGCCACGCCCGCCGCAGACGTAGATTCCGAGCTCGTTCCGGAGCGGTCCCAGCCCGCGCTTCAGCGCGCCAATCACCGACGTCGTGATGCCGGAGGAGTGCCAATCCATCCCCATGACGGCGCCGAACGACTGGAACCAGAACGGGTGCGAGAGCCGCTGGAGGAATGCATCGCGTCCGTAGTGATGCACGATCGCCTGTGTGACGATCGCGCCGAGCGACGACATGCGGGTCGCCAGCCAGGGTGGAACCCGGCCGGTGTGAAGGGGAAGATCGGCGCTGCCGGTCCGTCGAGTCATGATTGACCACAAATAGCGCAGTTCGGCGATGATTGCACCAGAGGGATGCTGCATTGCACCGAGCGGGGGAGCGAACGACGCTGCAACGCGTTGAACGCAAGCGCGGATGCAATGCGGGGACATTAATGGATTGGCAGACCCTTTTGGCCGACATCGACAGGATGTTCGGGTGGATCCCGTCGTGGTTCGTCGGCCTCACTCTAGTCTTGGGCGCGATCCTGATCGCCCTGTCGATCTATCGCCTTTCGGTTTGGCTGTTCAACCGCGCCTTCGGAACCCGCCTCCCGCTCGTGAGCGTGTTCATCGCCCGCACCGCGGGCCCAACTCAGCTGGCCCTCAGTCTTGCCGCCGTAGCGTTGGTGCTGCCGCTCGCGCCGCTGGACGACGCCTTCCGCACGCCGCTGACGCGCCTGTTCGTCGTCGCCTTCATTGCGCTGATCGGCTGGATCTCGATCCGGATCGTGGATATGAGCGCGGCACGGTATCTCCAGAACTTTCGCGACGTCACCGAGAATTTTGTCGCGCGCAAGCACGTCACCCAGGTCCGCGTCTTCAAGCGCGTCACCGATATCATCATCGTCATCATCACGGTGTCGACCGCGCTGATGACATTCGACTCGGTCAGGCAATACGGCGTCAGCCTGTTCGCCTCCGCCGGTGCCGCCGGTATCATCGTTGGTCTTGCCGCCCGGCCGCTGCTGAGCAATCTGATCGCGGGCATGCAGATCGCAATCACCCAGCCGATCCGCATCGAGGATGCCGTCATCATCGAGAACGAGTGGGGCTGGGTCGAGGACATCGCCGCGACCTATGTGGTGATCCGGCTGTGGGACTGGCGCCGCATGGTGGTGCCGCTGTCTTATTTCATCGAAAAGCCATTCCAGAACTGGACCCGCGACACTGCGTCCCTGATCGGCGTGATTGCGTTTCATGTCGATTATCGTGCCGACGTGCCGCGGATCCGGCGCTGGCTGGAAGAAGCAGTGAAGGAGTCCAAGCTCTGGGACGGCGAGGTGGTCAATCTCCAGGTCGTTGACGCGGATGCTCGCACCATCGAGCTCCGCGCCCTCGTCAGCGCCAGGAACGCGCCGCAGTCCTGGGACCTGCGCTGCGAGATGAGGGAGAAGCTCATCGCCTTCATCCGGGACGAGATGCCGGAAGCGCTGCCGCGCGAGCGCGCGATCCTGATCCCGTCGGGAGGAGGCGACGATGACGCCGATTTCGTGCGGCGTCCCGCGCCGCCGGAGAAGATGCGGGCGAGCGCACGCAATTGACCTACTTGCGCGTCGGCCTTCGTGGCGCCGCGCAAGCCTGCCTGGCGCTGGATCGTGTCCAGCGCGCTGGTCCTCATGCGAAGCACCTCACTGCGCGCGGATGTCGGCGGCCTTCAGCACCGGCTCCCATTTGGTCGCCTCGGCATGCATGTAGGCGCCGAAATCCCTCGACGATGAGCCGACCGGGGCCGCGCCGATCTTGCCGAGCGTCGACAGTACGTTCGGGTCCTGCAACGCCGCCTTCAGATCGGTTTCGAGCTTCGCCACGATATCCGGCGGCATTTTTGCCGGGCCAAGAACGCCCCACCAGACGGAGACGTCGTAACCCGGCACACTCGACTCCGCGACGGTCGGAACATTGGGCAGCGCCTTGGAGCGTTCGGCCGAGGTCACCGCGAGCGCGCGCACCGCGCCGCCTTCGATCTGGCTGATGGCCTCCGCAAGCGGATTGATGCTGAGCGGGATGTCGCCGGCGATCACGGCAGTCAGCGCGGGGGCGCCGCCCTTGTAGGGGATCGCGACGATCTTGGTGCCGGACATGTATTTCAGCAGCTCACCGGCAAGGTGCGCCGAGGTGCCGTTGCCGGACATGCCGTAGGAGAGCTTATCCGGCTCCTTCTTCGCCGCGATGAGGAGATCACTGAGCGTCTTATAGGGGCTGTCCTTGGCCACGACGATCGCGAGCGGGGAGGAGGCGACTTCGCTGATCGCGGTGAAATCCTTGAACGTGTCATAGGGCACGCTCGGATAGATGAACTGGTTGAGTGGATGGCCGCTCGCGACGAGGATCAGCGTGTAGCCGTCGGGCGCGGCCTGCGTCAGCGCTTGGGACGCGACGATTCCGCCGGCGCCGGGACGATTGTCGATCACCGGCTGCTGGCCCCAAGTCCCGGCCAGCGCCTGAGCCAAGGTGCGCGCGAGCACGTCGACGGCGCCGCCGGCCGCATAAGGCACCAGGATGTGGACCGGCTTGCTCGGATATTTGTCGGCCTGTGCGGCGGTCCCCGCGAGCAGCAGACCGGCGCCCACCATCAGACCGCTGATGGTCTTGTTGAAACCCAGCATTTCCCAGCACTCCTTTGCACCCAGCGGCGGTCTCTCGGCCTTTCCGGGTGTCATCCATGGTTTTTGTTGACGAGACCTGATCTTTTGTACGATAGTACAAATCACATGATCCGCAACCCCGCCAGCAAGGAAACGGCCCGCAAGCCGAACATGCGCGAGGCGATCCTCGCCGCGGCCGAGGAGCTGTTCGCCACCAACGGCTTCAACGCCGTGTCGGTGCGCGATATCGCACAGGCCGCCGGCGCCAATCCCGGCAGCGTCACCTATCATTTCAAGACCAAGGACGGCCTGCTGCTGGAGATCTACCGGCGCCATTGCGGGCCAATGAATTTGCGCCGTTCCGAGCTGCTCGCGGCCGCCAAGCGCGTGCGCGATCTCCAGGACCGGCTCGAAGCGGTGGTGCGGGCCTATGTCGTGCCGGCCTTCACCTCGGGCAGTGATCTTGCCGGGGGCGGGGCGCGGTTCACGCGGCTGCGCGCGGTGATGTCCGCGGAGGGCAATGAAGTCGCGCGAAAGATCATCGCACAGACTTTTGACGACACCAGCCACGCCTTCATCGATGCTGTTCACGAAAGCCTGCCGCACGTTCCGCGCACCGATATCGTCTGGCGCAGCCACTTCCTGCTTGGCGCACTCTATTATTCGCTGGTGACGCCGGATCGCGTCTCGCGCCTGTCGCGCGGCGAGGCCGACGGCAGCGATGCCGCAAGTGCCATCGAGCAATTGGTGCAAGCCACCGTGGCCGCGTTCCAGGCGCCGGCGCTGGATCAGGCGCCAGCACGGCGACGGCCGGTCGTCAGCAGCAAGACTTGAAGACACGATCTGGTTCGGCGGTTTATCCGATGGCAATGATGTACACGCCGACCATTCCGCCGCCCGATCCGGACACGCGCACGCCGAAGTTCAGACTGCCGAACCTGTCTTGCGATGCGCATTGCCACATCTTCGGGCCCGGCGCGAAATACCCTTACGCGCCGGAGCGTTCCTACACGCCGCCGGATGCGCCGCTCGAGGATTTCCGCGCGCTGCATGCCAAGCTCGGCGTTGGACGTGCCGTCATCGTCAATGCGAGTGTGCATGGCACCGACAACACGGTGGCGCTTGACGCCATCGCGCAGAGCAACGGGGCCTATCGCGCGGTTGCCAATATCGACGACACCATCACCGAGCGCGAGCTTCGCGTGCTGCATGAGGGCGGCTTCCGCGGCTGCCGCTTCAATTTCGTCCGCCATCTCGGCGGGGTCCCGGACAAGCAGGTGTTCGACCGCATCGTCGCGCTGGTCGCACCGCTCGGCTGGCATATTGATCTGCATTTCGATGCGATCGACCTGCCTGAACATGCCGACACGCTGATAAGGCTGCCGCTGAGCTACACCATAGACCATATGGGACGGGTGAAGGCGTCCGAAGGGCTCGACCAGCTGCCGTTCAAGATCCTGGTCGAGCTGATGCAGCGCGACGAGAAATGCTGGGTCAAGATCTGCGGCTCGGAGCGGGTGTCATCGGCCGGTCCGCCGTTCACCGACGCCGTGCCGTTCGCGCGAAAAATTGTCGAGACGGCGCCCGACCGCGTCATCTGGGGCACCGATTGGCCGCATCCCAATGTCAAGGCGATGCCGAACGACGGCGATCTCGTCGACCTGATCCCGCTGTTCGCGCCGGAGCCGGAGTATCAGCAGAAGATCCTCGTCGATAATCCAGCGCGGCTGTTCGAGTTCGACCAATGACGGCGCTCGCGATCGACAAGCCGCACGGCCGCGCCTGGTGGAAGGAGCTCTGGATCCAGGTGCTGATCGCCATGGCGGCCGGAATCGCGCTTGGGATCGTCAATCCCGAGGGGGGCGCCAGGATGCAGCCGCTTGGCGACGCCTTCATCAAGGCGATCCGGATGCTGATCGCGCCGATCATCTTCTGCACGGTCGTCCATGGCATCGCGCATATGGCCGATATGGCCCGTGTCGGGCGCGTCGCCGTCAAGGCGATCGTCTATTTCGAGATCATGACCACGATCGCGCTGATCATCGGTCTCATTGCGGTGAACTTGCTCAAGCCCGGCGTCGGCATGAACATCGATCCCGCCAGCATCAATGCCAGCGCGATCGAGCCCTATGTCAAGCAGACGGGCGTGATCGGCTTTGTACCGTTCCTGATGAACATCGTGCCCGCGACGTTCATCGGCGCCTTTGCCGAGGGCAACATCCTCCAGGTGCTCTTCATCGCCGTACTGTGCGGATTTGCGCTGGTGCAGCTCGGCGAGCGCGCCGCGCCGCTGGTCCATCTCATCGACATCGCCGCCAAGATGGTATTCACCATCGTCGGATTCATGATGTGGGCTGCGCCGATCGGCGCCTTCGGCGCCATCGCCTTCACGGTCGGCAAGTTCGGCGTCGGCTCGCTGGCCTCGCTGGGCAAGCTCCTCGGCGGCTTTTATCTCACCTGCGTGATCTTCATCATCGTGGCGCTCGGCCCGGTCGCGCGTCTGTGTGGCTTCTCGCTGCTCAAGCTGATCCGCTACATCTGGGAAGAGCTCTTGATCTGCATCGCCACGACATCGTCCGAGACGGTGCTGCCGCGGATGCTAACCAAGCTGGAGCAGGCCGGCTGCGAGCGCAGCGTCGTTGGGCTGGTGATCCCGACCGGCTATTCCTTCAATCTCGACGGCACCTGCCTCTACCTTGCCGCCGCCTCGGTGTTCCTGGCACAGGCGACCAACACGCCGTTTGGGCTAGCCGAGCAGATCGAGCTGCTTCTGATCCTGCTCGTGACCTCCAAGGGCGGCGGGAATCGCGGGCGCCGCCTTCGTCGTGCTGGCGGCAACCTTGTCCGCCACCGGCAGCATTCCGGTGACGAGCGTGGCGCTCGTGCTCGGCATCCACCGCCTGATGTCGCAGGGGCTGACGCCAACCAATCTGATCGGGAACGCGGTCGCGACCATCGCGATTGCCAAATGGGAAGGCGCACTCGATGCCGACCGCCTGAGGCGCGTGCTCGACGGCGAGAAATCCGCTGTCGCGGCTTGATAAATTTATGACGTTGACGAACAGAAGAGGGGAGTTTGTCCCATGAAAACAGGTCTCGTGATCACAGCTCATCCGGGCGATTTCGTCTGGCGCGCCGGCGGCGCCATCGCGCTGCATGCGAAGAAGGGCTACCGCATGAAGATCGTCTGCTTGTCTTTCGGCGAGCGCGGCGAGAGCCAGTTCGCCTGGAAGGAGAAGGGTGCGACGCTGGAATCGGTCAAGGCCGGCCGCAAGGACGAGGCGGAGCGGGCGGCCAAGCTGCTCGGCGCCGAGATCGAGTTCTTCGATTGCGGCGACTATCCGCTGAAGCTCGCCGAGGCGCATTTCGACCGCATGGTCGACGTCTACCGCGAGCTCAATCCGAGCTTCGTGCTGACGCATGCGCTGGAGGATCCCTATAATTTCGACCATCCGAACGCGGCGCATTTCGCGCAGGAAACCCGCGTGGTCGCGCAGGCGATGGGCCACAAGCCCGGCGCGCAGTACAAATATTCGGCCCCGCCGGTGTTTTTGTTCGAGCCGCACCAGCCGGAGCAATGCAACTACAAGCCGGACCTGCTCCTCAAGATCGACGAGGTCTGGAAGGAGAAGTACGAGGCGTTCCAGATCCTCGCCGCGCAGAAGCACCTGTGGGGATATTACGAGCGCGTCGCGCTCAACCGCGGCATCCAGGGCAGCCGCAACACCGGCGTGTCCATGACCTATGGCGAGGCCTATCAGCGGCTGTTTCCGACGGTTGCGGAGGAGCTGGCATGAAGCCGGTCGTCGTTCGCAACATCAAGCGTGCCGATCCCGCTGGGATGGCGGAGTACGGCGTCTCGACCGTGCACGAGGCCTATGATCGGCTCGGACTGATGAAGCCGTATCTGCGGCCGGTCTGGGCCGGCGCGGCGATCGCCGGCCCTGCCGTCACCGTGCTGGCGCAGCCCGGCGACAACTGGATGATCCATGTCGCGGTCGAGCAGTGCAGGAAGGGCGACATCCTCGTCGTGGGCTGCACCACCGACAACACCGACGGCATGTTTGGCGAGCTGCTCGCAACCTCGCTGCAGGCGCGCGGCGTGCAGGGATTGATCATCGATGCCGGCTGCCGCGACATCAGGGCACTGCACGAGATGAACTTTCCGGTGTGGTCGCGCGCGGTCTCGGCCAAGGGCACGGTGAAGGCGACGCTCGGCTCGGTCAATGTCCCCGTGGTCTGCGCCGGCGTCAACGTCGATCCCGGCGACATCATCGTGGCCGATGACGACGGCGTCGTGGCGGTGCCGAAGCGCTACGCGGCCGAGGTCGCCGAGAAGGCGAGGAAGCGCAACGCGGACGAAGGCGGCAAACGCAAGCGGCTGGCTTCGGGCGAGCTGGGCCTCGACATGTACAGCATGCGCGAGGCCTTGGCGAAGGCCGGGCTCGTCTATGTCGACAATCCCGAGGACGTCTAAAACAATCAGCGGAGTGGGCCGATGGATCGTCTCAAGCTGAAGGCCGTGCTCGGCAGTCACCCCCATGTCCAGGCGGTGAAGAGCGGCGAGCTCCGCTCCAACCGCTTCGACCTCGACTTCATCGAATACACGCCGACCAACACTGCGTTCAAACCGATGGTGCGCGAGCAAGCGTTCGACGTCTGCGAGATGGCGATCGTCACCTATCTGATGGCAAAGGCGCAAGGCAAGCCCTTGGTGCTGCTGCCTGCCACAATGCTCGGCCGCTTCCAGCATTCCTACGCGCTCTATAGTCCTGCGCAGGGAACCCTCGGGCCGTCCGATCTCGAAGGCAAGCGCGTCGGCATCCGTTCGTTCACGACTACGACCGGCGCCTGGATCAGGGGCATCCTCGCCAACGACTACGGCGTCAACCTCGACAAGATCCGCTGGGTCACGTTCGAAGACCCGCATGTCGCCGAATATGTCGACACCACCGAGCGCGCGCCGAAGCACAAGAAGATACTTCAGATGCTGCTCGACGGCGAGCTCGACGTCGTCCTTGGTGAGGCCTCGAACGATCCCAAGCTGAGGCCGCTGTTCCCCGATCCGGCCGCGGAAGCCGCCATATGGTACGCGCGCCGCGGCGTCGTGCCGGTCAACCATCTCGTGGTCGTGACCGAGCAGCTAGCGAAATCGCGTCCTGACGTAGTTTCGGGCATTTATGATCTCCTCAAGCAAAATAAGGCGCAGGCGGGGCCTGCGGCAACGCCGGACCTGGTTCCGTTCGGAATCGAAGCGAACAGAAGGTCGCTGGAGTTGATCGTCGACTACGCGTTCCAGCAGGCGCTGATCCCGCGCCGCTATGCGGTTGAGGACCTGTTCGACGCAACAACGCGAGGACTGAACTGATGGCGGGCGATCCCAAGCGATGGCAGGTCGGGCTGGTCGGTTATGGCGAGGTCGGCAGGATTCTGGCCGAGGATTTGCGCCAGCAGGACATCAAGGTCACAGCCTTTGACATCAAGCTCGCGGGCGAGCAGGGTGGTTCGCTGCACGAGCATGCTGAAAAAGTCGGTGTGGGGCTCGCAGCCTCGCACGCCGAGCTGACCGCCAAGTCCGATTTCATCATCTCCGCGGTCACCGCGAGCCAGGCCGTGCCGGTGGCAAAGGCCTGCGCGGCCGCGATCAATCAGGGCACCTGGTTCCTGGATTTCAATTCGGCGTCTCCCGCCGCCAAGCAGCGCGCTGCCGCGCTGATTGATGGCGCCGCCGGACGTTATGTCGAGGGCGCGGTTATGACGTCGGTGCCGCCTTATCGCATCAAGGTGCCGCTGCTGCTCGGCGGTCCCGGGGCCAGGGAGCTGGAGCCGCTTTTGAACGCGATGGGTTTTGCGGCCAAGGTTGCGAGCGACAAGCTCGGTGTTTCATCGGCGGTGAAGATGTGTCGCAGCATCATGATCAAGGGGCTGGAGGCCATGGTCATCGAAAGCTTCACCACCGCGCGCTCCCATGGCGTCGAGGATGCGGTGCTGGCTTCACTGGCGGAAACCTTTCCCACGATCGATTGGGAGAAGCAGGGTGCTTATTGCTTCCAGCGTGTGATCGAGCATGGCCGCCGCCGCGCCGAGGAAGTACGCGAGGTCGCCGAGACCGTGCGTGAAGCGGGGCTGACGCCGTGGTCCGCGCAGGGCACCGCCGAGCGGCAGGCCTGGGTGGCGGACCTCGCCGACGAGGGCCTGTTCGGAACGAAGGGTACCAAGGAGTTCGCTCGCAACGCTGACTGGCGCATCGAGGCGGACCGAATCCTGGCGAAGATCAATCGCGAGAAATAGGGCGGCTCCTGCTCAGGACTTCGCCGTGCGAGAGCCAGTGAGTTCGTCGCGGACGTGTTCGATCAACGCCATCAGGTCTTCGGACTTGCGGGCCAGCCGATCGTTCGCGACTTGGGTCCGGAATTCCGCGCGGATCACCCGAATGCACTTGTCGGCGGTGTCGAGCGTCAGGAGCATGCGCGTCAAGTCATCTTGGGTCCGGATGCTCGCCAGATCGAGGTTTGACAGGACATGCCCGATGCCGTCGAGCCGTTTTATAGCGGCATCGCCGGGCGTTCTCGCTCGAATGGTGCGATGGTCGATGCTGCTGAATGCGCTGAACATGTCGATGCTTTCCCGTTGAATGCAGACTTCAGTGCAGGTTCTGCTTTGAACGGCACCGCGGGACTGGCAATACGCTCAGCTATCGGCAATCAGCGCGGATCGACTATCCGGTATTCTACCGGATTCGGAATATGAGAGCGATCGACGGTAACATCTAACGGAAATAACGCGGCAATTCGCCCCGCTTCAATGCAGATATGCGTCCAGAGCGGCTCAGGAGCCGGGGCGGAACACAGTGGGCCGTTGCCGCGCAAAAGTCTGCCGGCCGCTCTTGAAGCCCATTACGACATCCGGCAGCTCGGCGACGGCGAAGCGGCTGTCTTGCGTATCGAGCACGATGAGATCGGCGGGGTTTCCGACCTTGATGCCGTAATCCCCAAGGTTCATCAGCCGCGCCGGCAGCTCGGTCACGAGATCAAGGCAGGTATCGAAGTCGTTCACCGAGGCATGCGCGACGTTGGCGTAGAAATTCGCCATTCGCAGCAGTGAGGCATCGCCGAACGGCGTGAAGGGATTGAGCACGTTGTTGGTCGCGATCGAGCACAGCACGCCGTCGGCGGCGAGCTTGTGGGCGAGCGTCAGCCCGCGTGGCGCGTTGTGGGTCGCTTCGCGCCCCATCAGGTACAGATCGGTTGCCGGCAGCACGGTGACGGCAACGCCAGCCTTGGCCAGCTGCGCGGTGGCGGCCCTCAGCCGCTCCGGTGGCAGTACGGAGAGTTTCGTGGCGTGGCCGATTGCCACGCGCCCCCCATAGTTGCGCCGCTCGGTCTGCCGGCAGACCTCGTCGAGGTGCCACCAGGAGGGATCGAGATCGAAATCGAGATGGAGATCGACGTCCAGGTCGAACGCCTCGGCGAGGTCGAAGATGCGTGCGAGATGGGCGTTCGGGTCGGTGTCCGTGTAGGGGCAGCCGCCGATCACCTCCCCACCATCGCGCAGCGCCTGGATCAGAAGCTCCTCGCTGCCGGGATCGTTGGTGAGGCCTTCCTGCGGAAAGACACAGAGCGACAGGTCGATCGCCCAGGCATAGTCACGCTTCAGCGCCTTCACCGCCTCGAAGCCGCGCAATCCGATGCGGGGATCGATCTCGACGTGGGTTCGCATGCGCGTGGTGCCGTGGACGATAGCACGTTCGAGTACCCGGGCGCCGCGCGCGTAGACGTCCTCGACCGAGAAACCCTTCTTCATCTCGGAGACGGCGCGGATCGCTTCGGAGACGCTGCCGTGATCATGCCCGCAGCGGCCGAGCAGGCAGGCCTTGTCGAGATGGATGTGGCTGTCGACGAAGCCGGGCAGGGCGAGGCGTCCGCCGACATCGACTTCGGCGGCCTCGCAAGCGAGCGTCGGTTCGATGGCGGTGATCCGGCCGCGCGTGACGCCGATGTCCATCGGGTCGGCGGCACCACGCAGCAAGGCGTTGCGAAAGATAAGGTCAAAGGCGGATTGGGCGGTCATGGCTCTTGCGGAAGGAATTTAGTGCATTCGGCCGCGTTTGGCGGCTCCAGATTGTCGGCAGTGTAGCGACGGAAATGTTCAAAATATATGCACGTATTCCCCGAGAGCGGCGTTAGTATTCCGCAAGCCCTGGAGAATGAGCCATGTCCGCTGCCGCAAAAGCCGAAGCCGGTCCGTCGTCCGACGCCGAGATCGTGGAAGCCTATCTCACGGCGTCGATGATCCCCGATCCGGACGCCGCGGCTGCCTATATGGCGCCGGGCACGGTGATCACCTTTACCGGTGGGCGCGAGTTCGATCATCCGCGCGGCCCGACCGCTTTCAACGCCAAGCGCTACCGCTGGGTCAAGAAGAAGATGGACCGTTTCGACGTCTGCCCCGGCGACGGCGAGACCGTGGTCTATAGCGTCGGCACGCTCTACGGCGAATGGATGGATGGGTCCGCGTTCGAGGGCAACCGCTATGTCGACCGCTTCGTGGTGCGGAATGGCCAGATCACCAAGATGGACGTCTGGAACGACAGCGCCGAGCGGATCCTGGTCCAGCGCGGCATCGACGCGTAACAGCCATCTTGGCGCTTGAGCGCCCCGACTCCAGGGGGACAAAAGGCCGGTCCACCATATCGCAAGCCGCGATACCTGATAGATGCAAGCTCGTGTGGCGGCTGCCGCGCGCCTGCGCTATCAACGGTGCGATTGCTGCGCCCGGCATGGGGGCGCAAGCCTCCTCGAGGAGTTCCCGATGCGTTTACCCACCGTTGTCCTGGCCCTCACATGCCTTGCAACTGCCGCCTCCGCCGAAGACCTGTCGGGTACGCTTCAGAAGGTCAAAGAGACCAAGAAGATCACGCTGGGCTACCAGGAGGCCTCGGTCCCGTTCAGCTATCTCGACGGCAACCAGAAGCCGGTCGGCTTTGCCATGGATATCTGCCTCAGGATCGTGGATGCCGTGAAGAAGCAGCTCGGTATGCCCGACATCGCCGTCGACACCCTCGCCGTGACGTCGTCGAACCGGATTCCGCTAATGGTCAACGGGACGCTCGACCTGCATTGCTCGGCGACCACCAACAATGCCGATCGCCAGAAGCAGGTCGCCTTCACCAACACGCACTTCCTCAGCGCAACGCGATTTGCGGCCAAGAAAGCCGCAAAGATCAACACCATCGACGATCTCAAGGGCAGAGCGGTGACGGCGGTGGCCGGCTCGGTCAACCTGACACAGCTCGCCAAGGTCAACACCGAGCGCAATCTGGGCATCAATGTGATGCCGGCCAAGGACCAGGCCGAAGCCTTCCTGCTGCTGGAAACCGATCGCGCCCAGGCCTACGCGCTCGACGACGTGCAGCTCGCGGTGGCGATCGCGCGCTCGAAGGAACCACAGCTCTTCATGATCAGTGAGGAGACGTTCTCGAAGCCCGAGCCTTACGGGATCATGTTGCGGCGAGAGGACGCTCCATTCAAGGCGCTCGCCGATCGCGCGACTGCGGAGCTGTACGCCAGCCAGGAGATCGAGGTCCTCTACAAGAAGTGGCTGGAATCGCCGACTCCGCCGAACGGCCTCAACTACAACGTCCCGATGTCGGGCGCCTTGCGCAACGCCTTCAAGAAGCCGAGCTCCAGCTTCGATCCCGATGTGTACGTGGTGAATTGAGTGAGGGCGCCACGGCGCTGGTTGTAATCGGGCTGCGTGTCAGCGTGCCCTCGCCCCTTGCGGGAGAGGGCAGCTCCGCTGGTTGATGCAGACTCACTGGGGTGAGGGGTTTGTCTCCGCGGAAGCAGACCCCTCATCCGGCGCTTCGCGCCACCTTCTCCCGCAAGGGGAGAAGGAAAGAGAGCGAGCCGCACGAGCGGAATGCTTCGTCCTACGCATTCGAATATTTCTTCAGCTCGAACCGCGCGATCTGGTTCCTGTGCACCTCGTCCGGCCCATCCGCAAGCCGCAGCAAGCGCGCGGTCGCATAGGCCTGGGCTAATCCGAAATCGTTCGACGTGCCGCCGCCGCCGTGGGCCTGGATCGCCCAGTCGATGATCTGGCAGGCCATGTTGGGCACGGCGACCTTGATCATCGCGATCTCCGCTTTCGCCACCTTGTTGCCGACGGTGTCCATCGCGTAGGCGGCGTTGAGCGTCAGCAGCCGCGCCTGCTCGATCATGATCCGGGCTTCTGCAATGCGTTCCTGCGTCACCGTCTGCTCGGAGACCGGCTTGCCGAAGGCGATGCGGCTGCGCACCCTCCGGCACATCTTCTCCAGCGTGCGCTCGGAGAGCCCGATCAGCCGCATGCAATGGTGGATGCGCCCCGGGCCGAGGCGTCCCTGCGCGATCTCGAAGCCGCGGCCCTCGCCGAGCAGCATGTTCTCTTTGGGCACGCGCACATCGGTGAAGACGACCTCAGAGGCACGGTCGGGCACACCATAGAAGCCGAACACGGGCAGGGGGCGCTTGACCTCGACGCCCGCAGTGTCCATCGGCACCAGGATCATGGATTGCTGCTTGTGGCGGTCAGCATTGTCGGGATCGGTCTTGCCCATGAAGATGCAGATCTTGCAGCGCGGGTCGGTCGCATTGGTGGTGTACCATTTGCGGCCGTTGATGACGTAATGGTCGCCCTCGCGAACGATCGAGCTTTCGATGTTGGTCGCATCGGAAGAGGCGACGGCAGGCTCGGTCATGGCGAAGCAGGAGCGGATTTCGCCTGCGAGGAGCGGCTTCAGCCAGCGCTCCTTGTCCTCCTTCGTGCCATAGCGCTCCAGCACCTCCATGTTGCCCGTGTCGGGCGCCGAACAGTTGAAGACTTCGGGTGCGAGATGCGAGCGGCCCATGACCTCGCAGAGCGGGGCATATTCGAGATTGGTCAGGCCGGCACCGTGGCCGGAGTCCGGCAGGAACAGATTCCAGAGGCCTTCGGCACGTGCCAGCGGCTTCAGCTCCTCGACGACCGGATAGACCTTCCAAGGCCCCAGCTCCTCCGCCTCGCGATAAAAGCGTTCCTCGTTCGGATAGATGTGCCGGTCCATGAAACTGTCGAGCCTGCGCTTGAGCTCGACGACTTTGGGCGACATCGGGTAGAGCATCTTTGTCTCCTTGGTCGATGGACAGGCCGGGCGCAATCGGCTCAGGCGACGCGATACCCTTTAAATTTCTCGCGCAACGCTGATTTGAGCACCTTGCCGGTGCCGGTCATCGGGAACTCGTCCATGAACTCAACGGCGTCGGGCATCCACCAGCTCGCGATCTTCGGGCGCATGTGCTCGAGCAGCGTCTTGCCGTCGACGGTCGCGCCCTTCTTGCGGACGACGAGGAGCAGAGGCCGCTCCTGCCATTTCTCATGATTGATCGCGACCACGGCGGCTTGCAGCACATCAGGGTGAGACAGGGCGACGTCCTCGAGCTGGATCGAGGAGATCCATTCGCCGCCGGACTTGATGACGTCCTTGGAGCGATCGGTCAGCGTGACGTGGCCCTGGGGGTCGATCACGGCCATGTCTCCGGTGATCAGCCAGCCGTCGCGGTCCAGGCCTTCTTCGAGTTTCATGTAGCCGGACGCAACCCACGGTCCCCGCGCGCGCAGATGGCCGACGCTCTTGCCGTCGCGCGGCAGCTCGTTGCCGCCGTCATCGACGATGCGCAAGGCGGTGCCGAAACAGGCGCGGCCGGACACCTGGCGGCGGTCGAACTTCTCCTTGTCCTCAAGATGCTCGGAGCCCGGCCGCAAGCCCGGCATCGAGCAGCCCAAGGCTTCGGTCATGCCCCAGGCCTGGACGTAGTCGATGTCATACTCGCGCTTGAGCCTCTCGACCATCGCGCGCGGGGGTGCCGAGCCCGACGACAATGTTGCACGAAGTGTCGAGAACCTGTTGCCGGTCCGCCCGAGCCAGTCGAGCAGGATCAGCCAGAAGCTCGGCACGCCCGCGGACAGCGTCACCTTCTCGCCTTCGAGCAGCTCGTAGAGCTTGTCGGGCTCGTAATTGCGGCCGGGCAGCACCAGCTTCGAGCCGGTATAGGGCGCGGTGAACGGCATGTTCCAGCCGTTGCCGTGGAACAGCGGGGCCATCGGCATCATCACCTCGCGCACGCCTTCCAGGTGCCCGGGCAGGAAGTCGAAATTGCAGGAGACCATGGTCTGCAGGATCGCGGCGCGATGCGAATAGATCACGCCCTTGGGATTGCCTGTCGTGCCCGAGGTGTAGCAGATCGTGGATGCCGATTTTTCGTCGAATTCCGGCCAGGCGAAGCCGGTGTCGTGCTCGTTCTCCAGCAGGTCCTCGTAGCAATGAACGTTGGCAAGCTTGGTCTGCGGCATCCGCTCGCGCGAGCACATCACGACATAGGCTTCGATCGATCTCAGCTGCGGCGCGATCGTCTCCACGATCGGCAGCGTGGCGCGGTCGATGAACAGCAGGCGGTCCTCGGCATGATTGACGATGTAGACGAGTTGTTCGGGAAACAGCCGCGGGTTGATGGTGTGCAGCACATATCCCATGCCCGGCGCGGCGTAGAACATCTCGAAATGCCGGTGCGTATTCCAGGCCAGCGTGCCGACGCGGTCACCGGACATCATGCCGAGCCTCTTGAGCGCCAACGCCATGCGCTTGATGCGCGGGTGGGCGTCGGCATAGGTGTAGCGATGGATGTCGCCTTCGATCTCGCGCGCGACGACCTCAGCCTCGCCGTGATAGTCGGCGGCATACTGGATCAGGCCGCTGATCAGGAGCGGCATGTCCATCATCAATCCCTGCATCGTCTCCTCCGGACCGCCATGTCGTTGCATGACGTACGCTTGTGATGTGCGCTTGAGGTTAGCGGAACGCCACTCCACGTTCCCGCAAAAAGCGAGAGACGCGATTGCATGCGTCACTTTTTCAGGGCTAAGTGATGCTAGCTGCCGGCGAAGCAGTGTCCGCCGGGGGAGGAAACGGATGTCAGCGCAAAGACACAAGACCGGCGCAGCCGGCGAATCTACAATCGACATTGCCGCGCTCCGAGCGCGCTATCGCGACGAGCGCGATCGCCGCCTGCGCGCCGAAGGCAAGGCGCAATATGTCGAAGTGACCGGCGAGTTCGGGCGCTATCTCGACGATCCCTGGGCCAATTCCGGATTTGCCCGCGAGGCCGTCAGCGAACAGACCGAGGTGCTGATCGTGGGCGGCGGCTTCGGCGGCCTTCTGTGCGGCGCGCGACTGCGCGCGGCCGGCATCGATGATTTCCGCGTTGTGGAAAAGGCCGCCGATTTCGGCGGCACCTGGTACTGGAATCGCTACCCCGGTGCGGCCTGCGATACCGAGAGCTACATCTACCTGCCGTTGCTGGAAGAGACCGGCTACATGCCGGTGCGCAAATATGCGCGAGCCCCCGAGATCTACGAGCATTCGCGCCGCATCGGCCGTCATTTCGGCCTCTATGAGCGCGCGCTGTTTCAGACCGTCATCACCCACATGGAATGGCGGGAGCAGGAGGCACGCTGGCTGGTCGAGACAGATCGCGGTGATTGCATCCGCGCGCGCTTCGTCATCCTTGCTGGCGGCCCGCTGAGCCGTCCGAAGCTGCCGGGCATTCCCGGTATCGAAAGCTTCAAGGGACACAGCTTCCACACCAGCCGCTGGGATTACGCCTACACCGGCGGCACGGCCGAAGGTGATCTTAGTGGTCTTGGCGACAAACGCGTCGGTATCATCGGCACCGGGGCCACCGCCGTGCAATGTGTGCCGCATCTCGGCCGCTCGGCCAAGGAGCTCTACGTCTTCCAGCGTACGCCGTCGGCGATCGGCGTGCGCGACGACCGCCCGACGGATCAGAGCTGGGCGCAGGGGCTCAGGCCCGGCTGGCAGCGCGAACGCATGGACAATTTCACCGCCGTGATCTCGGGCGAGCCATTCGAACAGGATCTGGTGCAGGACGGCTGGACCGGCCTGCTCGGCGAGATCCTGCTGGCGCCGCGCCGCCAGCCGCAGCCGGTGACTTCGATCGAGGAGGCGCTCAAGGTCATCGAGCAGGCCGATTATCGCAAGATGGAAGAGATCCGAGCGCGCGTCGATGCGATCGTCAAGGATGAGGCGACGGCTTCGGCGTTGAAACCCTGGTACAAGGCATTCTGCAAACGGCCGTGTTTCCACGACGAATATCTCGACACCTTCAATCGTCCCAACGTGCATCTCGTCGACACCAGGGGACAGGGCGTCGAGCGCATCACCGAGAACGCGGTCGTGGTCGACGGCAGGGCTTATGAGCTCGACTGCCTGATCTATGCCAGCGGCTTCGAGGTCGGCACCGACTACGCCCGCCGCATGGGCTTTGAGGTCTACGGCCGTGACGGCGTGAGCCTGTCGGCGCGCTGGCGCGATGGCGTCAAGACGCTGCACGGCTTCTACAGTCGCGGCTTCCCGAATTGCTTCCTGATCGTCATGGTGCAGGCCGGCCAGAGCGCCAACTTCCCGCACATCATCGACGAGCAGTCGCAGCACATCGCCTATGTGATAGCCGAGGCGCGCAAGCGCAAAGCCCGGACGCTGGAGCCGACGCTCGATGCCGAGAACGCCTGGGTCGAGGAGGTGGTCAAAGCTGCGCTCGGCCGCCAGACCTATCTCGCCGAATGCACGCCCGGCTATTACAACAATGAAGGCGTGTTCGATCCGATCGCGGCGAGAAATAGCCAGTATTGGCGCGGGCCGGTGGCATTCCTGCGGCTGCTGGACAAGTGGCGCCAGGAGGGCAATTTGGATGGACTGGAACTGTCGTATGATCACGCCATGGAGTCGGCGCCTTCGTCCGGGTAAGCTCGGGCATTGGATCACCCAGGGAGAGGACGTCGGACATGATCAGGGGCAGAACTGTAGCTGCGGCGGTTTTTGGGGCGATGACGCTGCTCGGCTGCCTGGCGCCCGCCGCCCACGCCGCGCAATGCGGCAGTTCGTCGGCCGGCTTCGAGGCCTGGAAGCGCGAGTTCAGCGCGGAGGCGCAGGGCAAGGGCGTCGGCCAGACTGCGCTCTCGGCGCTGATGCAGACCAATTACGCCAGTGCCACCATCGCGGCCGACCGTGGCCAGCGCAGCTTCTCGCTGACGCTCGACCAGTTCCTCGCCAAGCGCGGCGCCACCACCATCGTTGCCAAGGGTCGCCAGCTCAAGCAGTCGCAAGCCGCCTTGTTCACCTCGATCCAGCAGCGCTATGGCGTCCCGCCGGGGCCGCTGATCGCGATCTGGGGCATGGAGACCGGGTTCGGCAGCCAGCGCGGCAACCAGAACATGCTCTCTTCGATCGCGACGCTCGCCTATGACTGCCGCCGTCCCGAATTCTTCACTGAGCAGCTCTATGCGGCGCTGAAGCTGATCGATCGCGGCACGCTGTCGGGGGCAACCCGCGGCTCGATGCACGGCGAAGTCGGTCAGACCCAGTTCATGCCCAAGAACATCCTGGCCTACGGCACCGGCAATCTCGAAGTTGCCGCCAATGCGCTGAACTCGACGGCGAATTTCCTCAAGGCCTATGGCTGGCGTGCAGGAGCGGGTTACCAGCCGGGCGAGCCGAATTTCGCTGCCATCGAAGCCTGGAATGCCGCCGGCGTTTATCAGAAAGCGATCGCCCTGATGGGACGGCAGATCGACGAGGGCGGAGGTACGGCCGCCTCGCGCTGACCAGAGCCGCGTTTCGAAGGGGCTCAAGCTTCTTGGTTTTGCCGCGTTTGCTTTATGCGAACCGGCATCCACTTCGCTTGAGAACGCTCCTGCTCAGCAAGGCGTGATGCGCCGGCAAGAGAAAGTTGTTGCCAACTGGAACCGACGGCACGAGGTTTGCTTTGATCGAACAGGGCTGGGCATGAGGAGACTCAACATGGCAACCCAGATCGTGATGGACCAGACTGGCGACACGCGCCACGAGTTTGATCCTGGCAATGCCGAAGCGCTGGCGCGAGCCGAGCGGCGCTTTCGGGAGCTGACCGGAGCGGGCTTCACCGCCGCGCTGCGAACCGGACCTGGCGAAGTCACCCGGATCCGATCGTTTGACCCGACCGCGCAGGAAACGCTGTTCTATCCCCGCCTGGTTGGCGGTTGATCTGAGCTGCTCATGATCGCGGCAGTTTGGCTCCGTGGGCCGGCGCGTGCGCGTCTGCATGCGCTCCGCGAACTCTATCGGCGCTTCTTCGGCGAGAACACGCCGGATGCTCGCGGTCGCCGGCTCCTGGCCGAATGGCTGTCACCGGCGCAGCGCGCCCAATTCGAGCAGCACCGGTATTTCGATGTCGTCGGCGGCGATACCGGCAAGACCTATCGCATCCATTATGGCACCGCCGCCAACGTCCATGAGATCGACGAGGCCGGAAATGCGACGATGGGGTGGTGCTTCGTCCCGTCAGGCTTTCTCGTTCCCGGCGACGTGATGCTCGCACAGAAGATCGCGCTCGAAACCGACGAAAGGGGAGCTCTCGCGCTCGCCAACAGGTTTCCGCCAGCGACGCATTCGGAGCACTTCTACCGGCGGCCGTTCTAGGGCGTGGGCTATCAGTAATGGGTGGAGCGATAGGCATCCACCGCGTGCGCTGCAAAGACGCCGACGCTGCAAAGCGCGAGCAAGGCCGAGATCAGCTCGATCATAGTTCGTCCTCCTGCGGCGGCAGGGCGACGAGGTGCTGACAGCAGGAATAATCCCAGATCAGGTTGAGGAAGAATTGCATCGTGGCCGTCCCTGTATGCTTTTGACAACGAGATAACCGACCATCTGTTTCAGGCGTGTTTCGTCGCATCTGGAAACGGGTTTCTTGGGGAACCCCGGGCTGGTTTGTGCGCTGCGGAGCCGCTACATCCCGCTCTTGCTCAATCCCATTAGCCGCGGGGCGGCGCATCACATTGCGAGGCGAAATCATGGCGCAGGTCGAGTGGTTCGACGATCTCACCATTGGAATGCAGTTCAAATCCCCCGAAGTTCACGTCACCGAGGCCGACATCAAGCGGTTCGCGGCCGAGTTCGATCCGCAGCCGATGCATCTCGACCACGAAGCCGCCAAGCAGACCCTGTTCAGGGGTCTCGCTGCCTCGGGATGGCACACCGCCGCGATTGCCATGAGCCTCGCGATCCAGACCCGTCCCTTCGGCCCGCATCCGCTGATCGGTGCCGGCGTCGACGGGCTGCGCTGGACCATCCCGGTGCGGCCCGGCGACCGCCTGCATCTGGTCGGGGAGGTCATGAGCCTGACGCCATCGAAGTCGAAGCCGCAGGGCATCGCACTGGTGAAATGGACGATGTTCAATCAGAACGGCGAGGAGGTTTACACCTTCACCCCGATCGCGATCGTGCCGCGGCGAACCGCCTGAAGCCCTTGCGGGTCACCGGCAGAGGTGGTCATCTCAGTCCGGGGAACACGCTGGAGGCTGACATGAAACGATATCTTCTCGCCGCCGGGCTCCTGGCAGGCGCCTTGAGCGCAGTCGCTTTGACCGCAGGACCGGTGCAGGCGCAACAATCCAAGGTCGGCGACTGGACCATCGAAAAGCGTATGCAGGACGCGCATTGCAATGCGAGCCGCGGCTACAAGGACAAGGAAGACGAGAACCGGGACTACGTCATCGTCATCACCTATTCCGAGAAGGCGATCGTGATCGTGATGATCTATGACGGTTGGGAGTGGGACAAGGTCGGCGAGATCCTCCGGGCCGATGTCGGCACCGACGACGCCGATATCATGAAGAAGGCGAAGTGGGAGGTCATGGACAAAACTACCGTGCGCGGCATCTTCGAATACGAGCAGTCCATGGTGGACCGGCTGTCCAAGGCCAAGCGTCTCTCGCTCGATTTCGAGGACGATGACGACGACAGCATCGAGATGCAGGTGCCGCGTGCCGGTGAAGCGCTGGCGGCATTGAAATTCTGCGAGGAGAATCGCAAGTAAACTGCCGGAGCCGAATGCGAGGCCGGCGGGATCGGTGGCGACAGGGTTCTGCGGTGCGCGCGCTGCCTGACGCATCGCACGCGTGACTCATCGCACACAGTCCGCGCGCTGTTCGCATTTATCCTAGTCTTTGGCGAAAACGTCCAAGCCGCATCCTGCGGTTGACGTTACGCAAGGACGATGTTCGATATTCCAGCATTTCGTTGCAACGTTTTCTCCCAGTCGAAGGCGGCCATTGAACGGCCCGTCTCCTTCGCCAGTCCCCGGATCGCGATCTTTCTCGCACGCCCGAGCCATACGCAGATTGCGTCGTCCGGCCGATGACAATCCTCCACGCAAATCGATTCTCGTCCCTTGTCGGCGAGATCTACGACGCCGCGGTCGATCCCGCACTGCGCAGCGGGGTGCTGGAACAGGTTTCGCATTTCGTCGGCGGATGTGCCGCGACCATCCTGTCCAGGGACAGAGCCAGGCTCTCGATCGAGATCCACGAGCATTTTGGCACCGAATCCCGCTTCCGCCAGCTTTATCGCGACCGATATGTGGAGCTGGACCCTCTACTCGATCGCCATTTTACGCTCGCGGCGGAGCAGACGATCGGCGTAGCCGACATCATGCCTCAGGCGGATTTTCTGGCAACGAGCTTCTATCGCGAGTGGGTGGAACCGCAAGGAGCGATAGACCTTGCAACCGTTGCCCTCGAGAAGTCGGACACGCGCACCACAATCCTGCAGGTGTTGCGCCACCGGTCGCGCGGAATGGTTGACGAGCCGATGCGTGAGCGCATGCGGCTGCTGGCTCCGCACCTTCAGCGCTCCAGGATCATGGGCCGACAGATCAGGGCACGCTCGCATACCGTGGACGACCTTGCCGAGGTCTTGGATGGGCTGAGCACGGCGATCTGCCTGCTCGACGCAGATGGCCGCGTCGTGCATGCCAACGCAGCATGCCGCGGGCTGTTCGCCGATGCCAGCCTGCTCGCAATGGTCGGCGACCGGATCGTGGCCCGCAACACCCAGACTGATAAAATATTCGCGGCCTGTGCGAAATCGATTCAGGCAGCGAAACTCGTTCCGCTGCCCGCCGCCAGATCGAGCTTGCGACATCAGTTGATGGACAGCACTATCTGCTCCACGCCTTTCCCTTGAAGCGCTGTCGCACTCCATCGCGAGATGCTGCAGCCACGGTGCTGTTCGTTCAGAAGGCATCGGCGGCGACATGGCTCGCGGCTGATGCGATTGCGGCGGCCTTCAGGCTGACACCGTCCGAACTGCGCGTTTTAATGGCCATCATCGAGATTGGCGGTGTTCCCGACATTGCGGCAAAGCTCGGCATCGCCGAAACGACGGTGAAGACGCATCTCGGTCGCCTGTTCGAGAAGACCGGCACCGGCAGGCAGGCCGACTTGGTCAAGATCGCCACCGGCTTTGCCGTTCCATTCGCGCATCGAACGAATGGCGGTGACGACGCCGTGTGATCCATTTCACAAGGCTCGCCGATACGTGCCGCGATCTCAATGCATTGTGATGAGCCGAGCTCCCGTGTCCTCCGAATGCAGGACGCGAGTCATTTGATACTTTCGTATATCGCGATCCAGAAAAGTGAAGAGCAGCAAGCGCCACGAAGAGATGCGACGACGGCGTCAAACGCGAGTGTGAGGAAACGACAGCGCACGGCCGGACCTGCTCGTCGGTTGGAGGATTGCAGTGAGCCAGTTTGATTTTTCCATTATTAATGTTTCGACGAACGAAATTCCCGAAAACGAGCGTATCCCGCTGCTTCGCGATTTCTACTGCCGCGGGGCGTTGAAGGCGGAGGTCGAGGCGAGAGAAGGAAAGCCGGCTACGGCGAGCTTCACGTCCCACGTCTTGCCGGAAGCCCAATTGCTGATCGGAGGATTGTGCGGAGCGCGCGTCAGTCGCACCAAACACCTGGTTGCCGATGGCGACGACAGCCTGGCCCTGATCGTGAATCGATCTGGCGTACTTGGAATATCCGAGCGGGGACACGATCTGAGCCTTCGTGCAGGGGAGGCGGTCCTGACCAGCGCGGAGGACGTCACGACGTTCGAGCGATTGTCGCTGGGCAGCTGCTTCTCCCTACGCGTGCCGAGACGCGTGCTGGCGCCGATGATCGTGGATGTCGATGACGCCGTAATGCGTGTCATGCCGGAGAGCTCGACAGGACTTCGATTGCTGGTCAACTATGCGGAGACACTGGTGCGAGAGAAGGTGTTCGCGACGCCAAATTTGCGCCAGCTCGGGGTCGGGCATCTGCACGATCTTCTGGCAATCGTTCTCGGTGCCACCAACGAGCCCCGGGAGCTGGCCGGGCGGCGCGGCGTGAAGGCGGCACGGCTGCAGAAGGCCAAAGTCTCCATCGCCAACAATTGCTGGCGGCAGGACCTGTCGGTGGCCACAGTCGCCCAGGAGCTCGGCGTGACGCCGCGTTATCTCCAGCGCCTGTTCGAGGCCGACGGCAAGACGTTCTCGTCCTTCGTGATCGAACAACGCGTCAAGCGCGCCCATCGCATGTTGCGGGAACCCGGATACGCCGAGCGGACGGTCAGCTCGATCGCCTACGATGTCGGCTTCGGCGATCTCTCCTATTTTAACCGCTGCTTCCGTCGAACTTATGGCGCCACGCCCAGTGACGTCAGGAGCGGCGAAATGTCGTGACCGCGCACGACTGAATTTCAAGTCAAATGCCGCTTGGAGACAGCACGGGCGGGCGTGCGCCGCCCCCAGTTGGAGTGTTGCATGCGCCGTTTTTTCTTTGACCTTATGATCGGCAATATCGTGAAGATCGATCCGGGCGGCATGGTGTTCGAATGCCCCGAAGCGACATTCGTGGTGGCCAACGAGATGGCAAGCCACCTGTTCGTCTGGCGCGACGATTTGCGCGACCGCGATGCCTGCATCCGGGTCAGAAATGCCGACGGGCGCGAGATCTATCGCGCCGCGGTCTGGTCGGAGAATATGGAGAAGGTCGGCTGGGACGAGATGTGAGCGTCCCGGTGCGGTATCGCGACTCTGCATCAGTAGCACCCGAAACGAATATCCGCTCTTGGCGGCCGACGCCTCATCCGATCGGAGGATGCCGCATGCTGAGGTTGTGGTATGCATGGTGATATTGATCACCCAGGCCATTTATAGCCATGCACGGACCGCGGAAGCTGCCCGACCTCGTCGAGGCCATCTACGATGCCGGACTCGATCCTTCACTGTGGAACAACGTCGTCACCGGCATCCGCGACTTCGTCGGCGGCCAGGCCTGTGGACTGTTTTCCAAGGATTCCATCAGCAAATTCGGCGTCACGCACTATTATTGCGGGGCGGAACCGCACTACATCCAGCTCTACTCCGAGACGCATTCGAAGTTCGATCCGCTGACGGTCTTGCCGCCGCACGGTCAGATCGTCAGCATTCCGGATCTCGTTAATTTCGATGAATACCGGGGCGGACGCTTTTACCAGGAATGGATGCGGCCGCAGGGTTGCAGCGATGCGGCCAACGTGGTGCTCGAGAATTCGAATGCGAGCTGCCCCGTGATGATGACGGTGCTGTCGGGCCGCCGGATGGTGGATCCGGTGATGAAGCAGCGCCTCTCGCTGATCTTGCCGCACGCCAGCCGAGCGTTGCTGATCAACCGCGCCATGACCTCGCAACTGACGCTGGCGACGGCGTTGGCGGAGGTCCTGGACAATTTGGCCTGCGGCATCTTTCTGCTCGATGGATTCTGCCGGGTGGTGCACGCGAATTCCGCGGGGCACGACTTGCTTGCGGCGGACGATCTGGTTCGGTCCGTTGCCGGGCAATTGGTGACCAGCAGTGCGGAGGCCAATCAGACGCTGCGGGAAGCGTTCGCGACCCGCCATGAAATTGCGCTGCTTGCCGCAAAGGGGCACGCGTTTTCGCTGCTTTCGCCTTCGGGCGAGCGCTACGTCGCGCACATCCTGCCGCTGTCGTCCGTCCTGCGGGACGGCAGCGAGCGGGTGGTCGATGCCGTCGGTGCGCTGCTGCTGCGTAAGGTATCGCTCGGCGGACAGTCCTACGGCGAATTGATCGCGCGGACCTTCGACCTTACACCGGCCGAGTTGCGCGTGTTCCTGTCGATCGTCGAGGTTGGCGGCATCCCGGAGACGGCGGTCGCGCTCGGTATCGCGGAAACGACGGCGAAGACGCATCTGCATCGCGTGTTCGCCAAGACGGGCGTTTCGCGTCAGGCCGATCTCGTTAAGCTCGCGGCAGGATTCTCCAATCCGCTTGTGAACTAGACTGTTGAATTTTGCCTTCACGATTGAACCTTTCGCTCCCGCGAAAGACTCACGGAAGCCGCCAGGCATGAAGAACATTTCGCCATCTCCATGTGTCACCATTGGCTCTTCCGATGCCCCGACCTCCAAAACCGTCTGAGTTGATCGAGACGATCTATGACGCGGGTCTCCACCCGGAGTTGTGGAGCGAGGTCGTTGTCAAACTCAATGCCTTCATTGGCAGCCAAGCCTGTGGTCTGATTTCGAAGGACCCGGTCAGCAAATCAGGCGCGACGCATTATTATTGCGGGGTCGATCCGTACTACATTCAGCTCTATGCGGAGACCTACTCCCGATACGACCCGCTTGCTCGGCTTCCGCGCTATGGCGAGGTGCGCAATATCCCTGATCTCGTGGATTTCGACGAATACCGCCGCGGCCGCTTCTACCAGGAATGGCTGCGCCCCCAGGGCTGCGTCGACGTCGCCAACGTGGTGCTGGAGCAGTCGAAGTCGCCGTGTCCGATGCTGATGACCGTGATCCCGGGCAGGGAGATGCTCGGCGCGGAACAGCGGGCGCGAATGCAGTTCCTGGCTCCGCATGCGAGCCGGGCGCTGTTGATCAACCGGACGATCGAGCGGAAGCAGCAGCGCGCGGTCGCGCTTGCCGACGTCGTGGACCGACTGAATGCCGGTGTCATCCTGCTCGATTCGACCTGTCATATCATCCACAGCAATCCGGCCGCGGCGACGATCCTAGACGTCGACGATGTCCTGCGGTCTGTCTCGGGCAGGTTGGTGGCAAGATCTTCCGCTGCTAATTCAGCCTTGCGCGATATTTTCCGTGACACCAGCGAGGTCGCGTTGGCGGCATCTTCGGGACGGAAAATTCCGTTGATGTCGCATGACGGTTCCTACTACGTCGCGCAAATCATCGCGCTGCCATCATTGCTGCGCGACGGGGTGGCCGAGCGCAGTTCGGCAGTGGGAGCCCTGTTCATCTGGAAAGCGGAACTCGACGGCCGCTCGTGTGCCGGCCTCATTGACCGCACCTTCGAGCTCACGCCTGCCGAACTGAGGGTCTTGCAGTCAATCGTCGATGTCGGCGGCGTGCCGGAGACGGCGGTTGCGCTCGGTATCGCCGAGACGACGGTGAAGACGCATCTGCATCGCGTGTTCGCCAAGACCGGCGTTTCTCGTCAGGCCGATCTCGTCAAGCTCGCAGCTGGATTTTCCAATCCGCTCGTGCACTGAGACGCGTTCAAAAACGCAGGCGAGTCGCCGTAGCTCGCAATAGGTTCAATCACAAGCATCATTAGAAAGTTATCGCACGTCGTTCGATCGAATGACGCGATTTTCCGCGTTGTCTTCTACTAGACGTCACACGATCTGTTGTTCGACCTACCAGACATTTTTGTGAAGCAACTCACTGCGAGCGGAAACGAATTCCTCAATCTCTCGTGCAGGGTTGAGAGGAGATTGTCATGCGGACGGCGTCACCAGTTCTGACAGGAAGATTCCGCGATATCGTCGCCCGCATGGGCGCGGTACTCCGCGCGCAGCGGGAAATCGACGCGGAGCGCGTGTTGCGGCGCTATCGCCACCTGCTGGACCAGCCGCACGAAGCGCCGTGTTTGAATGAAATTATTCCCGTTTCCCGTGAAGAGGATATCTTTGAAAATGCCAACGGAGTTGATCCGCGCGAGCGCACGAGCGACCACCCCAAATTCGAACGTGCGTAACGCCAGCATCGTCGCAATCGCGCTGACGGCAGCGCTCGTCGCTCTCCAACTGGTCGGCCTCGCGATGCTGGAGCGATCTCATGCTTACGCGCAGCCGTCGGTTCCACTCGTGCCGACCGTTTGCACCGAGAGCGCCGATGTCCCCGTCTCGCAAATTCCCTACGATTGATCGGAGGGCAAATTGTGCCTGATGTCACGACTCTGATGCTGCTCAGCGTTGCCGTGTTCGCCGGCGCCTTTGTCTCCGGACTCTCGGGATTTGCCTTTTCCGCGGTAGCGGGTGCCATCCTGCTCCGGGTGTTTCAGCCGCTCGAAGCCGTACCGCTGATGATGGCGTGCAGCATCGGCGTGCAGGCCACCAATCTGTGGTCGCTTCGGCGCAATATCCGCTGGGAAGGCAGTCTGCTGCTGATCGTCGGCGGCTTGATCGGCGTTCCCATCGCGGTGTCGCTGCTCCAGAGCACCGATACGCATCTGCTCCGGCGCGGCTTCGGCATTATCGTTGCGCTCTATGCGGCCTACATGCTGCTGCGGCCGACGCTGGTGACGGCCGGCGAGGCGGTCGGGCGGCACTGGGTCGCGTTGATCGGGTTCGGTGGAGGACTGGTCGGCGGACTGACCGCGATGCCGGGCGCGATCCCGACGATCTGGTGCGACATGCGCGGCATGCCCAAGAGCGAGCAGCGCGGCCTGGTGCAGCCGTTCATCGCCGCGATGCAGCTGTTCGCGATCGCGCTGCTGTTCGGACATCAGGATCTGTCGTCAAAGGTCTTCGTCGATCTCGCGGTTAGCCTGCCGGCGCTGTTCGCAGGCTCCGCGCTGGGCGTGATCGCGTTCCACAGGGTCAACGAGACGGTCTTTCGCAAGACCCTGCTCGTTTTGTTGTTGCTGTCGGGGATTTCCCTGATCTAGTGCCCGACGGGTTGCACCGGCGCCGCGCTGGTGTCGCTGCCGTGATGCGTCAGCGGCTTCATGCCAGTGACGGTCCGCAGCAGCACATAGAACACCGGCGTCAGGAACAGGCCGAATACGGTGACGCCGATCATGCCGGAGAACACGGCGACGCCCATGGCGCGCCGCATCTCCGAGCCGGCCCCGGTCGAGAGCACCAGCGGCAGCACGCCCATGATGAACGCCATCGACGTCATCAGGATCGGGCGCAACCGCAGCCGGCTCGCCTCGATTGCGGCCCGGATCGGGGTGCGGCCTGCGAATTCGAGCTCGCGCGCGAATTCGACGATCAGGATCGCGTTCTTGGCCGAGAGTCCCACCAGCACGATCAAGCCGATCTGGGTGAAGACGTTGTTGTCGCCCTTGGAGATCCAGACACCGAACATAGCAGCCAGCAGACCCATCGGCACGATCATGATGATCGAGAGCGGCAAGGTCAGGCTCTCATAGAGCGCGGCCAGCACCAGGAACACCAGGAGGATCGCCAGCGGAAACACCCACAGTCCGGAATTGCCGGCGATGAACTCCTGATAGGTCAGGTCGGTCCATTCGAAGGCAAAGCCGGGCGGCAGCGTCTCCGCCGCGATCCGCGTCGCGACCTCCTGCGCCTGTCCGGAGGAGAAGCCGGGAGCAGCCGCCGCGTTGATATCGGAGGACAGGAAGCCGTTGTAGCGGATCGCCCGCTCGGGTCCCGCGCTCTGGCGAACGCTCAAGAGCGCCGAGAGCGGCACCATGTCGCCCGAGGACGAGCGCACCTTCAACTGCCGGATGTCGTCGGCGCGGGCGCGGAACGGCGCGTCGGCCTGCACCCGGACCGAATAGGTGCGGCCAAACTTGTTGAAGTCGTTGACGTAGTAGGAGCCCAGGTAAATCTGCAGCGTGTTGAACACCTCCGTCACGGGCACGCCCAATTGGAGCGCCTTGGTGCGATCGATGTCGGCGAACAGCTGGGGCACGTTGACCTGGAAGCTCGAGAACACGCCGGCGATCTCCGGCGCCTTCTGCATCGCGGCCATGAACGCCTTGGTCGCCTCGTTCAGCGCCTCATAACCGAGACCGGCACGGTCCTCGATCTGCAGCTTGAAGCCGCCGATGGTGCCAAGGCCGTTGACCGGCGGCGGCGGGAACATGGCGATGAAGGCTTCTTGGATGCCGGCATATTTCTTGTTCAGCTCGGCCGCCAGCGCGGGGCCGCTGAGAGAAGGATCCTTGCGCTCGTCGAACGGCTTGAGCGTGGAGAACACGATGCCGGCATTGGAGGAGTTGGTGAAGCCGGCGATCGACAGGCCCGGAAAGGCGACCGAACTCTCGACACCTGGCTGGGTCAGCGCGATGTCGCTCATCTTGCGGATCACCTCTTCAGTGCGATCGAGCGCTGCGCCGTCGGGCAGCCGCGAGAAGCCGACCAGATACTGTTTGTCCTGGCCCGGCACGAAGCCGCTCGGCACCTGCTGGAACAGAAGCGCGGTCACGCCGATCAACACCACATACAGTCCCATCACTGCGGCCTTGCCTGATATCACCTTGGTGACGGTGCCGCTGTAATTCTCCGACGAGCGTGTGAACACCTTGTTGAAGCCACGGAAGAACCAGCCAAGGCCCTTTTCCATGATGATCGTCAGCCGGTCCTTCGGCTCATTGTGTCCCTTGAGCAGCAGCGCCGACAACGCAGGCGACAGCGTCAGCGAATTGATGGCGGAGATCACGGTCGAGATCGCGATCGTCAGCGCGAACTGCTTGTAGAACTGCCCGGTGAGGCCGGAGATGAAGGCGAGCGGCACGAACACCGCGATCAGCACCATCGCAATCGCGATGATCGGCCCCGACACTTCGCGCATCGCCTGGTAGGTGGCGTCGCGCGGCGACAGCCCTCCCTCGATGTTGCGTTCGACGTTCTCGACTACGACGATGGCGTCGTCGACGACGATGCCGATTGCGAGCACGAGCCCGAACAGGCTGAGCGCGTTGATCGAGAAGCCGAACACGTGCATGACCGCGAATGTGCCGACGATCGACACGGGCACCGCCAGCAGCGGAATGATCGAGGCGCGCCAGGTCTGCAGGAACAGGATCACCACCAGCACCACCAGCGCGATCGCCTCCAGCAGCGTGTGAATGACGGCCTCGATCGAGGAGCGCACGAACTGGGTGGGATCGTAAACGATCTGGTAGGACACGCCTTCCGGCATATTCTTCTTGATCTCGGCCATGGTGGCACGGACATGATCGGAGATCTCCAGCGCGTTGGAGCCGGGCGCCTGGAAGATCGGAATCGCCACTGCCTGCTTGTTGTCGAGTAGCGAGCGCAGGCCGTATTCGGACGCGCCGAGCTCGATGCGGGCGACGTCGCGCAAGCGCACGACTTCGCCACGCGTACCGGTCTTGACCACGATGTCGCCGAATTGCTCTTCGTTCGCAAGCCGCCCTTCCGCGTTGACGGACAGCTGCAGGTCGATGCCCTTGACATTCGGGGAGGAGCCGACCACGCCGGCAGCGGCCTCGACGTTCTGCGCCTGGATCGCCTTGACGATGTCGCTTGCGGTGAGCCCGTGTTCGGCAGCCTTCTGCGGATCGACCCAGACCCGCATCGAATAGTCGCCGGCGCCATAGAGCTGGACGTCGCCGACGCCGTCGATCCGTGCAAGACGGTCCTTGACATTGAGCACGGCGTAATTGCGCAAATACGTCATGTCGTAGCGGCCGGTGGGCGACAACAGATGCACGACCATGGTGAGGTCGGGCGACGACTTCTTGGTGATGATGCCGAGCTGCCGCACCACGGCGGGCAGGCGCGGCTCGGCCTGCTGCACACGGTTCTGCACCAGCTGCGTCGCCTTGTCAGGATCGGTGCCGAGCCGGAATGTCACCGTCAGCGTCATCGCGCCATCGGTGGTCGCCTGGCTTGACATGTACAGCATGCCTTCGACGCCGTTGATCTGCTCTTCGATGGGAGTCGCCACCGTCTCGGCGATCACCTTGGGATTGGCCCCGGGATAGGTCGCGCGCACGAGGACGGAGGGCGGCACGACATCGGGATATTCCGAGATCGGCATCGCGAACAGCGAGATCAGGCCGGCGAGGAAGATCAGGACCGAGAGCACACCGGCAAAAATCGGACGATCGATGAAGAACTTCGAGAGATTCATGGCTTTGCCCCTGCGCGAGAGACGACCCTCCCGCCATTCCCGGGCGCGGGAAAAGCCCGCAAATCCGGAAATCCAGAAGTGATGTCTTGGTAGTTCAACAAATTCGACATTCCGGCTCGCGCTGCCCGCGCGCTCCGGAAGCGGAGAATGCTAGCGTTGCACCACGTCCTGTTTGCTGTGGTTGGAGGCCTGCTGCGGCCCGCGCGCGCCCATCGACGCGATCTCCGTCTTGAGCAGGGCGCCGGGACGCACGCGCTGGAGGCCGTTGACGATAATGCGATCGCCGGTCTTCAGTCCCGTCGTCACGATACGCAACCCGTCGACCGAGCCGCCGAGGGTGATCGGCCGGTAGACCGCGCGGCTGTCGTCGCCGACCGCCATCACGAACTTCTTGTCCTGGTCGGTACCGATCGCGCGCTCGTCGATCATGACCAGCGATTGCTGCTTGGGCTGGCCCATGCGCACGCGGGCGAACTGGCCGGGGATGAGACGCCCGTCCTCGTTTCTGAACACCGCGCGGACACGGATGGTGCCGCTCTGGCCGTTGACCTGGTTGTCGATGAGCTGGATGTGGCCCTTGGCCGAGAGGCCGCCTGAGGTCGTCATCTCCACCGGGATCTGGTCCAAATTGCCGCGCTTGCCGGAGACATCTGCGATCGAGTTCAGCGCCCGCAGCACCACCTCCTCATCCGCATCGAACGACGCGTAGATCGGATTGACCGAGACCAGCGAGGTCAGCACGGGGGAGGCGGTGCCGGCGGCGACGAGATTGCCGACGGTGATTTCGATCTTGCCGACGCGGCCGTCCACGGGTGCACGTACCTCGGTGTAGTCGAGATTAAGCTTTGCGGTCTGGAGCGTCGCCTCGGCTGCCTTCACGTTGGCGATGGCCTCGCGGTTGGCGTTGTCGCGCTGGTCGTAGTCGCGCCGCGTCACCACGGCGTTGCCGACCAGCTGCGCGCCGCGCTCAAGTTCATTCTGCGTGAACACGACGCGCGCTTTCGCAGCTTCGAGCTGGGCCGCGGCCTTGTCGACCTCGGCTGCGTAGGGCGCCGGGTCGATCTTGAACAGGATGTCACCAGCCTTCACCAGCGCGCCTTCGATGAAGTTGGCCGACAGGATCGCGCCGGCCACGCGCGGGCGAAGCTCGACGCGTTGAATGGCCTCGAGCCGACCGGAGAAATCGTCCCACAGCACGGTCTGCTTTGGTTCGATCAGCGCGACCGTGACAGGGACGGCTTGCTCGGCCGCGGCGGTCGCGGTCGCCTGCGCGGCACGAAAGTAATGGCCGGTCGCGATCGAGCCGGCTACGGCGAGAGCGCCCACGATGGCGACGCCGCTCAGAAGGCGGCGGACATGGCCGGGGCGAGTGGTATTTTGGGAGGGGGGCATTTGCGCTCCATATATGTAGTGTTCACTACAGATGTGGAGCTGGATACCGCAGCGCAAGATACTTATGTACCATTCGCTAAGAAAATTGTAGCCGCTTACCGCAAGTATTGGCAAGTGGAAGAGAAAATAAAGCGAGAACAAAGAGATAGGATCCGGCGTTAGGGTCAGGGACGACGCCGATTTCGAGGAGAACAGGCAAATGGGCATGGGACGCCCCCGCGAATTCGACGCCGAAACGGCGTTGGACCAGGCGATGGAAGTGTTTTGGCGCCATGGTTATGAGGGTGCCACGATCGCTCAGTTGACCGAGGCCATGGGGATCAATCCGCCCAGCCTCTACGCCTGTTTTGGCAACAAGGAAGGGCTGCTGAAGGCCGCGCTCGACCGCTATACCAAACTGCGCACCGTCTGGATGGACGAGGTCGTGGCAGCGCCGACTGCCCGCGACGTCGCCGAACGGATGCTGATGGGCATCGCCGACAAGCAGACCGATCCCGCCAACCCGCCCGGTTGCCTGCTCGTGCAGGGCGGCATTGCATGCGGCACCGGATCAGAAAGCGTCCCCTTCGAACTCGCCGCTCGGCGCGCCCAGAACGAGGACCAGCTTCGCGATCGTTTTGTTCGCGCCAAGGCCGAAGGCGATCTCAAGCCGACCTCGGATCCCGCGGCACTCGCGCGCTACGTTTCGGCCGTCTCGGTCGGCATGGGCGTGATGGCGTCCTCAGGCTCCGACCGCGAGGCATTGCAGCAGGTCGCGAGCGTGGCGGTGCAGGCGGTCGAGGCGCAGTCGACTGCAAGAACATGACGAGCGTTGTCGTCTTCGCCTCTATCATCTCACCGATTGCGTGGCAGACAGCGACGGCGGCGGGACGAAGCCGCCGAACGCGCGTTCGATCAGTCCGGCGAGCGCAATCGGTGTGCGGTCCTCGAGATAAGGCCCGATGATCTGGACGCCGATCGGCAGGCCCGATGGCGTGCGCTCGATCGGAACGGCCGTTGCAGGCAGTCCGCAGGTCGAAGCGGGGTCTGCCCAGATGAAGCACGCATCGGCATAGGGATAGAGCTGTCCATCGATATCGAGTTGCCGCGCGTCGAACGGCTCGGACTGGTCCTGGGGAAAGGCCGGTACGGCGGCGGCCGGGTAGATTACTGCGTCGAACTCGCGGAACAGCTCCTGCCATCGTTGTTGCAGCCGCAGGCGCGCCGCGTCGGTCGCCAGCCATTCGCGATGGACCATCGCCCAGCCGCGCGCGCGCTCGGCCTGCAGGCTGCGGTCGTCGGGCGAGAGTTCTGCGGCAACTCCTTGCGCCTCTGCGAGGGCGGCCGGTGTCAGGCGTGGACTTCGCGCTGCGTTCAACAGCTTCATGTAAAGGCGGGCGGATTCGGCGAGATCGGGCAGAGACGCACTCGAGCGCGCGACGCGTGCGCCTGATCGTTCGAGCCGTTCCGACAACCGCCCGATGGCGGAACGCACGGCATCGCCTGTCGGCATCAACGGATGCGTATCGATCACGAGAATCCTGAAACCCCTGAGCTGGTCGTGTCGTGAGGCCGGCAACACAAGACGATAGCCGATCCCGTCGCGCGTCTCGTCGGGGCCGGCGATCACGTCGAGCGCGAGTGCGAGATCCGAGGCAGTGCGCGTCATTGGTCCAACGACGGCGAGATCACCCTGGCCGGCAACGGGCGGTGCCGGCGGAAGGCTGTATCCGCGTAGCGGGACGAGGCCGAGGCTCGGCTTGTGTCCGAACACACCGCAGAAATGCGCGGGCACCCGGATCGAGCCGCCAATATCCGAGCCGATCGACAGCGGTCCGAATCCCGCAGCCAGCGCCGCTCCTGATCCGCCTGAAGAGCCGCCGGGCGATCGGCCGAGATCCCACGGATTGTTCGTCGTACCGTAGATGTCATTGTAGCTCTGGAAATCTCTGAGGCCGATCGGGATATTGGTCTTGCCGATGATGACAGCACCCGCCGCCTTCAACCGCGAGACGACAAGGGCGTCCTCCGCGGGTTGGAAATCTTTGAAATGCGGAAAGCCCCACGTCGTCGGCAGGCCGGCGACGTTGAACGGTTCTTTCAACGTCAAGGGGATGCCGAGCAATGGCTGCCGCTCGCCGCGACCAAGTGCGGTATCGGCGGCGCGCGCGGCGTCTCGTGCGCGATCGAAATCGCGAACGATGACGGCATTGATCTGCCCGTCCAGCGCCTCGATGCGCGCGATCGTATGCTCGATCAACTCGGACGCAGAAAGCTTGCGCGCGTGCAGGGCGCTCAGCAATGTGCTGATCGAGCCGTAGTCCCAGTCAGTGGCGGTCAATCCGGGCGGCATCACGATCTCCATTGTCTTGCATCGCCGCGTCGATGTCGCTCGGCTGCAAATCGATCCGAGTATCGAGCATGCAATTTGGCGGATGGTATGAGGAGGCCACGCAACGGGAACCAGATCTGTCCGCCGGTCGGGGGCCGGAGGCGGCGCCTGGCCATCAGATCGCGGGATACCCACTGCTTGCCGCGGTCTATGCGCGATCG
The DNA here is from genome assembly GCF_023073215.1 of Bradyrhizobium sp. 35. Classification (NCBI taxonomy): domain Bacteria; kingdom Pseudomonadati; phylum Pseudomonadota; class Alphaproteobacteria; order Hyphomicrobiales; family Nitrobacteraceae; genus Bradyrhizobium; species Bradyrhizobium sp. 35. The sequence goes on from NZ_JADPJC010000050.1 coordinate 161,761, forward strand.
AGGGCTCTGTACGGGCTGCTGCTCACGTGGCATTGGGGGCGGCGAAGCCTGGATACTGACGACCATGTTCGCCCTGACATTCCTTGGGACCTCCGCCAGCGTTCCGTCGGCGGAGCGCAACCATCCGGCTCTCCTGGTGGAGGCCACGGGCAAGCGCGTCCTCATCGATTGCGGCGAGGGCACGCAGCGCCAGTTGCTGCGCAGCGGCGCGGGCTTTCGACGGCTTGACCGCATTCTGCTGACGCATGCCCATCTCGATCACGTGCTCGGTATCCCCGGTCTCTTCTCGACGCTGGGGTTGCGTCAGCAATCGGACGCGATGACCGTCTATGGAGGCCAGGGCACGCTCGACATCGTCATCCGCATGCTTGCCGGCCTGTGGGGCGCGGGCAGGGCGCCGATCCCGGTGGAGTTCGCACCGCTGACCGAAGGACAGGTTATCGACGCCGGCGACTTCACCATCGATTGCTTTCCGGTTCGTCACCGCGACACCGACAGCTTTGGTTTTTGCTTCCAGAGTCCGGCACGCCGCCATCTTGAGCGGGAGCGCCTCGCCGAGCTCGGTGTTCCCGATGGGCCGCTGCGCGGAGAACTGGCCGCGGCACGACCAGTCGTGATCGCCGGCCGCACGATCTATCCCGAAGACGTCATGGGGCCGCCGAGCGGCGGCAGGAAGATTGTGGTCATCGGCGACACCGAAACCACTGACGGGCTGTCCAGGCATGTCGCCGACGCCGATCTGCTGGTGATCGAGGCGACCTTCCTCGATCGCGACGCCGCGACCGCCCGGGACTATGGTCATCTCACCGCGCGCGAGGCGGCTTCATTTGCCGCCGCGAACAACGTCAGGCAACTCGTGCTGAATCACATGTCGGGGCGTTATCGCGACGAAGAGATTCTGGCCGAAGCGACAGCGATTTTTCCAAACACGCGGATCGCCGCCGACTTCGATCGCGTCGTGATTTAGCGGCACCGCTCAAAGAGAGCGCAATCTCTGACGGTCTGTTTGTGAGCTGCTTAACCTGCGGTGGCTGGGGAACTAGGATTCGAACCTAGACAAACAGAGTCAGAGTCTGTTGTGCTACCGTTACACCATTCCCCAACGGAATAGCCGAACAAATTCAATGACTTGTTGATTTGTCCGGCTGTGGCCGATGGCACTTATCGCGCAAATCACGGCTCAAGCGTGGAGGGTTTCTACCCGCTCGGCTGTGGGCTGGCAAGCGCTGCGACGCAGGGATGTTTTGCGGTCCACATGGGACGTGCGGGCCGCGGCATCATGGGCTCCGGCGGAGCGCCGCGGCGGTGCGCGACCGTTTGCCTCATCCGAAAATCACGTTTCCTGGTCGGATCGTCACGCACCGCATCGTCCTTCGGACACACAACCCAAGGAGATCCGTGATGCCCTATGTCGATGGTTTCGTGCTGGCCGTGCCGAAGGACAACATCGAGGCTTACAAGGCGCTGGCGAAAACGGCCTGCGCGATCTGGATGGAGCACGGTGCGCTCGATTATGTCGAATGCATCGGCGACGACGTGCCCTACGGCGAGCTGACTTCGTTTCCGCGCGCGGTGATGGCGAAGGAGGACGAGATCGTGGTGTTCGCCTGGATCGTCTATCGCGACCGGGAGACTCGCGACACCGTCAACAAGAAGGTGATGGCGGACCCGCGGCTGAAGTTGGATGGTATGCCGTTCGACGGCAAGCGCATGATCTACGGCGGCTTCACGACGCTGCTGCGGGCGAGCGACGTGATGGGGTAAGGGCGCTGACCCGGCCCACACGTCGGTGCTTGTCCATGCAGCGTCGTGGCAAGCCGTTTTACTTGCCGGTACGGGGCCAGCATGCCATCCTCTCATCGCCAGGCATAAACAACCGGAAGCGGGCGCTTAGCCGAGCTTCCAAAAAAACTGGTTGGGGAAACCCTTGGGAGGTTTGATTTCATGAGATTGAAGCACGTCACCGGGCTGCTTTGCGCGGCCGCGATGTCCCTTGCGCTCGCTTCAGCCGCGCAGGCCCAGGACAAGGTCGTCAAGATCGGCGCGATCCTGCCGATGTCCGGCGGCACCGCCTCGATCGGGGCGCACGCCAAGGCGGCGCTCGAGGTCGCAATGGACATCATCAACAACGCTCATCCCGAGCTCGGCACTCTGCCGCTGGCCAAGAACGCAGGCCTTGCGGGCCTCGGCGGCGCCAAGATCGAGATCGTGTTCGCCGACAACCAGGGCAACCCGGCGACAGGCCAGAACCAGGCGCTGCGCCTGATCACGGAAGACAAGGTAGCCGCCGTGTTCGGCTCGTATCAGTCCGGCGTCACGCTGACCTCGAGCGCCATCGCCGAAAAATACGGCATTCCCTTTCTGAACTCCGAGTCGGTCGCCGCCAATCTCACCGAGCGCGGCTTCAAATGGTTCTTCCGCACCACGCCGATCGCCACCGACTTCGCCAAGGCCTATGTCGATTTCCTCGCCGACATCAAGGCGCAGGGCGCCAAGACCGATGCAATCGCGCTGGTTCACGACAACACCGAATACGGCACCTCGGTCGCCAACACGATCAGCGCCGCCTTCAAGGAGAAGGGCCAAGTCATCGCAGTTGACGTCGCCTATCCCGTCAATGCGACTGACGTTCAGGGCCAGGTGCTCCAGCTCAAGGAGAAGAAGCCCGACGTGATCATCATGATCAGCTACACGTCGGATGCGATCCTGTTCGCCAAGACCATGCAGTCGCTTGACTACAAGCCGGCGGTTCTTTTGGCCGATGACGCCGGCTATTCCGATCCCTCCTTCATCAAGGCGGTCGGCAAGATATCGCAAGGCGTCTTCAACCGTTCGTCATGGTCGGTGGGGCCGGCCGGCTCACCATCGGCCATCATCGCCGACATGTACAAGAAGAAGAGCGGCGAGGAGATGGACGACACCGTCGGCCGTCAGATGCAGGGCTTCTTCGTGCTGGCCGACGCGATCGACCGCGCCGGCTCGACCGACCCGGCAAAGATCCAGGCCGCGTTGAAGACGACCGATCTGAAGCCCGAGCAATTGATGATGGGTTACAAGGGCGTGAAGTTTGACGACAAGGGCCAGAATATCCTCGCCTCCGGGCTCATCATCCAGCTCCAGGATGGCGAGAACTACACCGCGGTATGGCCGAAGGCCAACGCCGCGAAGGCGCCGGTGCTGCCCTACAAGGGCTGGTGAGATTGAAGGCGGGGCTGCGCGCCCCGCCATTTCCGAAATGATTTGATCAGAGCAACGCTGGCTCATGTCCTTTGTACTCGTGCAGGTGATCGTCGGCGGACTTCTGCTTGGCGCTGTCTATGCCCTGTTTTCCTCAGGCCTCACGCTGGTGTGGGGCATGATGAACATCGTCAATTTCGCGCATGGCGATTTCGTCATGCTCGGCATGTACGTCGCCTATGTCGTCTACACGCTGTTGGGAGGAGGGCCGATCCTCGGCGCGCCGCTGGCAACCCTGGTGCTCGCGACCGTCGGCGTCGTGGTCTATTTCGCCCTGATCCGCGATATCATGAAGGGACCGATGCTGGCGCAGATCCTCGGCACTTTCGGGCTTGCGCTATTGCTGCGTTATTCCGTGTTCTGGTGGTTCGGGGCCAACTTCCTGTCGATGCCTCCGGACATCGTGGGCGGCACTTATGCGTTCGCGGGCCTGCGCATCGAGGCCTCGCGGCTGCTTGCCGGCGTGGTCGCGCTGCTGGTCACGCTCGGGCTGCATCTGCTGCTCACGCGGACCTCGCTCGGCTCGAAAATGCTGGCGGTGGCGGAGGATCAAACAGCGGCCCAGCTCATGGGCATCCGTCCCGATACCATGCAGGCGATCGCCTGGGCGATTGCGGCCGGTGCCACCGGGCTTGCCGGCGCGCTGATTGCGAACTTCTTCTACATCGTGCCGACCGTCGGCGAGACGCTTGGCATCGTCGCCTTCGTCACGGTGTCGCTCGGCGGTTTTGGCAGTGTGCCGGGCGCCCTTGTCGCAGGCCTGCTGATCGGCATGATCGAATCGCTGTCGGGCTATCTGATCGGCGCGATCTACAAGGACATCGTCGTCTATGTCCTGTTCCTGCTCTTCCTCTGGTTCCGGCCGCAAGGCCTGATGGGCAAGACCTGATGGGAAGGCTGTGATGCGGCGCTTGATCTGGCTCTCGGTCGTCGCAGCGTTCGCGATTTGCTATCCGCTGCTGCTGTCCTCGCCGTTCCAGCAGCGTCTGGGCGCGCTGGTGCTGCTTTATGCGATTGCAGCGTCCGCGTGGAATATTGTCGGCGGCTATGCCGGCCAGGTCTCGGTCGGCCACGTCGTCTTTTTCGGCTGCGGTGCTTATGCCGCGATGGGATCCTACGCAAAGTTCGGCCTGTCGCCCCTGTTCGGCATCCCCGGCGGGATCGTGCTCGCCGTGGGCTTGGCCGCGATCATCGGCGTGCCGACGCTGCGTCTGTCGGGCCATTATTTCAGTATGGCGACCATCGCGGTCGCCGAGACGATGCGGCTGATCGTGACCAACACCGACTGGCTCGGTGCGGCCGTCGGGCTCTCAGGGCCGACCGTGCCGCGCAACATCTTCGATCTCTCGTTCCTGTCGTCGCTGCCGTATTACTATCTCTTCCTCGCAATCCTCGTGATCACGCTGTTGATCACCTGGTGGATGACCAACAGCCGCATGGGATTTTACCTGCGCGCGATCAAGGACTCCGAGCGCGCGGCGCGCTCGCTCGGCGCGCCCGCCAGTCGCACCAAGCTCCACGCCTACATGCTGAGTGCGGCGCTGACGAGCGTCGCCGGCGCGCTCTATGCCATGATGTTCGGCTTCGTCGACCCCGAGTCCGGGTTCGGGATCCTGATTTCGGTGAAAATCCTGATCATGGCGGCGCTGGGCGGGGCAGGGCTGTTGTTCGGGCCCCTGGTCGGTGCCGCGATCCTGGTGCCGCTGGAGGAGATCTCGAACAGCTGGCTCGGCGGCAAGGGCGCCGGGCTCACCTTCGTGCTCTATGGCGCGATCATCGTGGTGATCGCGCGCTTCCAGCCCGGCGGTCTGCTCAGCCTGTTCACTCGGCGCAGCAAGCCGACGAAGGACACGGGAGCTGGCCATGCTCCTTGAGGCACGCGAAATTACGAAGGCGTTCGGAAGCTTCAAGGCGGTGGACGATGCCTCCGTGACCTTGGAGCAAGGCGACATCCTCGGCCTGATCGGCCCGAATGGCGCGGGCAAGTCCACCTTCTTCAATTGCCTGACTGGCGATCTCAAGACCACTTCGGGCTGCGTCCTGTTCGAGGGCCGTGACATCACCGACTTCGCGCCGGAGCTGCGCGCCGGGCTTGGGCTCGCTCGAACCTTCCAGGTGCCGCAGACATTTGAGGGCATGACGGTGCTGGAGAACGTCATGATCGGCGCATTCCTGCGCACCTCGCATCGCAAGGACGCCGAGACCAGGGCGCGCGCGGTGCTCGAGCGCGTCGGCATGATCAGGCTTGCGGATGCGCCGGCGCGCTCGCTCGGCACCCCCGGTCGCAAGCGGCTGGAGATCGCGCGGGCGCTGGCAACCGAACCGAAGGTGCTTCTGCTCGACGAAGCCATGGCCGGCCTCAACGCCCATGAGGTGAGGCTCGCCATCGACCTCGTGCGCGACATCCATCGTTCCGGCATCACCCTCGTGATCGTCGAGCACATCATGGAAGTGATCATGTCACTCGCCAGCCGCGTGATGGTGTTCCACCAGGGCAAGGAGATCGCCCGCGGATCGCCGCGCGAGGTCACATCCAACCCGGCGGTGATCGAGGCCTATCTCGGCAAGCGTGCAGCCAAGGCAGCGGCCGGCCACACGCCGGTCGAACTGATGGGCGGGCCGGACCTATGAGCGGGCCGTTGCTGCGGATCGAGCACCTCGAGGTGCGCTACGGCGATCTCATCGGCGTGTCCGACGTCTCGCTGGAGGTTCCTGAAGGCAGCGTCGTGGCGCTACTCGGCTCCAATGGCGGCGGCAAGACCACGACGCTGAACGCGATCGCCGGCCTCATTCCCGTGCATTCCGGATCGATCCGCTTTCGCGGCGAGGATATCGCCGGCGAGAGAGCCTTTGCGATCGTGCGCAAGGGGCTGGCGCTGTCGCCAGAAGGCTGGCGGCTGTTCGTGCAGCAGAGCGTCGAGAACAATTTGATGCTTGGCGCAACGCCGCTGCGCGACAAGTCGCGCCAGGCCACGCTGCTCGAACGTGTCTACGAGATCTTTCCGCGCCTGAAGGAGCGCCGCAACCAGCGTGCCGGCACCATGTCCGGTGGCGAACGGCAGATGCTCGCGGTCGGGCGCGCGCTGATGAGCGACCCGAAGCTGTTGATGCTGGATGAACCTTCGCTCGGTCTCGCGCCGGCGGTGGTCGAGTCCATGTACGAGACCTTCGGCCGCCTGCATCGCGAGGGCCTGACCATTCTGCTCGCCGAGCAGTCGATCGAGCTCGCACTGGAGGTCTCGGATTTCGCCACGGTGCTCCAGGTCGGCAAGAGCGTGCTGTCGGGCACGGCGGCGGCGCTCGCGGAGGATCCGCAGGTGCAGAAGGCTTATCTGGGCGTGGACTGACCGATTTTCCGCCTGAAGGCGCCCGGTATCGGCGGCGTTAGGCTGCAAAATGGATATGCAACAGTGACGGGGAGGCGTCGCTACTTGATCTTGTCGTAGGCCGCCGCGAAATCGCCGAGCGGCATCGGGATCGCGATCGTTTCCTTCGCCATGTTCTGGAAGGAGACCTTGAGCTGCTTGCCCGACCGCAAGGTCGCAAGCAGGTCCGGTGCGATTGGCGTGGAGGCGTAGCAGCCGCGGTTCTCGCAGGTCTGGATCTGGAGATCGACCGTCTTGCCCTCGTCAACCTGGAGCTTGGCGCCGATGGGAAGGTTGAGGCCAAGCGGCAATTGCAGCAGCGCCACCGGTGTGCGGGTGTCGGGCGCGATGCGGATGTTGATCAGAACGATGGTCTGGCCGGTCTTGGTCAGCACCGCGTTCTGCTCCATCGCGCATTCGAGCGGTGCGTCGCGGCTGACGCTGGTGCAGCGCACGACCCAGCCGGGCTGCTGCGCCGCAGCGCCGTCAGCCTGCGGCTGCGTCGGAGCCGGTGCGGGCTGTGCCGCCGGGGCAGACGGAGCTGCGTTCTTCTTGGCGCCTTGCTGGGCATGCGCGGCACCCGCCGACACCAGGAGAGCGGCTGCTAAGGCGACAAGTCTGGATTGCAAGGGCATGGCAAGACCGCGTTGACGTGAACCGAAGGCCTCGCTGTAACGTCGTGAGGCGCGCGGTGCAAGCTGCTACTCGGCAGCTTCCTTAACGGTGCCGTGCTCGACCGTCTCGTCGCCTTCGCCGCCACCCTTGCGGCCCCAGCCCGAGAACCAGTTGTTGAGCTCGTCGAGATAGAGATAGACGACCGGGGTGGTGAACAGCGTCAGCGCCTGGCTGACGATCAGACCGCCGACCATGGCGTAGCCGAGCGGCTGGCGAATCTCGGCGCCGGTGCCGTGGCCGAGCATCAGCGGCACGCCGCCGAGCAGGGCAGCCATCGTCGTCATCATGATCGGACGGAAGCGCAACAGCGCTGCCTGCCGGATCGATTCCGCCGGCGTCTTGTGCTCGTCGCGCTCCGCGGCGATGGCGAAGTCCACCATCATGATGCCGTTCTTCTTCACGATGCCGATCAGCAGAATGACTCCAATCAAAGCAATGAGGCTGAACTCGAAGCCCGCCGCCATCAGGATCGCGAGCGCGCCGACGCCGGCCGAGGGCAGAGTCGACAGAATCGTGATCGGATGGATGTAGCTCTCGTAGAGGATGCCGAGGATCAGATAGACCACGACCAGCGCGGCGAGGATGAGGAGCGGCACGGTGCCGAGCGACTGCTGGAACGCCTGTGCCGTGCCCTGGAAGCTCGAATTGAGCGTCGGCGGCGCGCCGAGGTCCGCCATCGCCTTCTGCACGGCCTCCGTAGCCTGGCCGAGCGCGACGCCCTGGGCGAGGTTGAAGCTGATCGTGATCGCCGGGAACTGGCCCTGGTGGCTGATCGAGAGCGGGCGAACCGGATCGGTGCTCCAGGTCGCGAAGGTCGACAGCGGCACCTGGTCGCCGGTTAGCGGAGACTTCAGGTAGAGCTTGTTCAGGCTCTCGAGGCTGCCCTGCATCTCCGGCAGGATCTCGAGAATCACCTTGTAGGTGTTGAGCTGGGTGAAATACTGCGTGACTTGGCGCTGTCCGAAGGCGTCGTACAGCGTGTCGTCGATCAGCTGCGGCTGGATGCCGTAACGCGCAGCCGTATCGCGGTTGATCTTGAGCTGAACCGTGGTGCCCTGGGTCTGCTGGTCGGTCGCGACGTCGCGCAGTTGCGGCAAGGTCTGCATCTTGGCGAGAATCTTCGGCGCCCAGTCATTGAGCTCGGCGAGATCGGCGTCCTGCAGGGTGAACTCGAACTGCGTACGCGTCGGCCGGCCGCCGAGCCGGACGTCCTGGGCCGCCTGCATGTAGAGGCGGGCGCCGGACACCTTCTCGAGCTTGGGACGCAGCCGCGCGATGATCTGCTGCGCCGAGGCATTGCGGACGCTGAGCGGCTTCAGCGTGATGAACATGTTGCCGTTGTTGCCGGCGCGGCCACTGCCGCCGATGTTCATCGCGATCGTTGCGACGTCGGGGTCGTCCATTACGATTTTGCCGAGCTCGACCTGGCGGCGCTGCATCTCCGCGAACGAGATGTCCTGGGAGGCTTCCGAGGTCGCCGTGATCAGGCCGACGTCCTGTTGCGGGAAGAAGCCTTTCGGGATCAGCACGAACAGATAGACCGACAGGGCAAGGGTGGCGAAGAAGATCGTGAGCGTGGTGCGGCGCCAGCTCAGGGCATGGTCGAGCACCCATTCGTAGCCGCGCAACATTGCATCGAAGCCGCGCTCGCTCCATTGGTAGAACTTGCCGTGGGTGACCTCGCCATGGGCGCGCAGGAAGCGCGAGGCCATCATCGGCGTCAGGGTCAGCGACACGAACATCGAGACGAAGATTGTCATCGCCAGCACGACGGCGAATTCGCGGAACAGGCGTCCGATGATGCCGCCCATCAGCAGCAGTGGAATCAGCACTGCGACCAGCGAGATGCTGATCGACACGATGGTGAAGCCGATTTCCTTGGAGCCCTTGAAGGCCGCCGCCATCGGCGATTCGCCTTCTTCGATGTAGCGCGTAATGTTCTCGAGCATCACGATAGCGTCGTCGACGACGAATCCGACCGCGATGGTGAGCGCCATCAGCGATAGATTGTCGAGCGAATAGCCGACGACCCACATCAAGGCGCACGCGCCCAGCAGCGCCAGCGGCACTGTGATTGTGGGAATGACAGTCGCCCAAAAACTGCGCAGGAAAATGAAGATGACCATGACCACCAGCGCTATGGTCAGCAGCAGCGTGAACTGGACGTCCTCGACCGCGGCGCGGATCGTCGTGGTGCGGTCGCTGATGAGCTCGATCTTGATCGCGGGCGGGATCGCGGCGACGAGGCGAGGCAGGGTGGCCTTGATCCGGTCGACGGTTTCGATAACGTTGGCGCCCGGCTGCTTGAAGATCACCAGGAACACGCCGCGCTTCCCGTTGGCCCAGGCCGCCTGCTTGGCGTCCTCGGCGCCGCTGACCGCTTGGCCGACATCGCGGATTCGCAAGGGACCGCCATTGCGATAAGCGATGATGACGTCGTTCCAGTCCTTGGCCTGCGTGAGCTGGTCGTTGGCGTAGATCGTGTAGGCGCGCTTCGGGCCGTCGATGTTGCCCTTGGGGCTGTCGACCGTGGTGATCGCGATCTGGCTGCGCACGTCCTCCATCGACAGGCCCTTGGCGACGAGTTTGGCCGGGTCGATCTGGATGCGGATAGACGGTTTCTGCTGGCCCCCGATGAAGACCTGCGCGACGCCGGAGAGCTGGCTGATCTGCTGGGCGAGCTGGGCGTCGACCGCGTCGCTGACGCTGGTCAGCGGCAATGTGTCTGAGGTTGCCGACAGCAGCAGGATCGGCGCGTCGGCCGGGTTGACCTTGCGGTAGGTCGGCGGCGACGGCAGGTTCTTCGGCAGCTGACCGCTCGCGGCGTTGATGGCGCCCTGCACGTCGTTGGCGGCGCCGTCGATGCTGCGGTTGAGGTCGAACTGGATGGTGATCGACGCGGTGCCCAGATAGCTCGTCGAGGTCATCTGGGCGATGCCCGGGATCTGGGCGAATTGCCGTTCGAGCGGCTGGGCCACCGACGAAGCCATGGTCTCTGGGCTGCCGCCCGGCAGATTGGCTGTGATCTGGATGGTCGGGAAGTCTACCTGCGGCAGTGGCGCGACCGGCAGCAGGGGATAGGCGACGAGACCGACGAAGAGAATGCCGGCCATCAGCAGCGAGGTGCCGATGGGATAACGGATGAAAGGTGCCGAAATCCCGCCCGCGTTCATTCCTGTCGGACCTTGTTCTGGGCCGGATCCGTACTCGCCACGGTCGTGGAGACGAGGCTCCCGGGCTGGACCTTGAATTGGCCGCCGGTGATCACTTGCTGCCCGGGCGTCAGCCCTTCGTCGACGACGGAACGTCCGTCGATGCTGTAGCTGACCTTGATCTTGTGCACCTCGGCCTTGTTGTCCTGATTGACAGAATAGGCGTAGAGGCCGTTGGTGGAGTGCTGGACCGCATCATCCGGGACAACGGTCGCATCCTTGAGGGTGCGCACCAGCAGGCGCGTTGACACCGACTGCCCGGGCCACAGCGCGTGGTCCTTGTTGTCGAACACCGCCTTGAGCCGGATCGTGCCGCTGCTGGTGTCGACCTGGTTGTTGATGACCGCGAGTTTGCCCTCGGCCAGCGTCTTCTTGCCGTCGGTCGTGAAGGCGATCACCCTGAGCGCGCCGGCCTTCTGGCCCTCGCTGATATAGGGCAGCTGATCCTCTGGCGCGGTGAAGATCACCGAGATCGGCTCGACCTGCGAGATCGTGACGATGCCGGTCTGCGTCGAGGCGTTGACGATGTTGCCGATGTCGACCTGGCGCAGGCCCGCGACGCCGGTGATCGGCGCCTTGACCTGGGTGTAGTCGAGCTGGGTCTGCGCGTTGGAGATCGCAGCATCATCGGCGGCGATCTGTGCGGTGAGCTGGGCGACCGTGGAGCGCTGGGTGTCGACCCGCTGGGCGGTGGCGAATTCGCCGAGCTTCATGGCGCGCTGGAGCTCGAGATTGGCGTTGGCCAGATTTGCCTCGTCCTGGGCCTTCTTGGCCTTGGCCTGGTCGAGTGTGGCTTGATAGGGACGGGGATCGATCGAGGCGAGAAGCTGGCCCTCCTTGACGATCTGGCCTTCGGTGAAGGCGATCTTGTCGATCTGGCCATCCACCCTGGTTCGGACTTGGACGGTGTTGAAGCCCGCAACCGTGCCCAGACCGGTCAGGTAAACCGGAAAGTCCACCTTTTGAACCGGCGAAACGCTCACAGGGACGGCGGACGGGCGCTGCGGCCCCTTTTGTGCGGTCTGGGTTTTTCCGGCGTCGGGCGAGCCGAATTTCTGCCAACCATAGTAACCTGCGGAGGCCACGGCCGCGATGATCAGAATCCAGAGGATCGGCCGGGACTTTTTCATATCGTCTCGTGTCGGCTCTTATGCCCTAAGCTACGAATTATGAGGCAATCATAGGGTTCCAGGAGGCTTGTATAATACACGCCAAGTTCCAGTGTAAACAGCACTATCGGTTGAGAATCCTAAACAATTGGAAAGCTTTGCACGGGTTAGGCAGCTCCGTGTCACTACGGTGTGCCGTGCTGCATTCCCCCTCAGGAACGATCAGCGTGCAAAGTTTGTGCAATGCTCGAAAGCGGTGTGCTCTGGACTGAGCGGCGCCGCGCATGGGCCGCAAGGCGACGGCTGGCAGGGACGGTTCTAATCGTGCGGAGCTCGTTTCGGTTGTCAGGGAAACCGGCATCGGTCATATCGACATGCCACAACGGGAGCGCAGCATGGACGAACTGAACGGCAAGCTGATCGCGTGTCAGATCCTGATCACGGGACTGATCGCACGCGTCGCCAACGAGCAGCGTGATCCCTTGCGCTTTCTCACCGAGTTCCGCGACGAGATCAGAGCCGTCGTCAACGGCGTCAACATCGCAGGCATGGACGACAGCGACCGCGTGCGCGCGGTGGCGCGGAAGACCGTCGATGAATTGTTCTCGTTGATGAAGCCGCCAAGCAGCGATTGACGATGCGCCCGCGACCGCCGATTTAGCAGCATTTTCACGCGCTCTTTAGAACGACTCCAATCTCGATTTAGAACGATTTCAAACGGCAGTTTAGAATCGCTTTGATCTGGACTTATTCAAGCGTTCTCGCGGCTTACTCGCATTGACCCGCAATTTTGCGGCCGATACCAACACTCCAATCGCTCATCGAAGTGAATGGGCGAACTGGAATATGGGGCGTGTTTGGTAATGGGGCAGGTGGTCGCACCGAAGTCGTTGCGTTCGGTCGCAGCATTCGATGAAAAGTTCACGAGCGTTTCCGGCAAGAAGGTCTCCGCTGTCGCCGGCCTGATCGCAGCAGCATCGGTGTCGAGCGGCGCGGAGGCTCAGCAGTCGAACCTGCCGCCGGTGACGGTCGATGCGCCGGTCGCGCGTCCGCGCCCGGTGGCTTCGAAGCCGACGGCGGATCAGGTCCGCGCGCGCAATGCGCTTCGCCGCGCCGCGCAGCGGCAGCAGGCGGCGCAGCAGACCGCTCCCACCACGCCGTCCGGCGAGGTTGACCGCAATCCGTATTCGGATCCGGCGGCGCCATACAAGGTCGACCACGTCCAGGCCTCCGGCAAGTTTCCCGAGCCGATGCTGAACACGCCGAAGACCATCACCGTGCTCAGCAAGGAAGTTCTCGAGGACAAGAACGCCACGACGCTGAAGGAGATCGGGCGCTCCACCGCTGGCGTGACGCTGGGGTCGGGCGAGGGCGGCAACGCGTTTGGCGACCGCTTCTTCATCCGCGGCTTCGATGCGCGCAACGACGTCTTCATCGACGGTATCCGCGATCCCGCGGTCTCAATCCGCGAAAACTTCTTCACCGAGCAGATCGAGATCCTGCGGGGCCCCGCCTCGTCCTACGCCGGCCGCGGCACCGCTGGCGGTGCCATCAACATCGTCACCAAGCAGGCGGGCGACGTTAATTTCAAGCGGATGGATACCGAGTTCGGCACCGACAGAACCAAGCGCGTCACGCTCGACGTCAACCAGGTCGTCGATCCGACCTTCTCCGTGCGCGTGGGCGGCCTGTTCCAGGACGCCAACGTCGCCGGCCGCAACTATATCACCGACGATCGCTGGGGTTCTTTCATCTCGACCAAGTACACCCCGACCAACGACATCAAGATCACGACGAACTATGTCCACACCGATCTTAGCGGCTACCCGGATTTCGGCGTGCCCTTCTACAGGCAGGGCAATGTCCCTGTGACGTCGGCGGGCATTCCGCGCGGAAACTGGTACGGCTTCCTCAATCGCGACTTCCAGACCGCACGGCAGGATTTCGGCACCGGAACGATCGAGTACAAGGTCAACGATGCCATTACGCTGACCAGCAAGGTTCGCGGCGAGCACTCGCTGCTGAACTACATCGGCACCTTGCCGCAGAACCCGAACACGACCAGCCCCAATCCGCTGCTCTGGACCACCACGGCCAGCGCGCAGAGCCGCTTCCAGAACGTCGACGTGTGGGCCAACCAGAACGAGGCCACTTTCAAGCTCGTCACCGGAGGGGTCAAGCACACCGCGGTGTTCGGCGTGGAATACGCCAACGAGAACATCTCGATCGACCGTTACACCGGCCTCTCGTCGGAACTATTCGGCGGCGGCTCGACCAGCAACGGAGCGGTCACGGGGGTCAACCTCTACTCGCCGCAGTACACCTACATTCCCTTCAGCAACACGCCATCGCTGGTTGGAAATCCCACGCGCTATGGTGTCAACACCAGCAGCGTCTACGTCATGGACACTGCGAACTGGCAGGACACCATCATTGTGAATGGCGGCGTGCGCTACGACGGCTATAATATGAGTGCGTCAGTCAACGCGCCCCCCGCCCTAAAAATGAACGCCGATCTTGTCAATTACAATGTCGGCGCGGTCTACAAGCCGATCTCGATCGGCAGCCTTTATGCAGCCTATGCGACCTCGGCCAATCCGTTCGGGTCGGAGCTTGATGCGACCGCGACCGATTACGGTGGTGTTCCGCCCAACACGACCGTTTTGCTCGGACCCGAGCGCAACAAGGCAATCGAGCTCGGCACCAAATGGGAGCTTGCCGACCGTCACCTGCTGGTGACCGGTGCGCTGTTCCAGACGACCAAGGACAATGCGCGCGAGACCGTCAACAGCGTGCTGACTTCGGGCGCCGCCTACAGGATCCAGGGCATCGACATCGAGGCCGAGGGCAAGCTCACCGACCGCTGGAGCATTTTTGGCGGCCTGGTGCTGATGCAGTCGAAGGTCACGCAGAGCGGCGTTGCCTCGAATCTCGGTCTGCAACTCGCCAACATAGCCCACCAATCGTTCAGCATGTTGACCAAGTACAAGTTCGACGGCGGCTGGGAACTCGGCGGCCAGGCGGTGTACCGCTCGAAGGTCTATGGCGGCACGTTCGCGGCCAACACCAACGAGTTGCCGAGCTACTGGCGTTTCGACGCATTCCTCGAGAAGAAGATCGACCAGAACTGGACCATGAAGTTCTACGCCCAGAACCTGACGAACAAGCTCTATTACGACTCGTTCTATCGCAGTGCCGTGCCCTTCGTGGCGGTCGCGCCAGGGCGGGCATTCTACCTCGTGACGACAGCGAAGTTCTGATCATGCTGACGTGCCTTCCTGGCGTTCTGAGCAAGGATGATGTGGCGGATTTCCGCCGCATCATGGACGTCAGCGAATGGGAGGACGGGCGCTCCACCGCCGGCTCGCAGTCGGCGATGGTCAAGCGCAACGAGCAATTGGCGCCGGACAGCGAGGTCGCGCGCAAGCTCGGCAACCGCATCATTTCGGCGCTGACGTCGAGCCCGCGCTTTATCGCGGCCGCGATCCCCCTCCAGATATTCCCGCCGCTGTTCAACCGCTATGCGGCCAGCAGCGGCCACCATTTCGGCCTGCACGTCGACAATGCGATCCGCGGCGACCGCCTGACCGGCCTTCGCATCCGCACAGACCTCTCGGTCACGCTGTTCCTGGCCGAGCCGGAGGAGTACGACGGTGGCGAACTTGTGATCGAGGACAGCTACGGTTCGCACGAAGTCAAGTTGCAAGCCGGGGACTGCGTGCTCTATCCCTCGACCAGCCTCCATCTGGTCACCCCGGTGACGAGGGGAACGCGGGTTGCGTCTTTCTTCTGGCTTCAGAGCATGATACGGGACGATCAAGCCCGGAGCATGATCTTTGACCTCGACACCGCGATACAGGCGCTGGTGGAACGGCTCGGGCGTGACGATCCCGAAACGGTCAAATTGACGGGTATCTATCACAACCTCATTCGCTACTGGGCCGAAGTATGAAGATCATGTCCTTCCAAGCAAGCCTTGCCGCAGCTCTGGTGCTGGCGGCCGCCTGGCTTGCATCCCCTGTTTCCGCCCAGACACAGGCCACGCCCGCGGCACCGGTCCAGTCGACGGCTCAGCCGTCCCCGGTCGGCCCGGCCCCGGTTGTTGCTCCGCCTGCGGCGCCGCAAGCTGCCGCGCCTGCGGCTGCAAAGTCCGATACTGCAGCCGGCATCGCGCCCGCCATGAAGGAATTGTCGCCCTGGGTGATGTTCATGTCGGCGGACATCATCGTGAAGGCGGTGATGATCGGGCTCGCTTTTGCATCGCTGATGACCTGGACGGTGCTGATCGCCAAGTCGATCGAGCTGTCGATCGCCGCGACCAAGCTTCGCTCGGCGCTGAAGAAGATCGCGGAGGCGCGCTCGCTCGCGGAAGCGCAGATGGCGCTCGGCGCCAAGGAGGGCATCCTGCCGTCCTTCCTGGCGGCGGCGCTGCGGGAGGCGCGGATGTCGGCCGGCCTCTCCAGTGACACCGGCATCAAGGAGCGGGCGGCTTCGAGCTTCTCCGAGATCATGCGTGCGGAGGCGCGGCGCATCCGCGTCGGCATGGGCGTGCTCGCGACCATCGGCTCGACCTCGCCCTTCGTCGGCCTGTTCGGCACGGTGTGGGGCATCATGAACAGCTTCATCGGGATATCGAAGTCGCAGACCACGAACCTCGCCGTCGTCGCGCCCGGTATCGCCGAGGCGCTGCTCGCCACCGCGATCGGCCTGGTCGCCGCCATTCCCGCCGTCATCATCTACAATTACTTCTCGCGCGTGACGAAGAGCTATCTCGAACTCGTCAGCCGTGCCTCGGGCGCGGCGGGGCGGTTACTCTCGCGCGATCTCGACCGCAGCCACGGCAGCGTGCATTCGCGCGCGGCGGAGTGAACCATGGGCGTCTCGCTCGCAGACAATGATGACGACGACGATTTCGGCGAGACGCATGAAATCAACGTCACGCCGTTCATCGACGTCATCCTGGTGCTGCTGATCATCTTCATGGTCGCAGCGCCGCTGTCGACCGTCGACCTGCCGATCGATCTGCCGACGTCGAGCGCGACGCCGCAGAAGAAGCCGGACAAGCCGACCTATCTCAGCATCAAGCCCGATTTGACGCTTGCCATCGGGGAGAACCCGGTTCACCGCGCCGAGTTGATCGGCACGCTGGACGGTCTGTCCGACATGAGCAAGGACAAGTATGTCTTCCTGCGCGCCGATCGCTCGGTGCCGTATGGCGAATTGATGGGCGTCATGGAGCTGTTGCGCTCAGGCGGCTATTCGCGGGTGAAGCTGGTTGCGCTGGAAGGCGCTCCGGGAGCGCCTGCGGCAGGCGCCGCTCAGCCTTAGAGGCCCGCGATGTCGGACGAGTCCAGACCAGCCCGGACGCTTTGGATTTTGGCAGCGATGGCGGCGCTCGCGCTCCATCTCGGTGGCGCCGCGCTCGCGCTGGCGCACCTGCGGGCCGATGACGGCGACGATGGCCTCGGCGCGGCCGGCGCGGAGTTCGCTGTCGAGATGGCCTCGCCGAAGGCGCCCGACACCGACCTTCCGCCGGGACCGGATAGTGAAGCGATGCAGGAACAGCAGGCGCTTCCCGAGCAAAAGGCCGAGACCAAGGAAACCGAGCTTCCAAAGGATCAGTCGCAACAGGTCGACGATCCCGATCGGGTCGTCACCGAGAACATCTCGAAGAAGCCGCAGGACGAGGATCCGAAGATTGCGGCGGTCGAAACGCCCGCTGCGGAGGCCTCGCCGAAATCCGTTGCGACGGCGCGGCAGACACTCGATGAGGACGCGCGCGAGGCCGAGAAGGCGCTGGCGCCTGTGCTCGGTATCGGCAAGGACATTCTGAAGCTGACGGCAGACTGGAATCGCAAGATTAGCGCGCACCTTACGGCCCACAAGGTCAATCCGGAGGGCAAGGAGCCCAACAATCAGAAGGTCAAGGTCAGCTTCGCGATCAACCGACGTGGCAATGTGCTTTCAGTCGACGTTGTCGAGTCGTCCGGGGACGCAGCTTACGATGCGGCCGCGATCTCGATTGTCCGCAAATCCGATCCCATCCCGCAGCCGCCTGCCAGCCTGACCGACGACCGGTTCGAGCGCACCGTCGACATCATCTTCACGCCGCCGGACGCAAGGAAAAAGAAGAAGACGGCTCAGCGCCAGTAGAGCCTGATCCCGACATAGACCACGACCAGGCAGGCGAAGATCAGGGCCACCGGGAGCGGCCGCTTCTGGGTTGCGCCCGCGGTCGCGGCCCGGAAGAAACTGGCCTTCTTCGGCTTCGGTTCGGGGCGGCGGAAAGCGGTAACATTGTCCGCCGCCGGTTCAGCCGCCCGGGGGCGGACGTCAGGTGGAGTTCCCGCGCCGCCCATCTCGGCATAGTAGGCCTTGTAGATGGCGCCGATGGTGGCCTCGGTAGCCTCACCCTCGTTCATCTGCGCCCGCAGGTTCTTGTAGCTCAGGAGGAACTCCTGCGCCTCCGGAGGCAGCGCGGACGACCCGTTGAGCTTGGCCATCATCTTCCAGGTGGCAAAATCGGCGCGAGCGCGGGTATCAGCGCGTCGCGCGATCAGCATATCGGCAGCTTTGACCAAGTCGGCCTCGAGCCCTTCGGCTTGTGTTCGGGTGTGCTGTTCAACTACGTATTGCCGGTCAGAATGAGAACAGCCTGAATCACATAACCGGTCAACGTTCGCAGTATTGCTGAAATAACATCAAGATTTAGACCGAACTGCGAGCCTGCCAGCGGTAGCAGGATCAGCAAGCCGATCAGAATCAGCATCCCGAACGGCTCGAGCCGCGCCAGCGGGAGGGCGAGCGGCCGGGGCAGCAGCCCTACCGCGACGCGCCCGCCGTCGAGCGGCGGGATCGGCATCATGTTGAACACCGCCAGCACCGCGTTGATCAGCAGTGCGTTCTTGAGATTGTCGAAGATCCATTGTGCCGAGTTGGCCGGAGCCCAGGGCAGGGCGTGCAGGGCAAGAGCTGCGACCAGCGCCAGCAGGATGTTGGTGGCGGGCCCGGCCAGCGCAACCCACACCATGCCGAGCCTGGGGTCGTTGAGCTTGCGGAAATTCACCGGCACCGGCTTGGCATAGCCAAACAGGAACGGCGAATGCGCGAACAGCAGCATCGCCGGCAATACCACCGTGCCGAACGGGTCGATATGCTTGATGGGGTTGAAGCTGACACGGCCGAGCTGCCATGCGGTGTCGTCACCGAGACGATATGCGACGAAAGCGTGCGCAGCCTCGTGGAAGGTGATGGCGAGCACCAGCGGCAGCACCCACACCGAGAGGTCATACAAGGAAATGTTCACGGCTCGTCCGTCCCGGTTTGCCTGCGGTCTTGCAGCCGACCCAGCCAACCGGTGGTGCAGCAACGCGTCACCTCAACATAGGGTGGGCGGTCCCGAAATGCCACGCCGCAAATGATCGGCGAGACCAGCGGCCGTGACGTGGAGCCTTGGCGCCGGATGAGCTACGTCGGGATCGTCCCGTCATATCGGATCATGCCGTCCTCGATCGTCACCCAGCCCATCTTTTCGCTGACCCAGATGTGCTCGGTGGGCACAAACGCGTTGCGATCGTCGAAGGTCGCCAGCGCAACGCCAGCCAGCGTGCCGTTGCGCCGCCAGGCGAACAGGCGCGTGCCGCAGCGCTTACAGAACACGCGGTCGATGTTCTCGGACGACGCATAGCGCTCGGTGTCGCCCTCGACAGTCAGTGCGCGCTGGTCGAACTGCGCGCGCACGAAGTAGGGCGAGCCCATCGCCTTCTGACAGATGCGACAATGGCAGATGCGGACGTTGAGCGGCTCGCCCTCCGCCTTGAACCGCACCGCGCCGCACAGACATCCGCCTTCTCGGATCATGGCTGCCTCAATAGGTTGCCCGCCCACCCGAGATGTCGAACACGGCGCCGGTCGAGAACGCGCAGTCCTCGGATGCGAGCCAGCTCACCATCGCGGCTAGCTCTTCCACCAGCACAAAGCGCGCTTTCGGGATTTTCGACAGCATGAAGTCGATATGCTGCTGCGTCATCTGGTCGAAGATCGCCGTCTTCGCAGCCGCGGGAGTCACCGCATTGACGAGAATGTCGTGTGCGGCCAATTCCTTGCCGAGCGACTTGGTCAGCGCGATCAGGCCGGCCTTGGACGCCGAATAATGCGAGGCGTTGGGATTGCCTTCCTTGCCGGCGATCGAGGCGATGTTGACGATGCGCCCGTACTTCTGCTTGAGCATCCAAGGCACGATCGCCTTGCAGACGATGAAAGGGCCGTCGAGGTTGATGCGCAGAACTTTCCGCCATTCCTCGAGATCGGTCTCCCAGACCGGCTTGTTGACGCCGGCGATGCCGGCATTGTTGACGAGGATGTCGATCTTGCCGAAGGCGGCCAGCGTCGCGTCGCGGGCCTGCTCGACGGCCGCGGTATCGGTGACGTCGACCTTGAAGACGCAGGTGTTGTCGCCGATTTCCTTTGCCGTCTTCTCGGCCAGGGCTGCATCAAAATCCCAGATCGCGACCTTGGCGCCGGAGGCGACGAAGCGCTGAACAATGGCGCGGCCAAAGCCCTGCGCGCCGCCGGTGACGATGGCGACACGGTTGTTGAGATCGATCTTGTTCATGCCGGGCCTCTGGCGTCAGAGCATGTAGCCGCCGTCGACCACGAGGTCGACACCGGTGGTGAAGGCGCTCTCGTCGCTGCCGAGATAGACCGCCATGGATGCGATCTCGTCGGCGGTGCCGAGCCGGCCCATCTTCTGGCGGGAGACGAACATCTCCTTGCCCTGCGGCCCTTGCGCTGCGGCACGGTCGAGCATCGAAGGCGTCTCGACGGTGCCCGGGCAGATGCTGTTGCAGCGGATGCCCTTGGTGATGAAGTCGAGCGCGACCGCGCGCGTCAGCAGCGACACCGCTGCCTTCGAGGCGCTGTAGACGTAACGGTTGGCCGGCGGCCGCAGCGCCGCGCAGGAGGAGATGTTGACGATGCTGCCGCCGCCGCCCGCGAGCATGTCCGGCAGGAAGGCCCTGATGGTCCGGTGCATCGACTTGACGTTGAGGTCGAACGAGAAATCAAAATCCTCTTCCGAACACTCCAGGATGGTGCCGTGGTGCACGAAGCCGGCCGCGTTGAGCAGGATGTCGACCTTGCCGACGCGCTTGGCGAAGGCGTTAACGTCGGCGGTGCTGCGCACGTCGAGCTTGGCGACCTCGGCGATGCCTTCCTTGGTCAGGCTCGCGATGCCGCTCTCGTTGATGTCGGTGGCGATGACGGTTGCGCCTTCACGCGCGAATGCAATGGCGCATGCGCGCCCGATGCCTGCCGCTGCAGCCGTGATGACGGCGCGCTTTCCCTTGAGGCGGTCTGCCATTTGTATTCTCCTCGATTTTCTCAGTGCCGTAGCCCGGATGAGCGCGCGAGCGCGATATCCGGGAGCGGATGTCCCGGGTGTCGCTCCGCTCACCCGGGCTACGTGTTCCTAACTCAGTGATTATCCCGCGCTACGCCAAATGTGCCGGCGACGTTCTGATAGCGCGTAGCGAGCTCCATGCAGGCACCGGTCGACTGCTGGCCGACGGTGTTGCGATAAAGCTCCTGCCACGGCGTCTGGTTCGGCGGATGCTTGAAGCCGCCATTCGCCGCCAGCTCGGCGTGGCGCTTCTTCACCTCGTCGTCGGAGATGAGAATGTTGGCACTGCCCTTGTTCAGATCGACGCGTACCTTGTCGCCGTTTCTGAGGATCGCGAGCCCGCCATTGGCGGCGGCTTCCGGCGAAGCATTGAGGATCGAAGGGGAGCCCGAGGTGCCCGACTGGCGGCCGTCGCCGATGCAGGGCAGGGACATGATGCCGCGCTTGATCAGCGCCGCAGGGGGCTGCATGTTCACGACCTCGGCGCCGCCGGGATAGCCGATCGGGCCGGTGCCGCGGATGAACAGCACGCAGCGCTCGTCGATCTCGAGTGAGGGATCGTCGATCCGCTCGTGATAGTCCTCGGGACCCTCGAACACGATGGCGCGGCCCTCGAATGCATTGAGATCGGTCGGGTTGCTGAGGTAGCGATCGCGGAACTCCTTGGAGATCACGCTGGTCTTCATGATCGCGGAATCGAACAGATTGCCCTTCAGCACCAGGAACCCGGCGTCCTTCACCAGCGGCTTGTCGTAAGACCAGATCACGTCGTTGTCGGGTTTTGGCGCATTGGCGCAGTTCTCGCCGATGCCGCGGCCGTTGACCGTGACCGCGTCCTCGTGGATGCGCTTGTGCTTCATCAGTTCGCGCACCACGGCCGGCACGCCGCCGGCGCGGTGGAATTCCTCGCCGAGATAGAAGCCGGCCGGCTGCATGTTCACCAGCAGCGGCACGTCGTGGCCGACCTTCTGCCAGTCGTCGATGGAGAGCTCGACGCCGATGTGGCGCGCCAGCGCGTTAATGTGGATCGGTGCGTTGGTCGAGCCGCCGATCGCCGAATTGATCACGATGCAGTTCTCGAACGCCTTGCGGGTCAGGATGTCCGAAGGCTTGAGGTCTTCCCAGACCATGTCGACGATGCGTTTTCCCGTCTCGTAGGCGATCTGGCCGCGCTCGCGATAGGGGGCGGGGATCGCCGCACAGCCCGGCAGCGAGAAGCCGAGCGCTTCCGCGAGCCCGTTCATGGTCGAAGCGGTGCCCATGGTGTTGCAATGGCCGACCGAGGGCGCCGATGACGCCACGATCTCCATGAATTCTTCATAGTCAATCTCGCCGGCGGCGAGGCGCTCGCGCGATTTCCAGACGATGGTGCCGGAGCCGGTGCGCTCGCCATTGTGCCAGCCGTTCAGCATCGGCCCGCCCGACAGCACGATCGCGGGCAGGTTGACGGTCGCCGCCGCCATCATGCAGGCCGGCGTGGTCTTGTCGCAGCCCGTGGTCAGCACCACGCCGTCGAGCGGATAGCCGTAGAGGATTTCGACGAGGCCGAGATAAGCGAGGTTGCGGTCGAGCGCCGCGGTCGGGCGCTTGCCGGTCTCCTGGATCGGATGGGTCGGGAATTCCATCGCAATGCCGCCGGCCTCGCGGATGCCTTCGCGGACGCGATGGGCAAGCTCGATATGGTGGCGGTTGCAGGGGGAGAGGTCGTTGCCGGTCTGCGCGATGCCGATGATCGGTTTGCCGGACTGGAGCTCGGCGCGGGTGAGACCGTAGTTCAAATAGCGCTCCATATAGAGCGCGGTCATGCCCGGATTATGCGGATTGTTGAACCATTCCTGCGAGCGGAGGTGGCGGCGAGCGCCCTTGCCGGCGGGGGCATGCCCATTGGTTGGTTTTTTTGTCATTGGTTCCTCCTGCAATGCAAACGCACTGGCGTCCGTTTTATGGTTTCGGCTTGTGCGATGCCCAACGGCGCGAGCGACGATTTGCCTGCCCGCTGGCGGGTCGTTTCCTCACAAATCCGATACTAGTCATGGCCACTTGGTAACGCTACCATTTTGTTCGCGACGCCCCCGCCTGAAACGGCTGGCCGGTTGTCGGAACGCCGGGCCGACGAGCTTTGCCGCTCGATCACCTTGAAGCCGAGATCGAGCACCGGGTGCTCCGGGCGCCGTCCGTCGATCGCCTCGATCAACATGCTGGCGGCCGTGTTGCCCATCTCGTAGCGGTTGGTGCGCACGCTCGTCAAAGTCGGGACGGCGGAGGCCATGAATTCGAGATCGTTGAAGCCTACGATCGCGATCTGTTCGGGGATCGCGATCTCGCGGCGCCTGCATTCGAACAGCACACCCAGCGCGAGGTCGTCATTGGCGCAGAACACCGCGTCCATGCCGGGCTCCCGCGCCAGGAGATCGGTGAACAGGGCGCCTCCGAGCGTTACCGAGGTCGGAGTCGCCGTGGTGACGACGAGGCGTTGGTCGAACAGTCCGGCGTCTTTCATGGCCGAGACGTATCCGTCGAGCCGGCGCTGCACCCGCGGATCCATCCGTGCGCCGACGAAACCGATCTTGCGGTGACCTTGCGCGAACAGATGCGCAACCGCCGCACGGGCTGCGTCATAGTGCGAAAAGCCGATCATCATGTCGATCGGATTGGGTCCGATCTCCATGATCTGCACGATCGGGCAGTCGGCGGCATCGAGCATTGCGCGCGATTCCGTGGTCTGGTCGATGCCGGTGACGATCAGCCCGGCCGGCTTCTGCGCAAGAAACAGCCGCAGCAGCTTCTCCTCCTGGAGAATACTGTAGCGTGTGTTGGACAACTGGATCGAGTAACGGCTGTTTTCGGAGGCGTCGTAGATGCCGCGTAGCACGTCGGAGAACACGTTATTGGTCAGCGACGGAATCAAGACACCGATCACCTCGGTGCGCTGCGAGGCCAACGCGCGCGCCGCCAGGTTCGGCACATAGCCAAGCTCCCTGGCCGCGCTTTCGACCCGGATCCGTTTGGCCACCGACAGCGCCTCGGGATTGCGGAAGAAGCGGGACGCTGTGATCGGGCTTACGCCGGCGAGCTCGGCGACTTCCGCCAGCCGGATTTTGCCTGACTTGGTGCGGTTTCGACCCATTTGCTGCTCTTAACACACTCACTGTCGCAAACAAAGGAACGTTGACAGCGCTACCAGCACGGACTAACCAAAGACAAATTGCCAAAACCGCGCAAACTGCCGACAATGTCGCCCGCTAAGGTTGGGCTTCGTTCGGTGAAGTCTGAAAAAACAAGACGGTCGCGGCGCGAGATGCGTCGTGGACTTTCGAGGAGGGAGCTAGATGTCGTCTGTGCAAATCCGCGACGTGCGGAAATCGTTCGGCAATTTTGAAGTCCTGCACGGCGTTTCGATTCCGATCGAGGACGGCCAGTTCGTTGTCCTGGTTGGCCCCTCCGGCTGCGGCAAGTCGACGCTTCTGCGCATGCTCGCCGGTCTCGAGAACATCACCTCAGGCACGATCTCGATCGGCGACCGCGTCGTCAACAATGTCCAGCCCAAGGAGCGGGACATTGCGATGGTGTTCCAGAACTACGCGCTCTATCCGCACATGACGGTCGGCGAGAACATGGGCTTCTCGATGAAGCTGCGGGGCGAGAGCACCGAAGAGATCAACAAGCGCGTCAAGCGCGCCGCCGAGATCCTGGCACTGTCGCCGCTGCTCGAACGCTATCCGCGCCAGCTCTCCGGCGGCCAGCGCCAGCGCGTCGCCATGGGCCGCGCCATCGTGCGCGATCCGCAGGTGTTCCTGTTCGACGAGCCCTTGTCGAACCTCGACGCCAAGCTGCGCGTCGCGATGCGCACCGAGATCAAGGAGCTGCACCAGCGGCTGAAGACCACGACGGTCTACGTCACCCACGATCAGATCGAGGCCATGACCATGGCCGATAAAATCGTGGTCATGCATGACGGCATCGTCGAGCAGATGGGTACGCCGCTCGAGCTCTACGACAAGCCCGAGAACCAGTTCGTCGCCGGCTTTATCGGCTCGCCGTCCATGAACTTCCTGAAGGGTCATGTGCGGGTCAACGGCGTTGCGACCTTCGAGGGGCCGAATGGCGTCAAGCTGCCGCTCAGGAACGCGCCGGCGGCGTCCGACGGGCGTCCTGTCGTTTACGGCGTGCGTCCCGAGCATTTCACCATCGCTGACGACGGCGCCGATGCCGAGATCGTCGTGGTCGAGCCGACCGGCTCGGAAACGCAGGTGTTTGCGAAGCTCGGTGGTGAGCAGGTCGTCGCGGTCTTCCGCGAACGTCACCAGTTCAACCCGGGCGACAAGGTCAAGCTGAAGCCCGATCCTTCCGTGATTCATCTGTTCGACGAGGCGACGGGCAAACGCGTATAGCGACGCCAAAGAACTGCCAAGCAGAACTGCCCCAATACAAGACGACCCAATACAAATATAAAATTTAGGGAGAGAACGATGAGCGATTTCGACAGGCGAAGTGTGCTTAAAGTCGGTCTGGGCGGCGCGGCGCTGCTGGCCGGCCCGGGCATTGTCCCGGTACGCGCGGCGGAGTGGACCAACACGCCCGAGCCGAACGCTTCCATCCGCGTCTTGCGCTGGAAGCAGTTCATTCAGGCCGAGTTCGACAAATTCGCCGAGCAGACCAAGGCGTTCTCCGAGAAGACCGGCGTCAAGATCAAGCTCGAGGCCGAGAGCTGGGAGGACATCCGCCCCAAAGCCGCGGTCGCCGCCAATGTCGGCGCCGGTCCCGACCTGATCATCGGAACGCTCGATGATCCCCACAAATTCCCGGAAAAGCTGATCGACATGACTGACGTCGCCGACTATCTCGGCGCGCAGTATGGCGGCTGGTACCCGGTTGCCGAACGCTACGGCAAGAAGGGCAACAGCTGGATCGCCATTCCGCAGGGCGCGACCGGCGGCTGCCTGAACTATCGCGTTAGCCACGTGAAGGCCGCCGGCTTCGATGAATTTCCCAAGGACACTGCCGGCTTCCTCAAGCTCTGCCAGGCTCTGAAGAAGAACAACACGCCGGCCGGCTTCGCGCTCGGCCACGCCACGGGTGACGCCAACGGCTGGTGCCAGTGGGCGCTGTGGGCCTTCGGCGGCAAAGTCGTCAATGAAAAGAACGAGGTCGTGATCGACTCGCCGGAGACGATCGCCGCGCTCGAATACGTCAAGCAGCTCTACGAGACCTTCATCCCCGGCGTGCTGTCGTGGAACGACTCGAACAACAACAAGGCGTTCCTCAACGGCGAGCTCAGCCTGACGCTGAACGGCATCTCGATCTGGACCGTCGGAAAGAACTCGACCGATCCGAAGCAGCAGGAGATCGCCAAGGACATGAACCACGCGCCGATGCCGATCGGTCCGGTCGGCGTGTCGACCGAGCAGCAGAACGTGCTGGTTTATTACGGCTACAAGCACTCGAAGTATCCGAAGGCGGTCAAGGAATACATCAAGTTCATGATGGACAAGGCGAACTACGACGCCTGGGAGGTCTCCTCCAACGGCTACGTGTCGCCGCCGCTTCCGGCCTACAACGACAACCCGGTGTGGACGTCGGATCCGAAGATCACGCCGTATCGCGACTGCCTGAAGCGCTGCCGCGACAACGGCTATGCCGGCGATCTCGGCTATGCCTCGGCCGCGGTGATGGGCGACTTCGTCGTCGTCGACATGTTCGCCGAGGCGGCGTCGGGCTCGGTGACGCCGAAGGCGGCAGCCGCACGCGCAGCCGAGCGCGCCAAGCGCTACTATCAGGTCTGATCAGCTCCAATCTACGCGGCGTCCGGTTCGCCGGACGCCGCGACTTTTCGTCGAGGGGAATCCGACATGGCAGTTATGGCCGAGTCCACTGTCGCGCAGGCCAAGCGCAGCAGCTTGTGGACCAGAGCATTCGAGAGCCGGCATTTCCTCGGCGCGATGTTCATGGTGCCGGCAATCGCCATCCTCATCCTGTTTCTGGCTTACCCGCTGGCGCTGGGCTTCTGGCTCGGCATGACCGATACCAAGATCGGCGGCGCCGGGCGCTACATCGGCTTCCAGAATTTCGTCTCGCTGGCGAAGGACTCAGTGTTCTGGCTTTCGGTGTTCAACACGATCTTCTACACGGTCGCCGCCAGCGCGGTGAAATTCGCCATCGGTCTTTACCTGGCGCTGCTGCTCAACGAGCGGCTGCCGATGAAGTCGATGATTCGGGCGATCGTGCTGTTGCCCTTCGTCGTGCCCACGGTGCTCTCTGCGATTGCGTTCTGGTGGATTTATGACAGCCAGTTCTCGATCATCTCCTGGGTGTTGATTAAGGCCGGCCTGATCACGCGCTATATCGATTTCCTTGGCGATCCCTGGAATGCGCGCTGGTCGGTCGTCGCCGCCAATATCTGGCGCGGCGTGCCTTTCGTGGCGATCACGCTGCTGGCGGGATTACAGACCATCTCGCCCTCGCTCTATGAGGCCGCCAATCTCGACGGCGCCACCAATCTGCAGCGCTTCCGCCACATCACGCTGCCGATGCTGTCGCCGATCATCGCGGTCGTGATGACGTTCTCGGTGCTGATGACCTTCACCGACTTTCAGCTCATCTACACCATCACGCGGGGTGGACCGATCAACTCCACCCATCTGATGGCGACGCTGTCGTTCCAGCGCGCCATCACTGGCGGCAATCTCGGCGAGGGGGCGGCGATCTCGAACGCGATGATTCCGTTCCTGGTCGCGGCGATCCTGCTCAGCTTTTTCGGGCTTCAGCGTTCCCGCTGGCAGCAGGGCGGGAGGGACTGACCATGACCACGGCAGACGACCAAAGCGTCGGAATGGACTATCTCGAGAGCTTCCCGCGGAAGTTTTTTCGGGTCTACCTTCCGCTCGGCCTGATCATCTTCTTCCTGCTGTTCCCGTTCTACTGGATGGCGGTCGCGACGTTCAAGCCGGACGCGGAGATGTACGACTACGAAAAGTACAATCCGTTCTGGATCGTGCATCCGACGCTGGAGCACATCAAGAAGCTGTTCTTCGACACCGACTATCCGCTCTGGATGTGGAACACCGTGATCGTCTCGGTGTCCTCGACCTTCATCTCCCTGTTCGCCAGCGTCTGCGCCGCCTATGCGATCGAACGCCTTCGCTACAAGGGCTCGCGCTATGTCGGCCTTGCGATCTTCCTCGGCTATCTGGTGCCGCCCTCCATTCTGTTCATTCCGCTGGCGGCGATCGTGTTTCAGCTCGGGCTGTTCGACGGCAATTTGGCGCTGATCCTGACCTATCCGACCTTCCTGATCCCGTTCTGCACCTGGCTCCTGATGGGCTATTTCCGCACCATCCCCTATGAGCTGGAGGAGTGTGCGCTGATCGACGGGGCGACGCGGCTGCAGATTCTGATGAAGATCACGCTGCCGCTTTCGCTGCCGGGCGTGATCTCGGCGGGCATCTTCGCCTTCACGTTGTCCTGGAACGAGTTCATTTACGCGCTGACCTTCATCTCCTCGTCCGAAAACAAGACGATCCCGGTCGGCGCGATCACCGAGCTCGTCAATGGCGACGTCTACCACTGGGGGGCCCTGATGGCGGCGGCTCTGACCGGCTCGGTTCCCGTAGTTATCCTTTATTCCTTCTTCGTGGAGTATTATGTGTCGGCGATGACCGGCGCCGTGAAGGAATGATCGCGGGGCCTGCCTCGAGAGCGCGCCAGGACGAATTGCCGAAATCGGCGCGTTCCGGCCAATAAAAAGGAGTAGGCTCTTGCACATTCTGGTTCTGGGCGCCGCCGGCATGGTCGGCCGCAAATTGTGCGAACGGTTGTCGCGCGACGGCCGGCTCGGCAAGAGCGACATCACCAAGCTGACCATGCATGACGTGGTCGAGCCGAAGGCGCCCGAAAGAGCCGGTTTTGCCGTCGAGACCGTGTCGAGCGATTTCGCCGTGCCGGGTGCGGCCGAAAAGCTGATCGCCGGCCGTCCGGACGTGATCTTTCATCTCGCCGCGATCGTCTCGGGCGAAGCCGAGCTCGATTTCGACAAGGGCTACCGCATCAATCTCGACGGCACGCGAATGCTGCTCGATGCCGTCAGGCTTGCAGGCGGCGGCTACAAGCCGCGCGTGGTCTTCACGTCCTCGATCGCGGTGTTCGGCGCGCCGTTCCCCGATGCGATCGGCGACGAGTTCTTCCACACGCCGCTTCTGAGCTACGGTACGCAGAAGGCGATCGGCGAATTACTGCTGGCCGACTATTCCCGCCGCGGCTTCCTCGATGGCATCGGCATCCGCCTGCCGACCATCTGCATCAGGCCCGGCCTGCCCAACAAGGCGGCATCGGGCTTCTTCTCCAACATCCTGCGCGAGCCGCTGGCCGGCAAGGAAGCGGTTCTTCCCGTGTCCGAGGACGTCCGCCACTGGCATGCCACGCCGCGCTCCGCCGTCGGCTTCCTGCTGCATGCCGGCACCATGGACCTCGCCGCGGTGGGGCCGCGCCGTAATTTGACCATGCCGGGCCTGTCGGCGACGGTTGGCGAGCAGATCGCTGCGCTGAAGCGCGTCGCCGGCGACAAGGTCGCCGCCCGCATCAAGCGGGAGCCCGATCCCTTTATCGTCGGCATCGTCGGCGGCTGGCCGCGCAACTTCAATGCAAAGCGGTCGCTCGAGCTCGGCTTCACCACTGCCGAGAAGACTTTCGACGACATCATCCGCATTCACATCGAAGACGAGCTCGGCGGCAATTTCGTCGCCTGATCTCTGACTGAGCGGGTAAAGTGATGGCGAGCGTTGCTTGCATCGGCGAATGCATGGTCGAGCTCCGGCAGGCCCAGGGTGGACAATCCGCCGGACCTTCCAGCGGGCAGGGCGGGGGCCTCTACTCGCGTGGATTCGGCGGCGACACCCTCAACACGGCCGTTTACCTCGCGCGGCTCGAGGTCAAGGTCGATTATTTCACCGCGCTTGGCGACGATGCCCTGAGCGATGAGATGATCGCGGCCTGGACTGCGGAGGGCGTCGGCACGAGGCGCGTCGCGCGGCTGCCGGGCAAGCTGCCCGGCCTCTACATGATCCAGCTGGATGCGAAGGGAGAGCGCCAGTTCTTCCACTGGCGCGACAGTGCGGCGGCGCGCCAGCTGATGAACCTGCCGGAAACGGACGATCTCCTCAACTCGCTGATGAGCTACGACATCGTCTATCTCTCTGCGATCACGCTCTCGATCTACGACGCGGCCGGGCGCGAGCGCCTGTTCGCGGCGATCAAGCGCGCGCGTCTGCTTGGCACCCGCTTCGTGTTCGACACCAATTTTCGCGCGCGGGGATGGCCGGATCGTGAGGTCGCGCGCGAGGTGTTTTCAGCGGCCTTCGCGGCAGCCGACATCGTGCTGACCTCGACCGAGGATCTGCTCGCCCTCTATCCCGGTGAGAGCCACGAGCAGTTGATGGCGCGCATCCCAAGCTCCGAGCTGGTGTTCCGGCTCGCCGAGCCGGTCAGCCTGCTGCGCTTTCCCGGGGGGCCCTATGAGGTCCGCGCGGAGCCCATGACTAAACCCGTGGTCGACACCACCGCGGCCGGCGATAGCTTTGCGGCGGCCTATATCGCGGCACGGCTCGCCGGTTCCGACCCGGTCGAGGCCGCCCAGGCCGGGCACCGCCTCGCCAGCCTCGTCATCTGCTATTCCGGCGCCATCATTCCGGGTTATGCCATGCCGCCGAAGAAACGGCACCGGCCGGCGGCCACGCGTCAAGCGACCAAGTGAAACGAAAGCCAAGATGACCACGACTGCCCAACAGAACCACCTCGCCGCGCTGTTCAAGGCCGCGACTGTCATTCCCGTCCTCACCATCGAGCGTATCCAGGATGCGGTGCCGCTGGCGCGTGCGCTGGTGGCCGGCGGCGTCCGCACGCTGGAGGTGACCATGCGTACCCCTGTTGCGATCGAGGCGGCGAGGGCGATGATGGCCGAGGTGCCCGAGGCGGTGGTCGGCATCGGCACGATTCTCAATCCGGCCGACTTTACCCGTGTCGAGAAGCTCGGCGTTGCGTTCGGCATCAGCCCGGGCTTGACCCCGGACCTCTTGAAGGCCGCCACCCATAGCTCCTTGCCGTTTGCGCCGGGTATCGCCACGGCCTCCGAGCTGATGATGGCGCTGTCCTACGGCTTCGACATTACAAAATTTTTCCCGGCCGAGCAGGCCGGCGGCATCAAGGGGCTGCGCTCGCTGGGTGGGCCGTTCCCGAACGTGCGGTTCTGCCCGACCGGCGGGGTCGGCGAGGCCAATGCAGCAACCTGGCTCGCGGAGCCCAATGTGGTCGCGGTCGGCGGTTCCTGGCTGTGCCCGACGGCGGAGATCAGGGCCGGGAACTGGGCCGGCATAACTGCCATCTGCCAGCGCACCCTCGAGGCCCTTAAACCCGCGTGAAGTCTTGCCATCCCTGAGCTAAGACTTAGGTCAGCAAGAGACCGCCAGGGAGAATGACCATGACCGCCAGCATCGTCGGATGGGCGCATACGCCGTTCGGCAAGTTCGACACCGAGACTGTGGAAAGCCTTGTGGTGAAGGTCGCCAATGAGGCGCTGGCGGATGCCGGCATTTCGGCCGGCGATGTCGACGAGATCGTGCTCGGCCATTTCAACGCCGGCTTCTCGCCCCAGGATTTTACCGCCTCGCTGGTGCTCCAGGCCGACCCGAAGCTGCGCTTCAAGCCGGCGACCCGGGTCGAGAACGCCTGCGCCACCGGCTCCGCCGCCGTCCATCAGGGCGTGCGCGCGATCGCGGCCGGCGCGGCCAGGATTGTCCTCGTTGTCGGGGTCGAACAGATGACGCGCACGCCGGGCCCGGAGATCGGCAAGAACCTGCTCAAGGCGTCCTATCTTCCCGAGGACGGCGACACTGTCGGCGGCTTCGCCGGCGTGTTCGGCAAGATCGCCAGCTCCTATTTCCAGAAATACGGCGACCAGTCCGATGCACTGGCGCTGATCGCGGCCAAGAACCATAAGAACGGCGTCGCCAATCCCTTCGCCCAGATGCGCAAGGACTTTGGCTTCGACTTCTGCCGCGCCGAGAGCGAGAAGAACCCCTACGTCGCCGGCCCCCTGAAGCGCACCGACTGCTCGCTGGTCTCGGACGGTGCCGCTGCCCTGGTGCTGGCCGACGCGGAAACCGCCAAGGGCATGAGCAAGTCGATCGGCTTCCGCGCCACCGCGCACGCCCAGGATTTCCTGCCGATGTCCAAGCGCGACATCCTCCAGTTCGAGGGCTGCACGGTCGCTTGGCAGCGCGCACTGGAGAAGGCGGGCGTTACACTTTCCGATCTCTCCTTCGTCGAGACCCATGACTGCTTCACCGTCGCCGAGCTGATCGAGTACGAAGCGATGGGCTTGACGCCGCGGGGGCAGGGTGCCCGTGCCATCAAGGAAGGCTGGACGCTCAAGGACGGCAAGCTGCCGGTCAATCCGTCCGGTGGCCTGAAAGCCAAGGGCCATCCGATCGGCGCCACCGGCGTCTCCATGCACGTGATGACCGCGATGCAGCTCGCCGGCCAAGCGCCCGAGGGCATGCAGCTCAAGAATGCAAAGCTCGGCGGCATTTTCAACATGGGCGGTGCGGCGGTTGCCAACTACGTCTCCGTGCTGGAGCCGCTGAAGTAAGGCTGCTGCACGGTAGGCAAGGCGTGAAGCGCCGTGCCCACCTTCTTATCTTGCGCTAGATCATGGTGGGCCCGCTGGGGGCCCTTAAAGCTCTTGATCGATTTGCAGGGGATGCATCATGAGCAATGACTACGAAGATTCGCTGTCGATGGACGCACTCAACGATCGCATCGCGATTCTCGAGGACAATATCCGCCAGCTCATCGAGCAGGCCGCGGCCGCCTCGGGTGAGCAGAACGAGTCGCGGATCGCTGACCGCATCAACCAGCAGAATGATGAGCTCGACCGCCTCCTCAAGATTCGCGATTCCCGTCAGAAGAAATAGCCGCCTTTCGCCGCCGGCGCATGCGGCCATACGCCGGCGGCTCTTGCGCATGCGCCGCCACTGCCGTTAGCTGGACCGAGATCGCAGGCCTCACTTGAGGCCGCGCAATCGGGAGCGAACGATGGGGCCGCTGAAGGGCATCAAGGTCGTCGACATGACCACCGTGCTGATGGGCCCCTATGCGACCCAGATGCTCGGCGATTACGGCGCAGACGTCATCAAGGTGGAGTCTCTGGACGGCGACGTCACCCGCCTGATCGGCCCGATGCGGCACGCAGGCATGGGCCCGGTGTTTCTCAACACCAACCGTAGCAAGCGCTCGATCTGCCTTGACCTGAAGAAGCCCGCCGGCCGCGAGGCCGTGCTCCGCTTGCTGAAAGACGCCGACGTTCTCGTCTACAACGTCCGCCCGCAGGCGATGGCGCGGCTTCAACTCGGCTATGACGTTGTTTCCAAAATCAATCCGCGGCTGGTCTATGCCGGCGTGTTCGGCTTCGGCCAGGACGGGCCCTATGCTGCAAAACCGGCCTATGACGATCTGATCCAGGGCGCCACCGCGCTGCCCGCCTTGATGGCGCAGACCGGTGACGGTGTGCCGCGCTATGTGCCGAACGCACTGGTCGATCGCATCGTAGGCTTGACTGCCGTGGGCGCGATCTGCGCCAGCCTCGTGCACCGCGACCGCACCGGCCGCGGCCAGCGCGTCGACATCCCGATGTTCGAGACCATGGCCGGCTTCGTCATGGGCGACCACATGGGCGGATTGACCTATGAGCCCCCGCTCGACAAGGGCGGTTACGCCCGCCACCTCTCGCGCGACCGCCGGCCCTACAAGACATCGGACGGTTATCTCAGCGTCATCGTCTACAACGACAAGCAGTGGGAGAACTTCTTTAAGGCGACGCGACGCGACGACCTGCGCGCCGACGCGATGTTCGCGACATTCGCCGGGCGCGCCGCCAATATCGACGTCGTCTATGCCGAGCTCGCGCGCATCTTCGAGACGCGCAGCACCGCGGAATGGATCGACCTGCTCACCAAGGCCGACGTGCCGGTGATGCCCATGCACGACCTCGCGTCGATGCTGCACGATGAGCATCTGGAGGCGACCGGCTTTTTCCCAGTGGTGAACCATCCAACTGAAGGGCCGATCCGGAGCATGAGGGTGACGGCCACCTGGTCCGAAACCGAAGCCGAACCGGTGCGGCTCGCGCCGCAGCTCAACGAGCACGGCGCGGAAATCCTGCGCGAGATCGGCTATTCCGCCGACGAGATCGACGCCATGGTCCGCGATGGCGTCACCCGTTCGCCGCCCCGGAATGACGATGCACTGGTGCGCCCATGAGCTTCATCACCGGCGTCGGTCTCACGCCTTTCGGCAAGCACGAAGGCTCGTCCTCGCTGGAGCTGATGAGCAAGGCCGCGCAGGCTGCGCTCGACGATGCCGGGCTCAAGCGTGCCGAGATCGACGGCATCCTCTGCGGCTACTCCACCGTCTCGCCGCACATCATGTTGGCGACCGTTTTTGCCGAGCATTTTGGCATCCGCCCCAGTTACGCCCATGCCGTCCAGGTCGGTGGCGCGACCGGGCTCGCGATGACCATGCTCGCCCATCATCTCGTCGAAGCGGGCGTCGCCCGCAATGTGCTCGTCGTGGCCGGCGAGAACCGCCTCACTGGGCAGAGCCGCGACGCCTCGATCCAAGCGCTGGCGCAGGTCGGCCATCCCGACTACGAACTGCCGCTCGGCCCGACCATCCCGGCCTATTACGGCCTCGTCGCTAACAGATACATGCACGAGTACGGCGTGACGGAAGAAGACCTCGCCGAATTCGCGGTGCTGATGCGCACCCACGCCTGCACTCATCCTGGTGCGCAATTCCAGGATCCCATCGAGGTCGCAGACGTCATGGCCTCGAAGCCGGTGGCGATGCCGCTGAAGCTGCTCGATTGCTGCCCGGTGTCCGACGGCGGCGCAGCCTTCGTCATCAGTCGCGAGCGGACCGGAGAGGCCCGCGTGCGCATTCGCGGCTGTGCCCAGGCCCATACCCATCAGCACGTCACTGCAGCCCCCGCCCTGAGCGAGCTCGGCGCCGAGATCTCCATCGCTCGCGCCAGGGAGGTTACCGGCCTTGCCATTTCCGACGTGCGCTACGCGGCGATCTACGACAGCTTTACGATCACGCTCGCGATGCTGCTGGAAGATCTTGGCCTCGCTGGCCGGGGCGAGGCAGCCGCGCGCGTGCGCGCTGGCCATTTCAGCCGCAATGGAGCGATGCCGCTGAACACCCATGGCGGCCTGCTCAGCTACGGTCATTGCGGCGTTGGTGGCGCCATGGCGCATCTGGTGGAAACGCATCTGCAGATGACGGGGCGGGCGGCGAATCGTCAGGTGCGCGACGCCTCGATCGCGCTGCTGCACGGCGACGGCGGCGTGCTGTCGTCTCACGTCAGCATGTTCCTGGAGCGGGTGCGATGAGCGAGCGTCTAGCCGACTGGACCAAGGGCGAACAGGCCGTCATTTATCAGACCTGCACCGCATGCGGCCATGTGCAGTATATTCGTCGCGCCTTCTGCGCGGCCTGCGGCGCGTCCGATCCGCGCGAGCAGTGCGCCAGCGGCAAGGGCAGGGTCTACGCGACGTCGCTGGTCTGCCGCGCCGCCACGCCCGAGACGCGCGCGTACGTGCCCTACAACATCCTGCTGGTCGATTGCGCCGAGGGTTTTCGCATGATGGCGCATGGTGAGAATGATCTCGCCATCGGCGATGAGGTCAGTGCGAGCTTCAAACTGTTCGCCGGCAAGCTGGTGCCGTTCTTCGCCAAAGACAGATAGTGAAATTTAGATGCTCCAATGTGGCCCGGATGGAGCGGACCGAAATCCGGGTTTTCGCCTCACCGATAGACTTTCCCGGATTGCGCGCCCCATCCGGGCTATTGCGGCAACGCGAGCGGTGGGATCCGTCATTCGGGGGCGGTCCTGAGAGACCGAGCCTGGAACGGGAATTCTGGGCCTGGCCTGTGCGAGGGCCACCCCGGAATGACGAAAGCTCTCACCCGACTCTTAACTAGCGCCCGTAGAACAGGATGCTGGCGATGACGAGCATCGCCATCACCGCTAGCATATGCGCGAACGCTTCCGAGGCCGCCCCCTTGGTGGCTTCCTTCATTCCATTTTCTCCCTAGACTTGGGCGTGACTCATCGATGCGCGGTTAGCGCCCAACGGCCAATTGTTTTTACTCGGAACACCCCTTGCGAGTATCCGCCGCGATCAAGTCCCCACGCGGCGAATATCGACTGTGCCAAGGTCGTTCAGCAATGCGGCGGCATTTTGACTCGATGTTGTTGCTCCTGCGGACGCGCAAGAATACAGTTTCGTGGAAATTTCGCCGCTAACGACAAAAAGCATCAAAGGCTTAGGGAAAACTTCAGGAAAATCATGGCCCGCATCAACTACAGCGACCCGTCCAAGGCATCCGACCGCACCCGCGAGATCCTCGACAAGAACCGCAATGCCAACATCTTCCGGATGATGTCGCATTCGCCGAGCTATTTCGAGCAGTACTGCCGGCTCGGCGGCGCCATCCGCCACAAGGGCGAGCTCGATCCGATCGTGCGCGAACTCGCGATCACCCGCACCGGCATTTTGTGCGAGGCGCCGTATGAGATCGTCGCGCACAAGCGCATCGGCAAGAATGTCGGCGTCACCGACGAGCAGAACGAGGCGCTCGAGAACTGGCAGGCCGCGAACTGTTTCAATGAAGTGCAGCGCGCCGCGCTCGCCTTCACCGACGAGATCGTCAAGCTGAACAAGCCGACGGATGCGACCTTCAAGGCGATCTCATCGAAGCTGACGCCGGCCGCACTGGTTGAACTGCAGCTCTCGGTCGGATTCTACATCATGACGTCAAAGTTTCTGGAGACCTTCGAGATCGACCTTCAGCCGGTCACCGAAGTGGTCGGCTGATCGAGCAATTGCTGTGAGGGATGCTCATGACGATCGATGAATATGCCGCCTGGGCTGCAACGATTGCGAAAGTCGATGAGCGTCCGTCGAACGAACGGCTGTCCTATCTCGGGCTCGGCCTCGCCGGCGAGTCCGGCGAAGTCGCCGACCATATCAAGAAGCTGCTCCGCGATGACTGGCTCGACCAGGCGGGCCTCGTCGAAGAGCTCGGCGATGTCATCTATTACTGGGCCTGCCTCTGCGTGGCGACCGGCCAGCAGCCATCGGAGCTGCTCAAGACCAGTGCCGCCAAGATCAAGCGGCGGATCAGCGAGGCGGCGAGCCGCTAGGCCGCTCAGGTGGAGGTCAAGATATCCACTTTGGCGTTGGCGACGATCAGGCGCTCGGCCAGAAGCTGCGCAAGATTGCGCATGATGCGTTCGCTGGCGTGCGGGTGCTGCTTGCGGAAGCGCTCGAACGCTTTCAGAGGCGCCTCGAACGCGGTCGCAGCCATATCCGCGAACACGTCCGCGGAGCGGGTGGTCTCGATCAGGGCCATCTCGCCGAACGCCATGCCGGCGGTGAGTGTTGCGAGCCGCACTCCGTCGGGCAGGGTGACATGCACCGCGCCGCTGCGCAGGAAGAACAGGGAATCGGCTGCGGCGCCAGTGGTGAGGATTTTCGCGCCAGACTGATAGATCCGGATCGTGCAGATTGAGGCGAGGTCGGTCAGCTCTTCCGCGCTGAGGCCTGCGAGCAGAGGCTGCTCGGAAAGCTCGGTGGTCTCGTGAAAATCGATCGAGCCGCCATAGCGGTAGACGATCTGGTCTTCGGCCCATTCGATCGCGGTGTCGAGCACATAGAAGTCGCGGACGTTCTTCAGCTCCGCGGTCCACTCCCGCAGGCTGTCCCATTCTTTGGAGGCGCGCCTGACGCCTGACAGGACGACGGTCACATTCAGCGCCGCCAGCTCCTCGAACGCTTCAGCCACCAGCCGCGCCCCGGCGCGTGTGGTGGAGGTGACGCGGTGGAGATCGAAAATCACGAATTGCGGCCGCGGCCGGCCCGCAAGCCGGCGTGAGACATAGTCGACCGCCGACAGCGACAGCGTGCCGACCAGCTCGATGATCCGCACCTCCTGCTCGAGGGCTGCGAGAATATCGCGCTCCTGCGGGCGGCGCACGCGCCGCGACGGGCTCTTGCCGATGTCGTAATCGGCGATGACGGCGTTGCGTGCGTCGTCGCTGCGGTTGAGCATATGGCAGATCGTAATGCGAGGACAGCGCCTCGCAGACCTTGATGCCGCGCACGCTGTTGCCGTGCTTGTCGAGCCTTGGCGAATAGCTGCCGAGCCCGAGGCGGGCGGGGAGTGCGGCGAGAATTCCGCCGCCGACGCCACTCTTGGCGGGGATGCCGATCCGGTAGATCCATTCGCCGGCATAGTCGTACATGCCCGACGACGTCATCACCGACAGCGTGCGCGAGATCGCGTAAGGCGTCAGCACCTGCTCGCCGGTAACCGGGTTGACGCCACGGTTGGCGAGCGTTGCCGCCATCACAGCGATGTCGCGCGCGGTGACCAGCACCGCGCATTGCCGGAAATAGACGTCGAGTACGGCCGCGACATTGTCCGAGATCACCGCATTGGTCTTGAGGAGATAGCCGATGGCACGGTTGCGGTCGCCGGTCTGGCTTTCGGAAGCGTAGACGGCCTCGTCGACGGCGAGATCGCGGCCGGCAAAACGACTAAGCGCGAGGCGAATTTGCTCGAAGGCATCCGGACCCTTGCTGTCGTGGATCAGCCCGGTGCAGGCGATCGCGCCGGCATTGACCATCGGGTTGAATGGATGATTCTCCGAGTTGAGCCGGATCGAGTTGAAAGGATCGCCGGAGGGCTCGACGCCGATTGCGCTCTCCACCCTGTTTGCGCCGAGCAGGTCCAGCGCCAGCGCGAACACGAACGGCTTTGACATCGACTGGATGGTGAAGGGCGCCCTGGAGTCGCCGACCTCGTAGACATGACCGTCCAGGGTCGCGAGGCTGATGCCGAAACAGGCAGGATCGGCCTTGCCGAGCTCGGGAATGTAGTCGGCGACCGCGCCCGAGGTCTCTGCCGAGAATTCGTTGAGGCAATTGTCCAGAAACCGCAGCAAAGGCGGCTTCGAGCGCGTCCAGGCGGTAGCGAGAGGCGAAAGCGGTTTCATTGCCTCTCTTTGTGCAACGCAATCAGGGCACGCGCAACCCGTCCGGCACCACGGTCTGCCGCCGGACCAGCAGCAGGGCGAGCAAAATCGTGGGGATCAGGATGGCGAGGCCGAGCAGCGTCACCTGCATCTGCGACAGCGGCATGATGCCGCCGCCGGGGGTGGCCACCACGAAACCGCCGATCACCAGCAGCACGCGGATGGGCCACTCCAGCGCACCGGCGCCGCGGAGATCGCCGACGAAGGGCTGGTAGCCCTGGATGCCGCCGCAGATGAACAGCGTGCCGAACGCCGCGAGCGCCATCAAGCCGAGACCGGCCAGATAGGGGCTCGGCCCCTGCAGCACCAGCGCGGGATTGAGCACGAAGAAGAACGGGATGAAATAGATGATGCTGCCGACCCACATCGATTCCCAGCCCGTCTTCATCGCCGGCGAGCCGGCAATACCTGCCGCTGCGAATGATGCAATCGCGACCGGCGGGGTGATCGACGACAGCATGCCCCAGTAGAAAATGAACATGTGCACGGCCATTTTGTTCAGCCCGAGCTTCTCCAGCGCGGGTGCG
This sequence comes from Bradyrhizobium sp. 35, assembly GCF_023073215.1. Lineage (NCBI taxonomy): Bacteria > Pseudomonadati > Pseudomonadota > Alphaproteobacteria > Hyphomicrobiales > Nitrobacteraceae > Bradyrhizobium > Bradyrhizobium sp. 35. The sequence continues at coordinate 201,437 of NZ_JADPJC010000050.1, forward strand.
ACCAGGATGGCGAGGAAGATGTAGCAGGCCGTCGTGGTCAGGCCGAGCCCGAGAATCAGGCTAGTCAGGGCGCACATGCCGAGCAGCAGGAACGGATTGTCGCCGGCGATATGCAGCAGGTCGTTGGCGAGGCTCGACACCACGCCGGTCATCGAGAAGGCGCCGATCAGCAGGCCGCACCCGGCGAGGATGCCGACAAGCTCGACGAAGGTGCGGCCGTTGACCTCGAGGAATTTGCCGATGGTCGCGACAGTCCAGCGCGTGTCCTTCGAGAACAGCTGGTTGAGCACAAGAAGCAATGCGGTGGCGTAGAATGGCGCATGGCTCTCGCGCTTGAAGTAGAGCAGCATCACGATCAGGAGGGCGATGACGAAGACGTAGTACCAGCCATCCTTGATTGTATCCATGACCCGCGGCAGCTCCGCGCGCGGAATGCCCTTCAGCCCGTGTCGTGCGGCGTAGGAATCGACCTGCATGAACAGGCCGATATAATAGAGCGCGGCGGGAATGATGGCCGCGATCGCGACATCGGCGTAGCTGACATTGAGGAACTGCGCGATTACGAAGGCGGTCGCGCCCATCACCGGCGGCGCCAGCACCGCGCCGGTCGAGGCACAAGCCTCGATCGCGCCCGCATAGGAGGCGCGAAAGCCGCTCTTCTTCATCACCGGAATGGTCATGGTGCCGGCGGTCAGCACGTTGGAGATGATCGAGCCTGACATCATGCCGAGCAGGCCGCTGGCGAAGATGCACACCTTGGCCGCGCCGCCGCGGAACGTGCCACACAGCGCGAAGGCGAGATTGATGAAGAACTTTCCGGCGCCGGTCATCATCAACGCGGTGCCGAACACCAGGAAGCCGATCACGGTGTCGGCAAACGCCTGGATGGGAATGCCGAGCAGGCTCTCGCCCGACAGCACGTGATAGGCGGTCGCCTGCTCCAGCGTCGACTGCGTGCCGCGGAACGGCCCGAGCCAGCTGGATTCCGCGAACAGCGGATAGACGGTGAAGGGAAGCACGCTCAGTAGCAGGCTCCAGCCGCCGGTGCGGCGCAGCGCCTCCATCAACATCACCCACATCACGAGACCGGCTGCGATCACGCTGTTCGGCGCGCCGCCGAATTCCCAGCCGGCCTCGGCGGCCTTGCGGACGTTCGACATCAACAGCAGCGCGGCGGCAAAGGTCACGACGAAGCAGAGAAGGTCATACCAGGGAATGCGGTCGAGCGGCGCGCGCGGGGTCCCCGGGAAGATCAGGAACGTGAACGGCAGCATCAGGGCGATCAGGAGGTAGAAGTATTCCGTGTTGAGCTGGGTGTAGCCGACGAAGAAGCGCAGCGAGAATTGCTGGTTGATGCAGAGCAGGATGGTCGCGGCGGTCGCGAGGACGAGCAGCCAGCGCCACGCGCCACGCAAGCTTCGCACGCGCGTAACTTCCGCTTCCTGCATGTTGGCGGCGGCGCCATGCGGATCGTCGAACACGATCCGCTTGGCCTCGTCCTGGGAGGGGGTGGAGACTGAAGCAGACGACATGATCGACCCCGGGCGTGGACAATTAACGCTGTGAACTAATCCTCGAACCCGTTCGGCATGTCGGCCTTCGCAAGCGCCGCGGCACGCGCCTTCATCCAGGCGTCGAGGAACGCCTTATCATCTGCAGGCGGATTGGATTTTCCGTAGTCGGTCCACGCGGCGCCAAGCACCTCTTGCCGCTTGATCAGTCCGTTGTTGTGCGCCTCCTGTGCGTCGTTCCATTGCCCGGCCTCCTTCAAAGCCTTCACCGCGCCGGGATGCACCGGCACCACCCAGTTCTTGGTCTGGCGATCGGCCGCAAGCCCGCCGGCGCCGGGCGCGGAGTCCTTGTAGGAATCGTAGTTCACGATCATCGCCTTGGTGATCGCATAGACCTGCTCGGGGGCTTGCGAGGCGTAGGCGACGAAGATCGGATAGGGATAGTTGCCGAGCTCGATCGGCTTGTCCGGCGAGATACCGGCGCCGCAGGTCGCTGTCTGCGGGAAGAAGAACGAGCCGACCTTCTGCATCCGTGCCCAACCTTCCTTGTCCTTGGCGGGCAGCGGCGGCCAGACCAGCCCGCGCGGCGAAGTCTCGGCTTCCTTGGCGGGACCGGTGATGGTGGTGCCGAAGGCCGCATCGGTGTCGTTGTTGATCAAGCCCTTCCACATCGCGCCGTAGCTTGCGAACTCGACGATCTTGACGTCCTTCTGCGTCAGGCCGGCGAAGGCGAGCACCGCGAGCGAGTTCTGGTTCAGTGCCGGCGAGCCGACGACGAAGCCGACGCGCTTTCCCTTGAGGTCCTTCAGCTCCTTCACCCCTGTATCCGCGGCCACGCCGAGCGAACCGCAATTGCAATCAACGCTCGAGAGCAGGATCTGGAGCGGCTGCGGGCCCCATTCCCTGGAGCCGAACTCGAACACGCCCTCCTGCGCGAAATATGTCCCCGATCCCATCGCCGCGGAGACCGCGCGCTTGGCGCGCAGCGGCGCCAGACGCGCGACATCGTTGCCTGCGGGGAGCACGCGCACGTCGGTCGAGTATTTGTCCTTCATCATCTTGCCGACGCCGACCGCGATGTTGAAGCCGGCGGTACCGGTGTCATAGGCGGTGAACGTCAATGTTGCCGGCAGCTTGATGTCGTCGGCGAATGCATAGCGTGTAGACACAAAAGAAAGGCCTGCCACCACGGCAGGCGCGAGCATGATCAGCCCACGACGCATGTTTCCCTCCAATGATCCTCGCGTTTGCCGCGACGATTTCTTTCTTTGTTTGAAACAGGTTTTGTTTGAGAGATCATGTCATCGCGGTCAGGCAATGGCAACGCCGTACCGCGAACGCAGCAATGAGGCTGACAGAATGTCGCGGAAAACGACGGAGAATGCAGTCAGCTTGCGACGATTGCGATCGCCTGTCCTTCGGTAACGACGTCGTCGAGCTTCACCAGAAGCGATGTGATCTCGCCGCTCACAGGCGAAAGCACCGGTATCTCCATCTTCATCGCTTCGACCACCACAATCTCATCGCCATCTGCAACGGTTCCTCCAACTTGCACGGGAGTTGCGCAGACGCGTCCGGCGATCTCCGTGACGATCTTAATTTCTGGCATGCCATCGCCTTTTTGTTGTGGTCGCAAAATGCCTGAGGTAGTTTCTTCTGCAAGCGGAATTTAATTCCGCACAGCGGAACAAGCGGTAGGGATCATGGGACGACGTTCGGAGCGGTTGAGTAGACAAGGTGCGCTCGCTGGCGAAGCCGGTGAGGGTGATGTCATCCAGGTGGTGTCGCGCGCGTTCGACGTGTTGCGATGCTTCGAGGGCCACGAGGCCAGGCTTGGCAATCTGGAAATTTCAAATCGCTGCGGCCTGCCGCGCTCGACCGTGTCGCGGCTCACGCACACGCTGACGCGGATGGGGCAGCTGGTCTATCTGCCGCGCGATCAGAAATATCGCATCGGGCCAAGCGCGGTGGCGATGAGCGCCTCGATGATGAAGGGCGCGCAGCTGCGCAGCATGATTCGCCAGCGGCTCCAGGAAGTCGCTGAGCAACTGCCGGGCACCGTCGGCTTCGTGGTCCCCGATCGCTTCCATCTGGTCTATCTTCAGTTCGCGCGTTCGGCCTCGGCACTCGGGCTGCACGAGGGCACCGGCAGCCGCATCTCGATGGCCTCGACCGCTGCAGGCGCAGCCTACACTGCGGCATTGGCGCCCGAGGTCGGCGATGCCTTCATCGCGGACATGGAGCGGGAAGCTCCCGAGGCTGCGAAAATCCTGCGGCCCCGCATCGAGGCCAACCGGCAGTCGCTGCATGAGCGCGGCTATGTCGTGGCCTGCGGCCTGTGGAGCCCGCATATCAACGGGCTCGCGGTGCCGATCTGGTCGCCGCAATACCAGACCTTCGTCGTCATCACGATCGGTCTTCTGTCGGCGATGTACGACGAAGAGCGCCTGCATGCCGAGGTCGCGCCGCTGATGCTCGCGCTCGGCCGTTCGCTCGGCAGCCTGATGGAGGGCGCGGAAGGCGACGTCTTCAACGCCCGCATCCCGCGTAAACCGGTCGCCATCGCCGTGCACAACAATAACAAGCCGATCAATTCGGAGGGAGTGAATGAACTGGAAGCCGGAACTCGACGAGCTCGCCCGGCGCGAAGCCTTCGCGCGGGAGATGGGCGGCGTTGACAAGGTCAAGCGTCAGCATGACCAGGGCCGACTGACTGTTCGGGAGCGTATCGACAGACTGACCGACAAGGGCAGCTTTCACGAGATCGGCGCCGTCTCCGGCGTCGGTGAATACGATTCCAGCGGCGAGTTGCAGAAATTGACGCCGGCGAACTGCGTGTTCGGCCGCGCGCGCATCGAAGGCCGCACCGTCGTCGTGGTCGGCGACGATTTCACCGTGCGCGGCGGCTCGGCGGACGCGTCCATCTCCGCAAAACCGCTGATGGCGGAGGAGATGGCGCATGATCTCCGCCTGCCCATCGTCCGCATCATCGAAGGCTCCGGCGGCGGCGGCTCGGTCAAGACTATCGAGACCAAGGGCGCGGCGAACTTGCCGGGCGGCATCGGCGGCACACGCTGGTATCGCTTCACCACCGAGAATTTGTCGCGCGTGCCCGTGGTCGCGCTCGGCCTCGGCTCGGTCGCAGGGCTCGGTGCCGCGCGTCTTGCCGCCAGCCACTATTCCATCATGACCCGGAAGTCCGCGATGTTCGTCGCAGGTCCGCCGGTGGTGAAGGCGCTGGGGCAGGACCTCTCGAAGGAAGAGCTCGGCGGCGCCGACATCCAGACCCGCGCCGGCGCGGTCGATCATGCCGTCGACACCGAGGAGGAGGCGTTTGCCTGCGCCCGGCGATTCCTGTCCTATCTGCCGTCGTCGGTCTACGAGCTACCACCGACCTTGCCCTGCACTGACAATCCGGAGCGCACAGAAGAGGCGCTGATGAGCGCGGTGCCACGCAACCGCAAGCAGGTCTACAAGATACGGCCGATCGTCGAACAGGTCGTGGACAAGGGCTCGTTCTTCGAGGTCGCCAAGAATTTCGGCAAGCCGATCATTGTCGGCCTCGCGCGGCTCGAGGGCAGGGCGGTGATGGTGCTTGCCAGCGACAGCTTTCACTATGGCGGCTCCTGGACGGCGGATGCCTGCCAGAAAGTGGTGCGCTGGGTCGACTTCGCCGAGACCTTCCATTTGCCAATTGTCTATCTCATGGACTGTCCCGGCTTCATGATCGGCCTCGATGCGGAGAAGGCGGGCACCATCCGCCATGGCGTTCGCGCTATGGCCGCGGTCAACCAGGCCACGGTGCCCTGGTGCACGGTGATCCTGCGCAACGCCTTCGGCGTCGCCGGCGTGGTGCATCAGCCCGCCGACCGCTTCTCGATCCGCTACGCCTGGCCATCGGCTTATTGGGGCTCGCTCCCGCTCGAAGGCGGCATCGAAGCCGCCTACCGCGCGGATATCGACGCGGCCGAGGACAAGGCGGAGAAACTGAAAGAGATCGAGGACCGCCTCAACAAGCTGCGCTCGCCGTTCCGTTCCGCCGAAAAATTCTGGGTGGAGGAGATCATCGATCCCAGGAAGACGCGGTCGCTGCTGTGCGAGTTCGCGCGGCTGTCGGAGCCATTGCGGAAGCCAGGGCCGCCGGAGAGTTTTTCGATCAGGCCGTAGCCTCAGCCGTCACTGCGAGCTGCTGATGCCGATCTCAGCCTAATTGCAGTTCGGCAAAATTGATCTATCGCAACACGTAGCGTCCGATTGTCTGCAAGCGTCTCGTTTGAAACGAGGGAGAGACGTCATGACAAATGCGGGTAACGCGCTGCTTTGGACAGCCATATTTTTCTGCCTGTCGTTCGCTTCGATTTTTGTAGTCTGGTTTGCCGAGAGGTTGCGCGCGGGCTTCGTAAGGAAGCCGTAAAGCCTCCTGGATTCGCTCCCTCGTCACCTGCTGACCGGACGGCAGATGCCTGCCGCCGGGCGGTGCCCTCGGCGTCGACGGCGTTGTGCTCGCGCTTTGCCGCGGCAGCGATGACGTGACCTCAAAACAATAACGCGCTACGCTTCCCGGGCAAGAACAAGAGGAAGCGCCAATCGTGTACGACTTCATTATCGTGGGCGGCGGCTCGGCGGGGTCCGTGCTGGCCCACCGGCTCTCCGCGAGGAGCGCCAACAAGGTCCTGCTCTGCGAGGCTGGACAGGACACACCGCCCGGAGACGAGCCGGCCGAGATCAAGGACAGCTATCCGGGGACGGCCTATTTCGATCCGCGCTTCCACTGGACCGAGCTCAAGGTCACGACCCAGATCGTCAGTCACAACAACCCCGACGAAGGGCGTCCGCCCCTGCGCAAATACGAGCAGGCTCGCGTGCTTGGCGGCGGCTCCTCGATCAACGGCCAGATGGCCAACCGCGGCGCGCCGACCGATTACGACGAATGGGAAGCGCGCGGCGCCGCGGGGTGGAGCTGGAATGATGTGCTGCCCTTCTTCAAGAAGGTCGAGCGCGACCTCGATTTCGACGGTCCCTACCACGGCAAGGACGGCCGCATCCCGGTCCGCCGAATCCCCAGGGAGCACTGGACGCGGCATTCGCAGGCGTTCGCGCAGGCCTTCCAGCAGGCCGGACATCAGTTCCTGCCCGACCAGAATGGCGAGTTCGTCGACGGGTTTTTCCCGGTGACGCACTCGAACCAGGCCGAGCAACGCGTCTCGGCTGCCATGGGCTATCTCGATCGAGACACGCGCAAGCGCGCCAACCTCACGATCTCCACCAACACGCAAGTCAGGGAGTTGCTATTCGAGGGCACGCATTGCGTCGGCGTGAAGGCGGTGGTCGACGGGCGGGAGCAGGAATTCCGCGCCCGCGAGATCATTCTCTCCAGCGGCGCCATCCATTCGCCGGCCCATCTGTTGCGCGCCGGCATCGGCCCGGTCGGTCACCTCAGGGATATGGGCATTCCCGTGTTGATGGGGCTGCAGGGCGTCGGCCAGCGCCTGATGGATCATCCCTCGATCTCGCTGTCGTCCTTTGTCCGCCGCGGCGCGCGGATGAACGAGCACACCAGGCGCCATATGCAGCTTGGCCTGCGTTACTCGTCCGGGCTCGAAGGCGTACCGAAAGGCGACATGTTCGTCGTGCTGCTCAGCAAATCGGCCTGGCACGCCGTCGGTGAGCAAATCGGATCGCTCCTGACGTTCGTCAACAAGACCTATTCCGAGACCGGACAGGTCAAGCTTGCCTCGCGCGACACGGCAGTCGAGCCGATCGTCGAATTCAACCTGTTGTCCGACCGGCGCGACCTTGATCGCCTGATGAGCGGTTTCCGCAAGATGGCGGCCGTGCAGATGAGCGACGTCGTCAGGGCCGTGACGGACAAGCCGTTCCCGGCCTCCTATACCGATCGCGTGCGCAAGATCGGCGTGGTCAACACCAAGAATTCGGATCTGACCAAGATCGCCGCGGCCCTGATGGACGGGCCGGCGGCGCTGCGCCACTACATGATCGACAATTTCGTGGTCGAGGGCTTCACCTTCGACGACGTCATCAACGATGACGAGGCGCTGGAAGCCTTCGTGCGCAAGGCCACGATCGGCGTGTGGCACGCCTCCTGCTCGTGCCGCATGGGCCGGACCGATGATCCGATGGCGGTGGTCGATCCAGAGGGGCGCGTCAAGGGCGTGCAGGGCCTGCGCGTCGTCGATGCCTCGATCTTCCCGGTGGTGCCGTGCGCCAACACCAATTTTCCGGTCCTGATGTCGGCGGAGAAGATCGCGGCCGCGATGATGCAGTGAGCTGACGCGGCTTTCGGGGCGCGAACTGGCTTGTCGACGCTGGCCGGCTGGGACCGCCAGTCAGACCGCAAAAGCTAAAATAGGGGGCGAGAACGGTTCCGCGGCAGACGGTCTGGCGGACATGCATCTGAAGGCGGAACTTGGAACCCGGCTTGGGCGTTCTTTGCCAAATTTCGCCTTACGGCCGGGGCCGGACCGCTGACCGCGCGTCCATCTCGGGGCCGGAGCGCACTTTTGGCGATGGAGCTTCACGGGGGTTCAATGATCAATTCATCGAGCCGGGCGCAAACCAGCGACCCCGGAGAGTTGCCCAGGATTTCGACCGGCAGTGATGGCCTCGACGATATCCTCTACGGCGGGCTCGATCCCAATCGCATGTACCTCTACGAGGGTCGGCCCGGCTCGGGCAAGACCACGATGGCGCTTCAATTCCTTCTCGAGGGCGCCCGCTCCGGTGAACGCGTGCTCTATATCTCCTTGTCGGAAACCAAGCGTGAGCTGACGCTGGTTGCACAGCGGCACGGCTGGTCGTTGCAAGGAGTCGACATCTTCGAACTGGTGCCGCCTGAGACGACGCTCGATCCGGAGCGCGAGCTCACCGTCTTCCACCCCGCCGAGATGGAGCTGAGCGAAACCACGGGCCTGATATTCAAGGAGGTCGAACGGATCAATCCCGCGCGCGTGGTGCTGGACAGCCTGTCCGAGCTCCGCCTCCTTGCGCAGAACCCGCTGCGGTACCGGCGCCAGGTTCTGGCCCTGAAGCACTTTTTCACCAACCGCAACTGCACGGTCATCCTCCTCGACGATCTCTCGTCCTCCCAGGACGATCTGCAACTCCATTCGATCGCGCATGGCGTCGTGATGCTCGAACAGCTCGCCATTGATTATGGGGCAGAGCGCCGGCGGCTTCGCGTGATCAAGATGCGCGGCATTCGATTTCGCGGCGGTTTCCACGATTTCACGATCGAAGCGGGAGGGGTGCGGATATTCCCCCGTCTGGTGGCGGCGGAACATCACACCTCGTTTATCGGTGAGTTGACGCCCAGCGGCAATGCACACCTCGACCAGCTACTGGGAGGAGGGCTCGAGCGCGGCACCAGTGCGCTGCTCTTGGGCGCCGCCGGTGTCGGCAAGTCGTCTCTCGCGCTGACCTATGCGATCGCGGCGGCAGATCGCGGTGAGCATGCGGTGTTCTTTGCCTTCGATGAAGGTCGCGGTACAGTGGAGGCCCGGGCTCGAACGCTGGGCCTGCCGCTTGAAAGCCATCTGCAATCGGGACTCATCCGATTTAAACAGATCGATCCCGCCGAAATGTCCCCCGGCGAATTCGCCGCCAATGTGCGCAACAGCGTCGAAAAGGACAACGCCCGAATTGTTGTCATCGACAGTCTGAACGGCTACCTCAACGCAATGCCGGATGAGCGATTTCTCATCCTCCAGATGCACGAGCTCTTGAGCTATCTCGGGCAGAAAGGCGTGCTGACCGTCCTTATCCTCGCTCAGCATGGGCTGGTCGGCCCGATGGAAACGGCCCTCGATATCAGTTATTTGAGCGATGCCGTGCTCATGCTGCGCTATTTCGAGGTCGGCGGAACGGTGCGGCGCGCCCTCTCGGTCGTGAAGAAGCGCAGCGGCAATCATGAAAATTCCATCCGCGAGTTTCGTCTTGGCAGTGCCGGCATTACGGTCGGTCCTCCGCTGACCGGATTCAGCGGCATCTTTTCCGGGAATCCGCGTTACTCGGGCACGGAGATACCGGAGGGGCTGTCGGAATGAGCGCCGACCGCGATCATTGCGTCCTCGTGTTTGCTCCGATTGGCCGCGATGGACCGGCATCGGTCGAGCTTCTCCGCAGTTCGAATCTCGTGGCAATCAATTGTCGAGGTCTGCCTGAACTGGTCAACGAGATGTCGGCTGGCGTGGGCGCGGTGCTTCTCGCCGAGGAGGGCTTGTTCGGAAAGGATACCCAGCCGCTGGCACATTGGATCGAGCGGCAGCCGCCCTGGTCCGACCTGCCCTTTGTCATTCTTACCAGCCACCGGGAGCAGCCGGCGGTGGTTGCCTGGCGCCGCAGCATCGTCGAGACACTCCGCAACGTTTCGCTGCTCGAGCGCCCGGTTCAGCCGATCACGCTGACGAGCGCAATTCAATCCGCAATGCGGGCCCGCCGGCGGCAATATGAAATTCGGACCTTGCTGCAGGCGCGCGAGCGGACGGCCCAGGAGCTCGAGAAGCTCGTGGTCGAGCGCACCCGTGCCCTCGAGGAGGCCAACAAGCATCTGCGGGCCGAAATGGAAGAGCGCGCCCGCGTCGAGGAGACCCTTCGTCAGGCCCAGAAGATCGAGGCCATTGGGCAATTGACCGGCGGAGTAGCTCACGATTTCAATAATCTGCTGATGGTGATCTCCGGTGGATTGGACATGCTCGACCGACAGACCGATCCTGATCGGCGGCGTCGGCTGTTGGAAGGAATGGTTCAGGCGGCGCAGCGTGGTGCGGGCCTGACCAGGCAGCTTCTGGCTTTTTCACGGCGGCAGAAGCTCCGGCCCGAGGCCGTCGACATCCCCGCGCAGATCGGCGGCATGCGCGAATTGCTCGATCGGAGCCTGAGAGGCGACGTTCACGTCGAGTTCGATTTTCCGGAGGGGCTTTGGCCGGTTGAGGTCGATCCGGGAGAGCTCGAACTGGTCATTCTCAATCTGGCGGTCAACGCCCGCGATGCGATGCCGAACGGCGGTACGATCGTTGTCCGTGGCGAGAACCTGGCCGGCCTGAACGAGAACGAGATCGCGGGCGATTACGTTCGCCTATCCGTGGTCGACAGGGGTGTTGGAATGAGCCCCGAGATCCTGGCGCGGGTCTTCGAACCGTTCTTCACGACCAAGGATGTCGGGAAAGGCTCGGGCCTGGGGCTTGCTCAGGTCCACGGATTTGCCACGCAATCACGCGGGATGGTTCGAATAAAATCGATTGTCGACGAGGGCACCAGCATCGAGCTCTATTTGCCGCGATCCAGGAATATCCCTTCGGGTGAACGGCACCTCATCGACCTGAACAGGGCGCGGCCCAAGAAGGCCAATCAGGGGCGAATCCTCCTCGTCGAAGACGACGACGAGGTCGCCGCGCTCGTCAGCGAGATGCTTGCGCAGCTCGGTTACCAGGTCACGCGGGCGGCCAGCGCTGCGGCGGCTCTCGGTGCCCTAGCGGACGGCCGCTCCGTCGATCTGGTGTTTTCCGATATCATGATGCCGGGCGGCATGAACGGTGTCGAACTCGCGCGCGAGATCAGAAGAAGGCGAAGCGACATTCCGGTCCTGCTGACGAGCGGATACGCCGAAGCCGCGGTTCACGACGCCGAGCAGGCCGGGATCCGGATCCTATCGAAGCCTTACCACATCGACGAGCTCGCCGCAGCGCTCGGCGCTGCAAAATCGGACTTTGCGATAGCCACAGGAGCGGGTTTGGCGACGACTCGGGGTTGACCAAGCGCGCAACAATCACCGGCCGGGTTTATGGCTCGAGGGGTACCCTGCGCAATTGTGCGCTCGGGCCGGTCGACGCCCATCGCTGAGCGGCGCGTGCACATGCGATCGCGTTTCGGTTGCGACGACACGCGTTCGTTCTCTGCGAGTTATCTATCTCCGCCGCTACGTCTGGGCTATGAGGACTGCAGAAATCGGCCTGCAAATGAAGCCACTTTTGGCCGTTCTTTTAGCCGATTTCAGCCAAACTGTTATTGGTTTCTCATTGCCGGGGCAGGGATCTTCAATTTGGAGCCCTGCAATGTTCAAGGCGGTTCTTTCTGCGTGTCTCTTGGTTGCCCTCAGCTCCGTCGCTTCCGAAGCACGGACTTATCGCATTCATCAAGTACCTGAATGCAACGTCACGATGCCCTGCGACTTCTCATATGCGCAACCGCGCCGTGAGCGGGCTTCCCGGTCCCCACTGAATCCCAGGTCCTCGCTACAAGCCTATCGCGCGACGCAATTGACAGTGACCGACGCGGGCGGCGCCCCGACGACGAGCATCTCCAGCGCCCGCATCGTCGGCAGTCGTCCGGCAGGGTGTCCTTCCTCCTTCTGCGGCTGCGGCGCGGCTCTGCGCGTGTTCGGCCGTTTCGTGCCGGAATTGAATCTTGCGGCCAATTGGCTGCGCTTCCCGCGGACATCACCCGCACCGGGAATGGTCGCAGCGCGACGTGGACATGTATTCGTCCTCGAGCAGCATTTGGAAGGGGACATCTGGATGGCGTACGATGCCAACTCGGGCGGACACGCGACGCGAATGCATGCGCGTTCATTGCGTGGCTATACGATCGTCAACCCGCGCGGGGGGTCCCTCGCCTGAGCGGCCAGCCGACATAATTGCGACACATGAACATCCGCAAGGCGTCTGTTGACGGTTACGGCAGGTTCGCCTTGCTGATTTTCGATCTGCGACGGCTGGTCGCGCTTTATTTTCAGGTACGTCTTCCGCAATCGAGCGGCACCCCGAACCCGGACGACCCGCCTCGTGTCGGGCGGATCGGTGACGCCGCATTTTACGGCGTCACCGGCACCATCAGATACTAAGCCATCGCCGCTTGCGGCTTCGGCTTCGGTTGTCGCGACAGCGTCAGCACGATCAGCGAGGCGAACACGCAGAGCGCGCCGGCGATGAAGAAGGCGGGCAGGTAGCTCTGATAGACCGTCCGCGAGAGACCGGCGCCGAAGGCAGCGGTGCCCGCGCCGAGCTGGTGGCCTGCAAAGATCCAGCCGAACACCAGATTGGCGCGCTCAGGTCCGAATTTCTGCGCGGTCAGGCGCACCGTGGGCGGCACAGTTGCAATCCAGTCGAGCCCGTAGAACATCGCGAAGATCGAGAGCCCATAGAACGAGAAATCGCTGAAGGGGAGGAAGATCAGCGAGAGCCCGCGCAGGCCGTAATACCAGAACAGCAAATAGCGGTTCTCGTAGCGGTCCGAAAGCCATCCCGACATGATGGTGCCGAAGAAGTCGAAGATGCCCATTGCAGCCAGCAAGCCCGCGGCCTGCACCTGCGGGATGCCGAAATCGAGGCACATCGGAATCAGATGCACCTGCACGAGGCCGTTGGTGGATGCGCCGCAGACGAAGAACGTCGCAAACAGGACCCAGAACGCGCCGCTCTTCGAGGCGTCGCGCAGCGTGCCGAGTGCGACGCCGGTGATCGAGCCATGGCTGACGGGCGGCGCGGGCAGGGGTGTGGTGCCCTCGTCGCCGAAAGGGCGCAGGCCCAAATCGCTCGGACGGTCGCGCATCGCGAGCAGGACCGCGAGGGCGGAAACACCAAGCGCGATGCAGACGAAGCCGAGCGCGAGCCGCCAGCCGAAACGTTCGGTGAGGCTTGCCAGCAGCGGCAGGAACACGAGCTGACCGGTGGCGACGCTCGCGGTCATGATGCCGACGACGAGGCCGCGCCGTGCCGCGAACCAGCGCGTCGCGATGGTAGCGCCCAGCACCAGCGCGGTCATGCCGGTGCCGATCCCGATCACGACGCCCCACAGCGCGACGAGCTGCCAGACCTCTGTCATGCCGAGCGAGAGCACCAGCGCCGAGACCACGATGAGCTGCGCGGTCAGCGTGACATTGCGCAGGCCGTAGCGGTTGAGCAGGGCTGCCGCGAACGGCGCCATCAGCCCGAACAGGATGAAGCGAATCGACAACGCCGACGAGATCTCCGCCGTGCTCCAGCCGAATTCCTTCTGAAGCGGAACAATGAACACGCCGGGCGCGCCGACCGTGCCGGCGCTGATCAGCGCGGTGAGGAAGGTCACGCCGACCATCACCCAGCCGTAGTGGATATTGCGGCGGCCGAGTGTTGCCGCGAGCCAGTTCGAGATCATTGGGCCTCAATCTTGATGGGCAGGCGAGAGCCTGCGCAAGTTTTCAGAATGGCACGGGGCGCGTCTGTCGGAAATGACAGAGTTCCCTCATTTCCGGACGTTCACGTCAGTGCGTCAGGCGCTCTACCGCGATCGCAGTAGCTTCGCCGCCGCCGATGCAGAGCGCGGCGACGCCACGCTTGAGGTTTCGCGCCTCGAGCGCATGCAGCAGCGTCACGATCAGCCGTGCGCCGGTGGCGCCGATGGGATGGCCGAGCGCGCAGGCGCCGCCGTTGATGTTGAGCTTGTCGCGGTGAATGCCGAGATCGCGCTGGGCCGCCATCGCCACCACGGCGAAGGCTTCGTTGATCTCGAACAGATCGACATCGCCGGCATTCCAGCCGACTTTGTCCAAGAGCTTGCGGATCGCCGGGATCGGGGCCGTAGTGAACCATTGCGGCTCCTGGCTGTGGGTGGTGTGGCCTTTGATCACGGCGAGAGCCGGCAGGCCGCTGCGATCGGCGAGCGAGCGCTTCGTCAGCACCAGCGCAGCGGCGCCGTCGGCGTTGGCGGAGGAGGCCGCCGGCGTGATGGTGCCGTTGGCGCGGAACGCCGGCTTCAGCCCGGGGATCTTTGCGGGATCGACCTTGAGCGGATGTTCGTCATTGGCGACGATGCGGGGGCCGGCCTTCTCACTCAGCGTGATCGGCGCGATCTCGGCCTTGAACGCACCGCCCTCGACCGCCTTGCGTGCGCGGCTGAGCGTTTCCATCGCAAAGGCGTCCTGGTCCTTGCGGGTGAACTGATAGGCTTCTGCGGTGGCCTCGCCGAAATCGCCCATGGAGCGGCCGGTCTCGTAGGCGTCTTCGAGGCCGTCCATCATCATATGGTCGATGATGCGATCATGGCCGGCGCGATAGCCGCCACGCGCCTTGGCGAGCAGATACGGCGCGTTGCTCATGCTTTCCATGCCGCCGGAGACGACGATCTCGGCCGAGCCGGCGCAAATGATGTCGTGCGCCAGCATGGTCGCTTTCATGCCGGAGCCGCAGACCTTGTTGACAGTAGTCGCGCCGGTGGCATCGGGTAGGCCGGCGGCCCGCGCCGCCTGGCGCGCGGGGGCCTGGCCCTGGCCGGCGGGAAGGACGCAGCCCATGAAAACCTCGTCGATTTTCTCCGGCGCAAGCTTGGCACGCTCCAGTGCCGCGCCGATCACGTGCGATCCGAGCTTGTGCGCGGCCAGCGGCGAAAGCTCGCCCATGAAGCGGCCGAGCGGTGTCCGGACGGCGGAGACGATGACGACGGGATCGGCGGCTTCGGCCATGGGTGAGACTCCGTGAGATGCCAACTATGTAAGATTACGGTCATCATATGATGCGGCGCAAAAAATGCAACTGCGCGGGGCATGAGAAATTGTCGTAGGTCGGATGAGATTTGCTCGTTCGATCGGACGAGGTGGAGAGCGCCTACCGCTTCCGATTCACAAACGCGCCCATCAGCCGCGTCGGCTCGTCCGTCAGGAACGACTCGCCGAAGACTTTGACGCTCAAATTTACCGACTCGGTCAGCGGCAGCTCCTCCCATTGCCGCAGCAATGCCTTCTGCGACCGCAGCGCCTCGGGGCCGCATTCGAGCAGGGCCTTCACGAGGTGCTCGACCTCGGCATCGAGCCCACCCTCCGGCGCGACCTTGTCGACCAACCCCCAGGCCAGCGCCGTCGGCGCGTCGATGTTCTCAGCGGTCATCACCAGCCAGCGCGCGCGGGCCCACCCGATCAGGCGCGGCAGCAGCGCGGCATGGATCACCGAGGGAATGCCGACCCGCACCTCCGGCATGCCGAAATGCGCATCACGGGCGGCGATCCGGAAATCGCAGGCCGCGGCGACTTCGAGCCCGCCGCCGAGGCACCAGCCGGGCATGCGCGCGATCATAGGGGCCGGGAAGGCGCGCACGGCCTCGCAGAGGTCGCGCAGGCGGCTGATGAAGGCCTCGGCGGACTTCTGGTCGAGCTTGGCCATCTCCTTGATGTCGGCGCCGCCGATCATGCTCTTCTCGCTCTGGCCGCGCAGCACCACGACCCGGATGCTGCGGTCGGACGAGAGCTGCTGCAGGCCTTCGCGCACCGCATCGGTGACGGGCGAGCTCAAAATGTTCAGCGAGCCGGCATTGCAGATCGCGACATGAACGACGCCGCGCGCATCGCGCGTCACGCCGCAGTGGTTGTTGAGCATTTCCATGAGAGGATCTCTGAGCTTCGTAGACGTGCGAATACGCCGGTCAGGTCACACTTCCGGGCCGAAACGCATTGCTTGTCAAGCCGGCGGGGAGGGAGTTGCCAGCGCTAAGTCCGCAGCATAGTATGATGAAAATCATACAAAAGAGGCCGCGATGACCGACATCGATCAACTCGACCTGTTTTCGCCTGCGGGCCGGCGGGAGCGGGTGGTTGAATGGCAGGTGCCTGCGCCGGTTGCGAAAGTGGCGATGGGCCTGTCAGGCATGGATGCGATGCTGGGCATCCGCGACGGAAGGCTGCCGCCGCCACCCTTTGCCAAGCTGATCGGCTTCATCATGGCCGTGGTCGAGCCGGGCCGGATCGTCATGGAACTCGAGCCGCGCGAGGATCTCGAAAACACCATAGGCCTCCTGCACGGGGCCACAGCCGCCGCGCTGCTCGACACCGCCATGGGGTGTGCGATCTCGACCCGGCTGGAGCCCGGGCAGGGCTCCGTCACCCTCGATCTGAAAATGACCTTCCTGCGTCCGCTCTCGGTCCGGTCCGGGTTGATCTCCGCCGAAGGCAAGGTGATCAAGCTGGGACGCCAGACCAGCTACGCCGAGGGATTTGTCCGCGACGGTAAGGGGGCGCTTGCGGTGCACGCAACGGCGACCTTTTCCATGATCGGCAACAATTTTACCGGGAATTAATGCGCCGTCCGGCCGATATCCGTGTTATTAGATGACCCCCGACATCCAATGAGATCCGCATGCGCTATTCCCGGGAACACAAGCAGGAAACCCACGACCGCATCGTGAAGAAGGCTTCCGTGCGGCTGCGCGAAAAGGGCGCCCACGGCATCGGTGTCGCCGACCTCATGAAGGAAGCGGGCCTGACCCATGGCGGCTTCTACGCCCATTTCGATTCCCGCGAGGCGCTGGTGATCGAGGCGTTTGGCTACGCTATGGATCGCTCGATGGAGCACTGGCGCAAGCAATCCGATCAGGTCACGCCGGAGAAGCAGCTCAGTCAGATCGTTGAGACCTATCTCTCCGCGGTGCATCGCGACAACCCCGGTCACGGCTGCTCGATCCCCGCGCTCGGCGCCGAGATCGCCCGAGAGAGCCCGAAGACGCGAAAGGCCTTTGCCGGCAAGCTCGACGAGATGATCGAGATGATCACGGACTTCATCCCGAATCTGCCGCGCAAGGCCGCGCGCAAGCAGGCGATCGCGACGCTGGCGACCATGGCCGGCACCATGTTGCTCGCGCGCATTGCCGGCTCGAGCGAGCTGTCGGATGAGGTGCTGAAGACGGGCAAGGACAGCGCGCTGGACGGCGCGCGGCGTGAGCCGAAGGCTGCGGCGGCGAAAAAGGCGAAGCAGAGCTAGGCTTCAGAGCCCCGCAAACAACGCCCGCTCGCGCTCCACAATCTCGGAAATATAATCCGCCACCGCGCGGATGCGTGCGAGGTCCTTGCTGTCGGCGTGCATCAGCATCCAGAAGGTGCGGGTGATCGAGACCTCTTCCGCCAGCACCGCAATCAGCTGCGGATAGTCGGCCGCCATGAAGTGCGGCAGCACCGCAATACCGAAGCCGGCGAGCGTGGCGTTGAGTTGTGCGATCAGATTGGCGCTGCGCAAGCGCGCGGAGATCTTCGGCGAGACCTGCGGCAGATAGTCGAGCTCGGGCGTGAACAAGAGCTCCTCGATATAGCCGACGAATCGATGCTGCGGCAGGACCTCGCGCGAGGTGATTTTCGGGAAGCGGTCGAGATAGGCGGGCGCGGCATAGAGTCCGAGCCGGTAGTCGAGCAGCTTGCGGCCGACGATGCGGCCTTCCTTCGGCATGGTCAGGCTGATGGCGATATCGGCCTCGCGCTTGGAGAGGCTGAACAGCCGCGCGGTGGCCACCAGTTGCAGGTCGAGATCGGGATACCGGTCCGCGAACGGCGCCAGTCGCGGCGCCAGGAAGGCGGTGCCAAAACCGTCCGGCGCGCCGATCCGCACCGTGCCGGTCAGCCGCGCCACGGAGCCACCGACCTGCTCCTGGTTGGCGACGATGGTCGATTCCATCGCTTCCGCGCTGTCGGCGACGCGCTGGCCGGCCTCTGTCAGCAGGTAGCCGGTCTTGCGCCGGTCAAACAGCTTGGCCGAGAGATGCTTCTCCAGCCGGTCGACGCGGCGGATCACGGTGGCATGGTCGACGCCGAGCTGTTTTGCCGCAGCCGAAACCGAGCCGCCCCGCACGATGGCCAGCACGAACCGGAAGTCGTCCCAGTCGATAGCGCCTTGATCCAGCATTTTCGCACATCTATGGTGCATTATCTCAGACTTGAATCCTATAAAATGCAGGTCGATAGGATTTGTCAAAGCGTTCAAGCTCGCCTCAAGGAGACCATTCCATGCGTTCAGTCGGACATTTCATTGGTGGCAAGGAGGTCAAGGGCACCTCGGGCCGCACCGCCGACGTTTTCGAGCCGATGACCGGTGACGTTCAGGCCAAGGTGGCGCTGGCGTCCAAGGCCGAGGTTCGCGCCGCCGTGGAAAACGCCCGCGCCGCGCAGCCGGAATGGGCCGCGACCAACCCGCAGCGCCGCGCTCGCGTCATGATGAAGTTCGTCGAGCTGGTGCAGCGCGACTACGACAAGCTGGCCGAACTGCTTGCCCGCGAGCATGGCAAGACCGTTCCTGACGCCAAGGGTGACATCCAGCGCGGCCTCGAGGTCGCGGAGTTCGCCTGCGGCATTCCGCATCTGATGAAGGGCGAGTACACCGAAGGCGCCGGCCCCGGCATCGACATCTATTCGATGCGCCAGGCGCTCGGCGTCGTCGCCGGCATCACGCCGTTCAATTTCCCGGCGATGATTCCGATGTGGAAGTTCGCTCCTGCGATTGCCTGCGGCAACGCCTTCATCCTGAAGCCGTCGGAGCGCGATCCCGGCGTGCCGATGATGCTTGCCGAACTGATGATCGAGGCGGGCCTGCCGTCCGGCATCCTCAATGTCGTCAACGGCGACAAGGAAGCGGTCGACGCCATCCTCGACGATCCCGACATCAAGGCCGTCGGCTTCGTCGGCTCCACCCCGATCGCGCAATACATCTACGAGCGCGCCGCCCAGACCGGCAAGCGCTGCCAATGTTTTGGCGGCGCCAAGAACCACGCCATCATCATGCCGGATGCCGACATGGACCAGGCAGTCGACGCACTGATCGGCGCCGGCTACGGTTCGGCCGGCGAACGCTGCATGGCCGTGTCAGTCGCGGTTCCGGTCGGCAAGGCCACTGCCGACCGCCTGATGGAAAAGCTGGTCCCGCGCGTCGAGAGTCTCAAGATCGGCACCTCGATCGATCCCTCCGCCGATTACGGTCCGCTGGTGACGCGCGAGGCGGTCGAGAAGGTCAAGGGCTATATCGACATCGGCATCAAGGAAGGCGCGACGCTCGCCGTCGACGGCCGCGGCTTCAAGATGCAGGGCTACGAGAACGGCTTCTATCTCGGCGGTTCGCTGTTCGACAACGTCACCAAGGACATGCGGATCTACAAGGAAGAGATTTTTGGCCCCGTGCTCTCGGTCGTGCGCGCGCACGATTACAAGGAAGCGCTGGCGCTGCCGTCGGAGCATGATTACGGCAACGGCGTTGCGATCTTCACCCGCGACGGCGACGCCGCGCGCGACTTCGCGGCCAAGGTCAACGTCGGCATGGTCGGGATCAACGTGCCGATCCCGGTGCCGATTGCGTATTACACCTTCGGCGGCTGGAAGAAGTCGGGCTTCGGCGATCTCAACCAGCACGGCCCGGATTCGGTCCGCTTCTACACCAAGACCAAGACGGTGACCTCGCGCTGGCCGTCCGGCGTCAAGGAAGGCGCGGAGTTCTCGATCCCGCTGATGAAGTAACCGTCGTTGGAGCGAAGCTAACAGATGCAGTTCGCTCTGAACGAGGATCAGATCGCGGTTCGCGACATGGCGTTGGCGTTTGCGGCGGAAAAGATCGCGCCGCACGCGCTGCGCTGGGACGAGGAGAAGCATTTTCCCGTCGAGGTGATGCGCGAGGCCGCCACGCTCGGCATGGGCGGCATCTACATCCGCGAGGATGTGGGTGGCTCCGCCATGACACGGTTCGACGCGGCGCTGATCTTCGAAGCGCTGGCGACGGGCTGTCCGACCACCTCGGCCTTCATCTCCATCCACAATATGGCGTCGTGGATGATCGATGCCTACGGCAGCGACACCCAGCGCCACAAATGGCTGCCCAAGCTCTGCACCATGGAGCTGATCGCGAGCTACTGCCTGACCGAGCCCGGCGCCGGCTCGGACGCGGCAGCGCTCCGCACCCGTGCCGTGCGCGACGGCGATCATTACGTTCTCAACGGCCAGAAGCAGTTCATCTCCGGCGCCGGCGGGACCGATCTCCTGGTCGCGATGGTGCGCACCGGCGGCGATGGCCCCGGCGGCATCTCGACGCTGGTCATCGACGCCAACACACCGGGCGTCTCGTTCGGCGCCAACGAGCGCAAGATGGGCTGGAACGCGCAGCCGACCCGCGCCGTGATCTTCGAGAACGCCCGCGTGCCGGTCGCCAACCGGCTGAGCGAGGAGGGCGTCGGTTTCAAGATCGCGATGGCAGGCCTCGACGGCGGGCGTCTCAACATCACAGCGTGCTCACTAGGCGGCGCGCAGACCGCGCTCGACAAGGCGCGTTCCTACATGAAAGAGCGCAAGGCTTTTGGAAAACGCCTCGACGAATTCCAGGCATTGCAGTTCCGTCTCGCCGACATGGCGATCGAGCTCGAGGCCGCGCGTACGTTCCTGTGGCGCGCAGCGGCGGCGCTAGACCGCAAGGATCCCGACGCCACGATGCTCTGCGCGATGGCCAAACGCTTTGGCACCGATGCCGGCTTCGAGGTCGCCAACCAGGCGCTTCAGCTGCACGGCGGCTACGGCTATCTCAGCGAATACGGCATCGAGAAGATCGTGCGCGATTTGCGCGTGCACCAGATTCTCGAAGGCACCAACGAAATCATGCGGCTGATCGTGGCGCGCAAATTGATCGAGGGCGCCCGATGAGTGGAGCGGAGGAGGGCGATCTGGTCGCATGGGTCGAAGGCTCGGCCGGATTTATCAGGCTCAACCGCCCCAAGGCGATCAATGCCGTGACGCTGGAGATGTTTCGCGACATCGACAAGGCGCTCGACCGTTTTGAGGCCGATCCCGCCGTTGCCGTGATCGTGCTGGAAGGTGCCGGCGAGCGTGGCTTGTGTGCCGGCGGCGACATCCGTGCGCTCTGGGAAAGTTCGAAGGTCAATGGTGACCTCGGCAAGATCCTGTGGCGGGAAGAGTACATCCTCAACGCCCGGATCAAGAAATTCCCGAAACCTTATGTCGCCTTCATGGACGGCATTGTGATGGGCGGCGGCGTCGGACTCTCGGCGCATGCGAGCCATCGAATCGTGACTGACCGTACGAGGCTTGCGATGCCCGAGGTCGGGCTCGGTTTCTTTCCCGACGTCGGCGGCACTTGGCTGTTGTCACGCTCGCCGGTCGAGATCGGCACTTATTTCGGCCTGACCGGCCAGACCATGAACGGCCCCGATGCGATCCATGCCAGGTTTGCCGACGCGGTGGTACCGGCGGCCAAATGGCCCGAGTTGCGCGACGCGCTGACCAAAGTTCGCCAGGGCGTCACCGCGGCCGATGTCAGCAAGCTCATCAACGGTTTTGCGACCGGGGAGATCGCGGGGCCGGTCGCCGCAAAGGAGCCGGCGATCGACGCACTGTTCGGCTTCGACCGCATGCAAGACATTTTTGCCGCGCTCAAGCGCGACGGTTCCGAGTTCGCGCTGGCGACGTTGAAGACGCTCAACGAAAAATCGCCGCGCGGCATGGTGGTGACGCTCAAGCTGCTGCGGCTCGCGCGCACCGCGTCGAGCCTGGAAGAATGCCTGGTGCGCGAATATCGGGCTGCGCTGGAAGTCTTCCGCAGCGACGACTTTCGCGAAGGCGTGCGCGCCGCCGTGATCGACAAGGACCGCAATCCGACCTGGTCGCCGTCGCGAATCGAGGACGTCACGCCGGACATGCTTGCGCACTATCTCGCCGAGATCGGCGCCGACGAATTGAAGTTCAACTAACAACGTCTTTCAAGCGGAGGAAACCAAGATGGCCACGATCGCATTCATCGGTCTCGGCAACATGGGCGGCCCCATGGCCGCCAATCTGGTCAAGGCCGGCCACAAGGTCGTCGCTTTCGACCTCGCCGAGGCCTCCCGCAACCAGGCCAAGGCCGACGGTGCCGGCATCGCAGAGAGCGCTGCGGGCGCCGTGAAAGGTGCCGATGTGGTCGTCACCATGCTGCCGGCCGGCAAGCATGTGCTCGGCGTGTGGGGCGAGGTCGTTCCCGCGATGACCAAGGGCGCGTTGATCATCGACTCCTCCACCATAGACGTCGAGAGCGCGCGGCAGGCGCATGCGCTCGCGGCCAAGCACGGCGTGCTTTCGGTCGACGCGCCGGTGTCCGGCGGCACCGGCGGAGCCAAGGGTGCGACGCTCACCTTCATGTGCGGCGGCGAGGACAACGCGTTTGCAGCGGCAAAGCCCGTGCTGGAGAACATGGGCAAGAAGATCGTGCATTGCGGCGGTGCCGGCGCGGGCCAGGCGGCAAAAATCTGCAACAACATGATCCTCGGCATTTCCATGATCGCCGTGAGTGAGGCGTTCGCGCTGGCCGAGAAGCTCGGGCTCTCGCACCAGGCGCTGTTCGACGTCGCCTCGACCTCGTCGGGCCAGTGCTGGTCGCTGACGACCTATTGTCCGGTGCCCGGGCCGGTGCCGACCTCGCCCGCCAACAACGACTACAAGCCGGGCTTTGCCTCGGCACTGATGGTGAAGGATCTGACACTGGCGCAGGACGCCGCCAAGGCCGCCGGCGCGGCGACGCCGCTCGGCAAGCATGCGCAGGAAATCTATCAGGCCTTTGACGCAGCCGGCCAGGGCGGGGTGGATTTTTCCGGAATTATCGAGCACGTTAGGGGGCTGGCCGGGAAAGCCTAATGACGACATTTCAGGAAGCGCGCGCGTTTCTGCTTCACAACCGCACGGACTATGAGACAGCGGTCAAGGGCTTCCGCTGGCCGGATCCGGTTCCCTTCAACTGGGCGCTCGACTGGTTCGATGCCGAGCTAGCGGCGAATGCGGACAGCAAGGATCGTCCTGCGCTCTGGATCGTCGATGCCGCGCAGGATCGGCAGACCAAGCTCTCGTTCGGGGCGTTGTCGCGCCGCTCCAACCAGGTCGCCAACTTCCTCCGCGCGCAAGGCTTGAAGCGCGGCGATCATCTCCTGCTGCTGCTCGGCAATGTCGTTCCGCTGTGGGAGACGATGCTGGCCGCGATCAAGCTCGGCGTCGTCGTGATTCCCGCGACGACGCTGCTCACCGCCGACGAGCTGCGCGACCGGCTCGATCGCGGCAAGGCAAAGGCGGTGGTGGCCGCGCAGGACCAGGTTGCGAAGTTCGCAAGTCTTGGCGCCGATGATATCGTCCGCATCGTCGTGGGCGAGGCCTCCGATGGCTGGCTTTCCTATGATGACGCCGCAAGGGCGTCGGAGAGCTTTGCAGCCGACGGCCCGACCAACGCTGACGACCCGATGCTGCTCTATTTCACCTCGGGCACCACGGCAAAGCCGAAGCTGGTGCGGCACAGCCAGCGCAGTTATCCCGTCGGCCATCTCTCGACCATGTATTGGATCGGGTTGAAGCCCGGCGACGTCCATCTCAACATCTCCTCGCCCGGTTGGGCCAAGCACGCCTGGAGCTGTTTCTTTGCGCCGTGGAATGCGGGCGCGACCGTCTTTGTGGTCAACCAGCCGCGCTTCGACGCCAAGGGGCTGCTTGCCACCATTGGCCGCTGCGGCGTCACCACGCTGTGCGCGCCGCCGACGGTGTGGCGGCTGTTCATCCAGGAGAATCTTGCGTCGTTCAAGGTGGCCTTGCGCGAGGTCTGCGGCGCCGGCGAGCCCCTCAATCCTGAAGTGATCGACCAGGTGCAGGCCGCCTGGGGCCTCACCATCCGCGACGGGTACGGCCAGACCGAAACCACGGCGCTGGCCGGCAACTCGCCGGGGCAAAAGATCAAGGTCGGCTCGATGGGCCGGCCGCTGCCGGGCTATCGCGTGCAGGTCAGCGACGCCGATGGTCATCCGGCCAAAGAGGGCGAGGTGGCTCTAGTGCTCGGCGAAAACCGCCCCGCCGGCCTGATGCAGGGCTATCAGGGCGACGACGGTGGGCTGTCCGGCGCCGAAGGCGAGCTTTATCGCAGCGGTGACGTCGTGTTCGAGGATGACGATGGCTATCTCACTTTCGTCGGCCGCTCCGACGACGTATTCAAATCCTCCGACTATCGCATCAGCCCGTTCGAACTCGAGAGCGTGTTGCTCGAGCACGAGCTCGTCGCGGAAGCTGCCGTGGTGCCGAGCCCGGACCCGATCCGGCTCGCGATCCCCAAGGCCTATGTGCTGCTGACATCCGGTGCGGAGCGTTCGCCGGAGACGGCGCTCTCCATCTTCAGGCATCTGCACACGCGCCTTGCACCGTTCAAGCGCATCCGGCGCCTCGAGATCGTCACGGAGCTGCCGAAGACGATCTCGGGAAAGATCCGCCGCGTTCAGCTGAGACGGCTGGAGCGTGACGACGACCGCAATGATGCCCTGCGCGGCCGGGAATTCCGCGAAGAGGACTTTCCGGAGCTGCCGAAAACACGGAGTGAGACCTAAGTGAACGAAGTCTGGAAGAAGCCGCCGATTTCCTTGGACGCCTATCAGGCCATGGTCGGCAAGGAGATCGGCGTGTCGTCGTGGCACCTGGTCGATCAGCCCCGCATCGACACCTATGCCGACGTGATCGAGGATCACCAGTTCATTCACGTCGACCCGGAGCGTGCGAAGAAGGAGACGGCGTTCGGCACCACCATCGCGCACGGCTTCCTGACGATGTCGCTGCTGTCGATTATGTCCTACGAGGTGATGCCCGTTATCGCGGGCACCACGATGGGGGTCAATTACGGTTTTGACAAGCTGCGTTTCATCTCGCCGGTGCGCTCGGGCAAGCGCGTTCGGGGCCGTTTCGTGCTGGCGGAAGCCAAGCTGCGCAAGCCGAATGAATTGCAGTCGCGCACCAACGTCACCGTGGAAATCGAAGGCGAGGACAAGCCCGCGCTGGTCGCGGACTGGCTCGGGTTGATCTATTTCGCCTGAGTGGGCCGTCGCTGCCGGGCTTGACCCGGCAGCCCATCGCTGCTCAAAAGTTGTCCAAATCGGTGCGCTCGAACCCTCTCCCTCGCGAGAGAGGGTGGCGAAATCGAGCGGAGCGAGATGAAGCCGGGTGAGGGGTATCTCTCCACACGCTCATCTGCCGAGACAGATCCCTCATCCGGCGCTTCGCGCCACCTTCTCCCACAAGGGGAGAAGGG
The DNA here is from genome assembly GCF_023073215.1 of Bradyrhizobium sp. 35. Taxonomy (NCBI): domain Bacteria; kingdom Pseudomonadati; phylum Pseudomonadota; class Alphaproteobacteria; order Hyphomicrobiales; family Nitrobacteraceae; genus Bradyrhizobium; species Bradyrhizobium sp. 35. The sequence goes on from NZ_JADPJC010000050.1 coordinate 226,761, forward strand.
AAGACAGCACAAGGAAGCACAATGGCAATCAGGTTCGACGGACGCGTCGCCATCATCACCGGCGCGGGCAATGGTTTGGGGCGCGCGCATGCGCTGGGATTGGCAAGCCGCGGCGCGAAAGTCGTGGTCAACGATTTCGGCGGCGCGCGCGACGGCAGCGGCGGCTCGCTGTCGCCGGCGGAGACCGTTGTCGAGGAGATCCGCAAGGCGGGCGGCACCGCCATGGCCGACGGCGCCGACGTCTCGAATTTCGAGCAGGTCACCGCGATGGTCGAGCGCGCCACCAAGGAGTGGGGCAGCGTGGACCTCTTGTGTGCCAATGCCGGCATTTTGCGCGACAAGTCGTTCGGCAAGATGGAAGCGGCCGATTTCCAGAAGGTGCTCGACGTGCACCTCGTCGGCACCTTCTATTGCTGCAAGGCGGCCTGGGCCGGCATGCGCGATCGCAACTATGGCCGCATCGTCCTGACGACGTCGTCCTCCGGCCTCTACGGCAATTTCGGCCAGGCCAATTACGGAGCGGCCAAGTCCGGCATGGTCGGCCTGATGAACGTGCTGGCGGAAGAAGGCCGCAAGAGCGACATCCGCGTCAACATCATCTCGCCGACGGCAGCGACCCGCATGACGGAAGAGCTGCTGCCGCCGCAGGCGCTGCAGTTGATGAAGCCGAACGCGATCACGCCCGCGGTCGAGTACATGCTGAGCGAGGACGCGCCGACCCGCACCATCATGGGCGCCGGCGCCGGCTCGTTCGCGGTGATCAAGATCGTCGAGAGCGAAGGCATCAACCTGCCGGAGTCCGAGTGGACCCCGGATGCGGTCGCGGCGCATTTCGCCGAGATCAGCGACATGTCAAAGGCGAAGGCGCTGCAGGGAGCTTTCGAGCAGACGCAGAAATACGTGGCGCAAGCCGCTGCGCGCGCCGGGGTAAAACTCTGACAGCGGTCGCCGTCATCGGCGCCGGCCCTGCCGGTCTGATGGCGGCCGAAGTGCTCGTGCAGGGTGGTGCTCGCGTCACCGTCTACGATTCGATGCCGTCCGCTGGCCGCAAATTCCTGATGGCCGGCCGCGGCGGGCTCAATCTCACCCACAGCGAACCGCTGCCTCAGTTCATCACGCGCTACCGCGAGGCGGCGCAGAGGTTGCAGGCTGCGATCGAAGCGTTTCCGCCTGACGCGCTGCGCGCCTGGAGCGAGGCGCTGGGCGAGCCGACTTTTGTCGGCTCCAGCGGGCGTGTGTTTCCGAAGGCCTTCAAGGCCTCGCCCTTGCTGCGGGCCTGGCTGCGGCGCCTCGATGCCGCCGGCGTGCGCTTTGCCTTTCGCCAGCGCTGGATGGGCTGGGACGGGGACGGACGGCTGGTCTTTGACACACCCGGCAGCGGCGCTGCCATCGCCGCGGACGCCACGGTGCTGGCACTCGGCGGCGCCAGCTGGCCGCGATTAGGCTCCGATGGCGGCTGGACGACGATCCTGGCCGACAAAGGCGTTGCGATCTCGCCGCTGCGGCCGGCGAACTGTGGCTTCACCGTCGATTGGTCCGAAATCTTCCGCACGCGCTTCGAGGGCCAACCGCTCAAGGGTATCACGCTGTCCTTCGGCCCACACCGCGCCCGCGGCGAGGCCACGATCACAAGCGGCGGGATCGAGGGCGGGGCGATCTATGCGTTGTCGGCCGAGCTGCGCGAGGCGATCGCAGCGAACGGCGCAGCGGTCCTTCACGTCGCGTTGCGGCCGGATGTCGATCATGGCGAACTCGTCAAGCGCCTGTCCGCCTCGCGCGGCAAGCAATCCTTCTCCAACTTCCTGCGCAAGGCTGCGCAGCTGTCGCCGGTCGCGGGCGGGCTGTTGCAGGAAGTCGCCATCGGTGCCGGCCAGTCGTTGTCGGCGATGTCGGCTGAACAATTGGCGGAGCTCATCAACGCCGTGCCGATCAAGCTCATAGGCGTCGCGCCGATCGCGCGCGCGATCTCCAGCGCCGGCGGGATTTCCTTCGATGAACTCGACTCGGACTTCATGATCCGCAAGCTGCCGGGCGTGTTCGCGGCCGGTGAGATGCTGGACTGGGAGGCGCCGACCGGTGGCTATTTGCTCCAGGCCTCGTTCGCGACGGGAGCTGCGGCGGGCAGGGGTGTGTTGCGACGGCTCGTCCAACTGTCGTCCTGACCATCCGCATCATGACGTCCCGGTCCGGGTTGCGAGATCCGTGAGGAGACCGAGCACGCCGAAGCTTGCCGCCACCGCGCAGACCATCGTCCAGCCGCCAAAACTCCAGGCCAGCGATGCCGCCGCCGCGCCGATGCCACCGCCAATGAAGAACAGCGCGACGAACAGGCCGTTCATGCGACCGCGGGCCTCGGGGCGCAACAGGTTGATGGCGCGGCGGCCCAGCGTCTGATCGGTGGTGATGCCGACGTCGAGCAGGATCGTGCCGAGGCTCAGTACCAGCAGACCGGTGATCTGGGATTCAAGCACGCTCGCCCAGGCACAGAGCGCAAGCGAGCCGATGATGAGCAGATGGGCGGCAAAGAACATCGGCCGCGCCCGGCCCTTGTCGCCCCAGCGTCCCGCGATCGGTGTCGCCGCGGCGCCCGCCACACCGATCAGTGCAAAAGCGGCAACTCCCTTGGCATCAAGATCGAACGGCGCCTCCGGCAGCCGTAGCGCGACCGCCGACCAGAACGCCGTGAAGGAAGCCATGACAAGCGATGCCGTCCAGGCCCGCACGCGCAGCACCGGCTCTTCGCGCAGCAGTCTTGGGAAGGACAAAAGCAATTCGGCGTAGCTCACGCGTCCAGTCGGATGAAGAGTTGGAAGGTAACGGGCGAGTGCGCCGGCAAGCAGGGCCATCAGAGCGGCCGAGACGACGTAGTATGCACGCCAGCTCCAGAGATCTGCAATCAGGCTCGCCGCAGGTCGCGACAACAGGATGCCGATCATCAATCCGCCCATCACCTCGCCGATGGCCTGGCCGCGGCGATCCGGTGCCACCATGGATGCGACCAGCGGAACCATCATCTGGATCGCCGCGCCGCAGGCGCCGAGGATGAAGGTGGCGAGCAGCAGGAGCGAGGGCGTCGGCGCGAGCGCCGTCGCGAGAGCGGCGAGGATCGCGCAGCCGAGTGTGCGGAGGATGACAAGCCGGTTCTCGACCAGATCGACCAGAGGTACGAGCAGCAGCAGGCCGAGTGCGTAGCCCAGCAAGGTCAGCGTGCTGATCAGCCCCGCCTGCCACGCCGGCATGGACATTGACCGGCCGATCAGGCCGAGCAGGATCTGCGGCGCGAACAGATTGGTGACGACGACACCGGCGGTGATCGCGCCGAGCCAGATCAGGGGCCCCTCGGCGAGCTGGTTTAGGGACGCGGGCCTGGCGGTTTCGGAGATAGTCATGGGACCTCGCAGCTGTGGCGCGGGACCCTTTAAGCGGAGCGAGCAATATGCTACAATTCAAATAAGCCGATAAAGAATATGCGGGTTTGTTATGAATACCCATGAGCTCGTCGCTTTCGTCGCCGTAGTCGAGACCGGATCGATTGTCGCAGCTTCGGCGCGTCTCAATCTCACCCAGCCTGGCGTGACCCGACGCATCCAGAATCTCGAGGAGATGTTGGGGGCGCAGCTTCTGGATCGGCTCTCGAAGCCCCTGAAGCCGACGGCAGCGGGGCATGAGGCCTACGAGCAGGGCAGGCGCCTGCTCAGGATGCTGGACGACCTCAAGTCGGGCGTTGCCAGCGACGGAATGGTCCGCGGCGAGTTCAGGCTCGGCCTGACGCCGTTTCTCTCGGAAGCGGGCTTGACCGCACCACTCGATGCGGTGCGCGCCGAATTTCCCGCGCTGGCGGTGCGGGTGGTCTCCGGTTGGTCGCCGAACCAGCTCGAGCGTGTCTGCCGCAACGAGCTCGATGCAGCCGCGATTTGTCTCCCCGACGGTGCAGTGCCGCCCGCCGATCTGGCGGCCGACGATCTCGGCGCGCAGCCCGTCGTCTTCGTCGTCGCACGCGAGATGAAGATCCCGCGCACCGTCGACCTGGAACGGCTGTCCCAACTGTCGTGGGTGATCAACCAGGACGGCTGTGGATTTCGCGATACGCTGAAGCGAAAATTCGATGCCTCGCATCTTCCGTTCAACATCGCCGTCGAGGCGCTGGACAGTGAGCTCCGCCTGTCGCTGGTGTCGCGCGGCCTCGGCGTCGGGCTGGTCACCCCGATCGCCCTCAAGCGCAGCGCATTTCGCGACAGGCTCAAGCCGGTCGCTGCGCGCGACTTCAAACCCGCCGTGCGCGCATGGGTGGTGCATCGCGCCCCCGCCGGTCGGCTGGAGCGGCCGATCAAACTCTTTCGCGATGGATTGGTCCGGGAACTCGAGGCACTGATCGGGGGCTAGCTATCGCAGCTTCCCCCGTGCCGCCACCGGCAGCGTGCCGATGATCTCCTCGCCGCGCACCATCACCACTTCGTCCATCATGTTGACGACGACGCAGACATGATTTGGCACGACCCGCACGACGTCGCCGACGTTAGGCCGGGTGTTGCTGCGGGAGAGGTCGAGGAAGCCGTGCTCCTCGGCGAAGCGTGCGATCTTCGCTTCGGGGTGCTCCAGGATGAGGCCGTGGCCGTCGAGGCCGCCGGTGTCCGTCGTCAGAGTCTTTGAGCCGGCGTCCAGAATCCCGCGCTCAGGCGCGGCGCGGCTGACCACGGTCGAATAGATGTGCAGCGCGCAGTCGTCCCAGGTGGCGACGCCGGCCGCGACCTGCATGCGGTCGTTATAGATGTAGGTGCCGAAGCGATGCTCGGTGCCGCCCTTGAGCTTGCCGAGGTTCTTCAGGTTCGGCGTCCCGCCGGTCGAGACGATTTTTGCATCCAGCCCGTGTGCGCGCACGCCGGCCAGAGCTTCGTCATAGAATTTTTGGGCGTCCGCCCAACCAGTCTCGGTCGGATACAGCATGAAGCCGGCGAATTGCAGGCCCTTGGATGCGGCAATCTCCTGCGCCAGTGCAATCGCCTCGGCGGGCGTCTCGACGCCGGCGCGCTGGCGGCCGGTATCGCATTCGACCACGACCGATAGCGGTCGACCTGAGGCTGCGGCGGCCTTGGGCAGGCCGGCGACGACGGTCGAATTGTCAGCGGCGACCGTCATGTTGGCCTTCGCCTGCAGCGCCCCTAACCGCGCCATCTTCTCTTCGCCGAGCAGGTTGTAGCTGATCAGGATATCGTCGATGCCGGCATTGACCATGATCTCGGCTTCACCGAGCTTCTGGCACGTGATGCCCTTGGCACCGGCCGCGATCTGCATCTTCGCGATGGTGGGGTTCTTGTGCGTCTTGACGTGGGGACGGTTGGCGATCCCGGCGTCGTCGCAAGCCTTCTGAATCCGCGCGATGTTGCGCTCTACCTTGTCCATGTCGATAACGGCGCAGGGCGTGCCGTATTCGCGGGCGATCTTGGCGGCAAGGGTCGTTGTCATGGAAGTCTCTGAGTTGGCGCGCATCCCGTTTGCAAAAGCGGTGCCCACTTTTGCGGAATGCACGCTAGGCCTGTTCAATCTCTTCGCGCCGCACTTCGAGCTCCAGCCATTTGTCCTCGGCCTCGGCCAGTTCCTTTTGCGCCGTCGTCAGAGCGTCGGAGGCCTGGTCGAAGCGCTTGCGATCCTTGCGAAAGAGATCGGGGTCGTCAAGGAAGCGCTGCTGCTTGGCGATCTCGGCCTGCAGCTTGGCGATGGTCTTGGGCAGCGTCTCCAGCGCGTGTTGCTCGTTGAAGGTCAAGCGTCGTCTCGCGACGCCGGACGGCACGGCTGATCGCTGCTCTCTCGTCTCTTCGACGGCCTTCGCGGTCGCGCGCTTCACGTCGGCGCCGCGCTGGGCCAGCATGTCGGTATAGCCGCCGGCATATTCGAGCCAGCGTCCGTTGCCCTCGGGCACGATCACTGACGTCACCACGCGGTCGAGAAAATCGCGATCGTGGCTGATCAGAATCACGGTGCCCTCGTAGTCGCTGAGCATCTCCTCGAGGACGTCGAGGGTCTCCAGGTCGAGGTCGTTGGTCGGCTCGTCCAGCACCAGGAGGTTGGAGGGTTTTGCCAGCGCGCGTGCCAGCATCAGCCGGCCGCGCTCACCGCCCGACAGCACCTCCAGCGGCGTGCGCATCTGTTCCTGGGCGAACAGGAAGTCCTTCATGTAACTGACGACATGCTTCGGCTTGCCGCCAACCATGACATGGTCGCCGCGGCCGCCGGTCAGCGCCTCGGCCAGCGTCGTCTTCGGATCGAGACTTTCACGATGCTGGTCGAGCGTCGCCATCTCGATGTTGGCGCCGAGCCGTATGCTGCCGCTGTCCGGTGCGCTGCCGCCGGTCAGCATCTCGATCAGCGTGGTCTTGCCGGCGCCGTTCGGGCCGACGATGCCGATGCGATCGCCGCGCTGGACGCGGATCGAGAAGCCGTCGACGATCTTTCGCTCGCCATAGGACCGGCTGATATTCTTGGCCTCGATGACGAGCTTGCCGGACTTGTCGGCCTCGGCAGCCGCCAGGTTGGCGTTGCCCGTCGCGCCGCGATGGGTGCGGCGCTGGTCGCGCAGCGCGTGGAGATTGCCGAGTCGCTTGACGTTGCGCTTGCGGCGGCCCGAGACGCCGTAACGCAGCCAGTGCTCCTCGTTGACGATCTTGCGGTCGAGCTTGTGCTGGTCGCGCTCTTCCTCCGCGAGCACCTCGTCGCGCCAAGCCTCGAAGGCACTGAAGCCGCGGTCGATCTGCCGGATCTGGCCGCGGTCGAGCCAGGCGGTGCTGCGCGAGAGATTGCCGAGGAAGCGCCGATCGTGGCTGATGATCACCAGCGCGCAGCGGCGGCTCTCCAGTTCACTCTCCAGCCATTCGATGGTCGGAAGATCCAGATGGTTGGTCGGCTCATCCAGCAGCAGGATGTCGGGCGAGGGCGCCAGCACGCGTGCCAGCGCGGCGCGGCGCGCTTCGCCGCCGGAGACATGCGCCGGATCTTCTTCGCCGCTGAGACCGAGCTGCTCGACCAGATAGCGCGCCTGATAGTGGTCGTCGCCAGCATTGAGGCCGGCCTCGACATAAGCGAGCGTGGTGGAGAAACCGGAGAAATCCGGCTCCTGCGGCAGATAGCGGATGGTGGCGCCGGGCTGCACGAAACGGCTGCCGCCATCCGGTTCGACCAGGCCGGCGGCGATCTTGAGCAGCGTCGATTTGCCGGAACCGTTGCGGCCGATCAGGCAGACGCGCTCGCCGGTCGAAACCGACAGTTCGACGCCCGCCAGGAGCGGCGTGCCGCCAAAGGTCAGCTTGATATCGCGCAGTTGAATCAGCGGTGGCGCCATGCGGTGTCTCAGTCCTGTCTTGTTGCGGCCTGGTCGGCGCGGCGGCGCTGAATGCGGCGGATGGTCTGGTCGAGCGTCGACAGAAACGTCGAGCGGTCGCGCGGTGAATACGATTTCGGACCGCCGGTGACTTCGCCGGCCGAGCGCAAATCGGTCATCAGGTTGCGGACCGCGAGCGTCATCCCGATCGATTCCTCGGTGAACGCCTTGCCGTTGGACGCGATCACATCGGCGCCGGCCTTCACGCAGCGGCTTGCGAGCGGAATATCCGAGGTAATGACGATGTCGCCGGGCCCGGCGCGTTCCGCGATCCAGTCATCGGCTGCGTCCATGCTGGCACCAGCGGCGATCCGCTCGATGAGGGGATCCTGGGGCACGCGGATGAAATTGCCCGCGACCACGCTCACGGGCAGGCCGTGCCTGCCGGCGACGCGATAGATCTCGTCCTTCACCGGACAGGCGTCGGCGTCGACATAGATACGGGTGGTGTTTTGAGGGTTCGTCATGGTCCGTAGATGGGGCTTGCGAAGCGGTTCCGCAGCAGCCGCGTGGTACCCCATTCGGGCCGCAAAGGCGAGGGGATTGACCCCGGTTCCTCAGGGCCTACGATCGGGCCGAAACAACAAGAAATTGGGGAAAGCCAAGCCATGCCGAACCGGCTCGAAACCTATCGCGTCCAGGCCTACAACACGGCCAAGCAATCCGAAAACAAGATGCATGACGATGCAGTGGCGCGCCGTTTCGGGTTTTCCGGTGGGCTGGTCCCCGGCGTCGACGTCTTCGCCTACATGATGCATGTGCCGGTGGCGCGCTGGGGCCGCGATTTCCTGTCGCGCGGGCTGATCGAGGCGCGTTTCATCAAGCCGGTCTATGACGGCGAGACCGCCGACGTCGATGCGACCGAGCACAACGGCCTGCTCACCATCGAGGTGTTCAGCCGCACCGAGCTGTGTGCCACCGGCACGGCGTCGCTGCCGGCGATTGCGACTGCGGTATCGTTGAGCGACTATGTCGAGGTCCCCGCGATTGCCGAGCGCAAACCGGTCAGCCCGGCAACATTCGAGACCGGCAAATGGCTGGGCACGACACCGCGCCGCTGGGCCGGGCAGGATGCCGCCGACTATCTCGCCGACATCCGTGAAACCGATCCGATCTTCGCGGGCGGGGGGCTCGGCCATCCCGGCCTGATTCAGCGCGTCATGAACCGCGTGCTGGTGGACAACACGATCCTCGGCCCCTGGATCCATGTCGGCAGCCGCATGCAATTGCTGTCAGCCGCGCGCGCCGGCGACGAGATCACCGCGCGGGCAAAAGTCACCGCGAACTACGAGAAGAAGGGCCACCGCTTCGTCGAGCTCGACGCGCTGGTGGTCGCCAACGGCACGACGCCGCTGGCGCACTGCCAGCACATCGCGATCTACCAGCCGCGCGAGCAGGCGGCGGCTTAGGCGGCATGTAAGGGGCGCAGCGCGTCCTCACCCTCGCTGTCATTCCCCGCGAAGGCGGGGAATCCAGTACGCCGCAGCCTATCGGTCAATCGCTTCCGTCTCGGAGTACTGGATCGCCCGGTCGAGCCGGGCGATGACAGTCTGCTTGTGGAGGCAGAAGGGCAGCCCTACGCCGCTTTCCCCTTCGCATCCTGGATCGCGCGCCACACGCGTTCCGGCGTCAGCGGCATGTCGATGTGCTTGATGCCGTAGTCGGAGAGCGCGTCGATCACCGCGTTCACGACCGTCGACAGGCTGCCGGCGCAGCCGGCTTCGCCGCAGCCTTTGCTGCCGAGCGGATTGGTCGTGGCCGGCACCGGGTGGTCGCCGACCGTCATGTTCGGAACGTCCTCGGCGCGCGGCAGAGCGTAGTCCATCAGCGAGCCCGTGATCGGCTGGCCGCTCTCGTCGTAGCGGACGTGCTCCATGAGAGCTTGGCCAATGCCCTGGACGACGCCGCCATGGAGCTGGCCTGCGACCAGCAGCGGGTTGATCACCGTGCCGAAATCGTTGACCGCGCTGTAGCGCACGATCTGCACGACGCCGGTCTCAGGGTCGATCTCGACCTCGGCGACATGGCAGCCGTTCGGGAAGGCTGACGGCACCGGTTCGCTGGTGTGATCGACGTCGAGGCTGTCGGGCACGCCCTCCGGCGTCTTGCCGTCGTGCAGGCGCTTGGCGAGCTCCATGATGTCGATGCTGCGGTCGGTGCCGGCGATCGTAAAACTGCCGCCTTCGAATTCGATGTCGGCTTCGGATGCCTCCAGCATGTGCGCGGCGGCGCGCTTGCCCTTTTCGATCACGAGCTTGGCGGCGCCCACGATCGCCATGCCGGTCGCGGTGATCGAGCGCGAGCCACCGGTGCCGTTGCCGGTGTGGACGATGTCGCTGTCGCCCTGCACCAGCTTGACGCTGTCGAAGGGAACGCCGAGCTGCTGGCAGAGGACCTGCGCGAATGCGGATGCATGGCCCTGACCGTAATCGAGCGTCCCGGTGATGAGCTGCACCGAGCCATCGGGATCGAACACGATCTTGCCGAGCTCGACGCCGGGAGGTGCGGTCACCTCCAGATAGGAGCCGACGGCGATGCCGCGCAGCTTGCCGGACTTCTTGCTCTCCTTCTTGCGCTTGGCAAAATTCTCGTGGTCGGAGATTTCGAGGGCCTTGTTGAAGACGGCCTGGAAGTCGCCGCTGTCATAGGTGACGCCGGAGGACGCGGCGAACGGCATCTGGTTCTGCTTGATGAAGTTGCGCTTGCGCAGGGTCAGCCGGTTGATGCCCATCTCGTCCGCGGCGCGGTCGATTAGCCGCTCCATGTAGTAGTTGGCCTCGGGCCGGCCGGCGCCGCGATAGGCGCCCATTAACGTGGTGTTGGTCAGCACCGTCTTGATGTCGACGGCCATCAGCGGCGTGCGATAGACGCTGGAAAAGTTCTTGCTGGTGTTGAGCGAGAGCGGGCTGGGCGCAACGCCGGTGATGTAGGCACCGAGATTGCCGTAGCCCGAGAGCTTGGCGGCGAGGAAATGCCCCTCGGCATCCAGCGCGAGTTCGGCGTGAATTTTCTGCGCACGGCCGTGGCTGTCGGACAAGAAGCTGGTCGAGCGTTCGTCCAGCCATTTCACCGGCCGTCCCAGCGTCTTTGCCGCGTACAGGATGCACATGTATTCGGGGTAATTGATGTTCTTCATGCCGAAGGAGCCGCCGACATTGGCGGTGAGAATGCGCACATTTTCGTTCGGCACTTTCAGGTTCTTGGCGAGATTGGCACGGTTGCCTGCCACCCCCTGCGTGGGCACCTGAAGAGTGTAGCGCTCGGTCTTCTTGTCATAGGAGGCAAGGCCAACGCGTGGCTCCATCGAGACCACGGCGACGCGGGTGTTCTCGATGTCGACCTTGGTCACGTGAGCAGCACTGGCGAAGGCCGCGTTGACCTTGTCGGTGTCGCCATAGTGGTAGTCGAGCGCGACATTGTTCGGGATGTGGTCGTAGAGCTGCGGCGCGCCGGGTTTTGCGGCTTCCTCGGGATCGGTCACCGCCGGCAGCGGCTCGATGTCGAGTTCGACCGCCTCGGCCGCGTCGCGCGCCTGGGCCAGCGTCTCCGCCACCACGAAGGCGACGGGATCGCCGACGAAGCGGACCTTGTCGGTTGCGAGCGGCTGGCGGTTGGTCTGGAGCAGGGGCGAGCCGTCACGGCTCTTCAGCGGCAGGCCGCAGGTGAAGGGGCCGTAGCCGGCCGCATCGAGGTCTTTGCCGGTCCACACCCCGAGCACGCCCGGCATCGCTCTGGCTGCATCGATGTTGATGCCGCGAATGACGCCATGGGCATGGGTCGAGCGAACGATCACGGCATGGGCCTGGCCGGGCAGGTTGAAATCGTCGGTGTAGCGGCCCTTGCCGCGCACCAGGGTATCGTCCTCCTTGCGGCGGACCGGCTGCCCGACGCCATATTTTTGCAGTGCAATAGCGTTTTCGAGCGTGGAGGATTTAGTGTGTTCTTGCATGGAATTGACCTGAAAAGCCGGCAAATGCGCGGTTTGGGGGGCGCCTGGGGTCCGGACCCCTCAAAAATAACCCACCGGCCCGCTCACGACAACGCACGAATGGGCATGGTCCCATGTGATGCGTTGTTGCGCAGGATTGGTGCGCTGCTAATGTTTCAGGCGAAAAAGCAATTCCAGATCGGCCTAACCGGCCGCGGAAAGACAGTTTGTATGAATGACCACACGCGGCTCCGCGACGGCCTTGCGCCGCACGGTGAGCTGGGGTCGATGGCGGCGGCGTTCGCCACTGAACCGGCCGTCGGCGCGCAAGCGCCGGGAACCGGCGTCTACGCGGCGCTCGACCTCGGCACCAACAATTGCAGGCTCCTGATCGCCTGTCCGACCCACGACGGCTTTCGCGTGGTCGATTCCTTCTCGCGCATCATCCGGCTCGGCGAGGGCGTCTCGGCAACCGGGTGCATCAGCGAGGCCGCGATCGAACGCGCCATCGTGGCGCTTGGCATCTGCCGCGACAAGATCAACCTGCGCAAAGCGCGGCGGCTGCGGCTGATCGCCACCGAAGCCTGCCGCGCCGCCTCGAATGCCGAAGGCTTTCGCAGCCGCGTCGCTGCCGAGACCGGGATCGAGCTCGAGGTAATCGACCGCGAGACCGAGGCGGCGCTTGCCGTGCTCGGCTGCTCGCCGCTGGTCGATCCCAGGGGGCGCGGCGCAATCCTGTTCGACATCGGCGGCGGCTCGACCGAGCTGGTACGGATCGAGCGCGACGCCGCAAATCCGGAGCCGCGCATCAAAGCCTGGATGTCGATCCCGTTCGGTGTGGTCACGCTTGCCGAGCAGTTCGGGGGCCGCGACGTGACCCCCGAGATCTACGCCGCGATGGAGCGCGAGGTCGCCCATCACATCGCGCCGTTCGCCGAACAGCATGGCGGCGATCTCACTGATATGCATCTGCTCGGCACGTCAGGCACTGTGACGACGCTCGCCGGCATCCATCTCAACCTCGCGCGCTACGACCGCCGCCGCATCGACAGCGTCTGGATGAACGATACCGACGTCACCGCGACCATCAACAAGCTGCTTGGCATGAGCTACGAGGAGCGCGCCGCGAACAGCTGCATCAGCGTCGAGCGCGCCGATCTCGTCCTGGCCGGCTGCGCCATCCTCGACGCGATCCGCCGCGCCTTTCCGCTGCCGCGCCTGCGCGTCGCCGACCGGGGCTTGCGCGAAGGTATGCTGGTCGAGATGATGCGCGAAGACGGCGCGCTCAGGAGCTGGTGAGATGGCCAAGGACACCACCGGCCGTTTGCACGTCCAGGTCAAGACCCACGGCAAGCGCAAATTGTCGTCGAAGCTCTGGCTGGAGCGGCAGCTCAACGACCCCTATGTGGTGAAGGCGAAGGCGCTGGGCTATCGCTCGCGCGCCGCTTTCAAGCTGCTCGAGATCGATGACAAATACCGGCTGCTGAAGCACGGCATGGCTGTGGTCGATCTCGGTGCGGCGCCGGGCGGCTGGAGCCAGATCGCCGCCAAGCGCGTCGGCTCGGTCGACGGCAAGGGCAAGGTCATCGCGATCGACCTATTGGAAATCCCTGAGATTGCCGGGGTCGAGTTCGCACAGCTCGACTTCATGGACAATGACGCGCCGGACAAGCTCAAGGCCATGCTCGACGGCGGCGCCGACATCGTGATGTCCGACATGGCTGCCAACACCACCGGTCATCGCAAGACCGACCAGCTTCGCATCGTCGGCCTGATCGAAACCGCTGCCGCGTTCGCCTGCGATGTGCTGAGGCCGGGCGGGACCTTCCTGGCGAAGGCGTTCCAGAGTGGCGCCGACGCCGAACTGCTCGCCCAGCTCAAGCGCGATTTCGCAACGGTGCGCCACGTCAAGCCGGCCGCGAGCCGTGCGGATTCCTCGGAGCGCTACGTTCTCGCGACGGGATTTCGGGGCGGGGCGACGCAATAGCGGACGAGAAGAGAGCCTACCCCAGCCGCTGATCCCGCACATCCTGCGTATCCTCGGTCGCCGCCTTGACGGCCGCCTTGGCCGCGCCCTTGCCGGCGCCCTTGCGGCTCGCGATCTCCACGGCTTTGCGGCCGGAAACTTCGTGGCCGGCATCGGCGGGCATCTGCCAGAAGAACCAGCTCGACGCCGCCGAGGTCACGGCGATCACGACGAAGGCCGGCGCAAACACGGTGGCGTCGAGCTCGCTGACGTGGCTGAACCACATCGTCGTCTCCACGGAGGCGGCGCCGACCGCGACGCCGGCCGAGACCGCGAGCTGCTGGTTGACGCTGACGAGCGTGGTGGCGCGGCTCATCTGCGCCTGCTCGACCTCGGCATAGGCCACCGTGTTGATCGCGGTGAACTCGAGCGAACGGAAGAAGCCGCCGACCACCAGGATGATCATGATGATCAGCAGGGGCGTCGTCACGGTGAAGAGGGCACAGGCGGCCAGGAAAACCGCACTGATGATCGCGTTCACCGTCATCAGGTTGCGGAAGCCGAAGGCGCGGATGATGCGCGCGGCCAGCGCCTTCATGCCCATGGCGCCGAGCGAGGAGCCAAACGTGACGAGGCCGGACTTGAACGGCGAGAGGCCGAATCCGATCTGCATCAGCAGTGGCAGCAGGAACGGCAGCGCGCCGATGCCGAGCCGAAACATGAAGCCGCCGAGAACGGCCGCGCGCAGTGTTGGCAGCCTCAGCAGCGTAAAGTCCAGCACCGGCGACCCCGTTCGCCGCGCGTGAAGGACATACAGCGACATCGAGATCGATCCGCCGACGACCAGGGCGGCAACCGTGCTCCATGGCAGCAGATTGAGTCCGGCGACCGACAGCCCGAAGGCGATGCCGGCGAGCCCGAGGCCCGCGAGCACCATGCCGTAGAGGTCGAACGGCTCTCGTTCCTCGCTTTTGATGGGATCGATGAAGCGCAAGGCCATGAAGATGCCGAGCAGCCCGATCGGGATGTTGATCAGGAAGATCCAGTGCCATGACGCGTAGGTGGTGATGAAGCCGCCGAGCGGCGGCCCGATCACGGGGCCGATCAGGGCAGGGACCGTCACCCACGCCATCGCGTTGACCAGCGCGCTCTTGTCGACCGACCGCAGCAGCACGAGGCGCCCGACCGGCGTCATCATTGCCCCGCCCATGCCTTGGAGGATGCGCGCGAACACGAAATCGGTGACCGATGTCGAGAGCGCGCAGCCGACCGAGCCGACCATGAACACGCCGACGGCAATCGCAAACACCAGGCGCGCGCCGAACCGGTCGGCGGTCCAGCCGCTCGCCGGGATGAAGACCGCAAGCGACAGCAGATAGGAAGTGATCGCGAGCTTGAGCGTCAGTGGGCTGGTGCCGATGTCGGCCGCAATCGCGGGCAGCGACGTGGCGATCACCGTCGAGTCCATGTTCTCCATGAAGAGAGCAGTGGCTACGATCAGCGGAATGATGCGTTGCTTGTCGACCATGACGGATTGGTAATGGACATCGGGAACGAAGGGCGAGAATTGCGGCTTATCACCGCCACTGGGCCGCGACCATTGCGGATCGACGCATAGCACCTAAATCCCGCGTGACCCCAAGCGGGTGCGCCCTGCGCCGGAGATCACGATGATCTGCCGTTCGCCAGTACGTGCCGCCGCGAAGGCTATCCGCCGCCGAACTTGCCCAAAAAAGCCTGTGCATGGCTGGCCGGCGGTCCGAATTGCTTTGATTCGTCGCTCGCCCGTGCTATCGACCCGCGTCAACCCCACCGATGGGCTCCGATTCTCCGGCGTTGCCGCAAGGTACGCCGAGGGCGGCGCTCATCCATAGCTATTTGCGGCAGGGCCGCGGAAGGAGTTGGCACATGGCCACGGTGCAACAAGGCATTCGCGAAGCCCTCACGTTCGACGACGTGCTGCTGAAGCCGGGCCTGTCGGACGTCATGCCGGGCGAGGTCGACATCCGCTCCCGCGTCACCCGCGCCATTCCGCTCAACATCCCGATCATGGCCTCCGCCATGGACACGGTCACCGAAGCCCGCATGGCGATCGCCATGGCGCAGGCCGGCGGCATCGGCGTCATCCATCGCAATTTCGATCCCGAAGGGCAGGCTGCCCAGGTGCGGCAGGTCAAGCGCTACGAGTCGGGCATGGTGGTGAACCCGCTCACGATCAGCCCGGACGCCACGCTGGACGACGCGCTCAAGCTGATGAGCGATCACGGCATCTCCGGCATTCCCGTCGTCACCGGTGCGGGCAAGTCCACGCCGGGCAAGCTGGTCGGCATTCTCACCAACCGCGACGTCCGCTTCGCCACCGACCGCCAGCAAAAAATCTCCGAGCTGATGACCCATGAAGGTCTCGTCACGGTGCGCGAGAATGTCAGCCAGGACGAGGCGCGGCGGATGCTGCATCAGCATCGCATCGAGAAGCTGCTTGTGGTCGACGAGCAGTATCGCTGCGTCGGCCTGGTCACCGTGAAGGACATGGAGAAGGCGGTCGCCCATCCGCTGGCCTGCAAGGACGCGCAGGGCCGCCTCCGCGTCGCCGCCGCCACCACGGTCGGCGATAGCGGCTTCGAGCGCACCGAGCGGCTGATCGATGCCGGCGTCGATCTCGTCGTGGTCGACACCGCGCACGGCCATTCCCGTCACGTGCTCCATGCGGTCAACCGCATCAAGCGCCTGTCCAATTCCGTGCAGGTCGTTGCCGGCAACGTCGCGACCTCGGAGGGTGCGCAGGCGCTGATCGATGCGGGCGCGGACTGCATCAAGGTCGGCATCGGCCCGGGCTCGATCTGCACCACGCGCATCGTCGCCGGCGTCGGCGTTCCCCAGCTCACCGCGATCATGGATGCGGTCGAGGCGGCGAAGAAGTCGGACATCCCCGTCATTGCCGACGGCGGCATCAAGTTTTCCGGAGACCTTGCCAAAGCGCTCGCTGCCGGTGCCGACATCGCGATGGTCGGCTCGCTGCTCGCCGGCACCGACGAGACGCCCGGTGAAGTGTTCTTGTGGCAGGGCCGATCCTACAAGGCCTATCGCGGCATGGGCTCGGTCGGCGCGATGGCGCGCGGCTCGGCCGACCGCTACTTCCAGCAGGACATCAAGGACACGCTCAAGCTCGTGCCCGAAGGCATCGAGGGCCAGGTGCCCTACAAGGGCCCGGTCGGCAACGTCATGCACCAGCTCGCCGGCGGCCTGCGCGCCGCGATGGGCTATGTCGGTGCAAAGGACATGAAGGACCTGCACGACAAGGCCCAGTTCGTCCGCATCACCGGCGCGGGCCTGCGCGAAAGCCACGTCCACGACGTCACCATCACGCGCGAGGCGCCGAACTATCCGGGCGGGGGTTAGGCTCGCGGCTGCGCGTTGGAATTGCCCAAATGACCATGCCCCGCGAAGGCGGGGCATCCAGTACGCCGCGGCCTTTCGGCTCTACCACGACCCTCTCGGATTACTGGATCGCCCGCCTTCGCGGGCGATGACAGCGAGAGTGTGCTTTTGTGTTGACGTGCTCCGCTCCCTCCGCTTCCGTTCGCGCCGAAGCATAATCAGGAGGAAGCCATCATGTCCCAAGGCAAACGCATCGTTCTCGCCGCGCGTCCCGTCGGCGAGCCAAAACCGTCCGATTTCCGCATCGAGGAATTCGCTATGCCGACGCCTGCGGCGGGTGAAGTTCTGCTGCGCACGATCTGGCTCTCGCTCGATCCCTATATGCGCGGGCGCATGAGCGACGGTCCATCCTACGCGACGCCGGTCCCCGTCGGTGGTGTGATGGAGGCCGGTACGGTCTGCGAGGTCGCAGCCTCCAACAATCCAAACTTTGCCAAGGGTGACATCGTGCTCTCGCGCGCGGGCTGGCAGACGCACGCGATCTCCGACGGCAAGGGGCTGAACAAGATCGATCCGAAGCTCGCGCCGATCTCGACGGCCGTCGGCGTGCTCGGCATGCCCGGCATGACCGCCTACACGGGCCTACTCGATATCGGCAAGCCGCAGCAAGGCGAGACCGTCGTCGTCGCCGGCGCCTCCGGCGCGGTCGGCTCGGCCGTGGGACAGATCGCGAAGATCAAGGGCGCACGCGCGGTTGGAATCGCCGGCGGCAAGGACAAATGCGATTACGTCGTGAAGGAGCTCGGCTTCGATGCCTGCATCGATCACCGCGATCCCGATCTGGCGACGAAGCTGAAGGACGCCTGCCCGAAGGGTATCGACGTCTATTTTGAGAATGTCGGCGGCGCCGTGTTCGAGGCGGTGTTCCCGCTGCTCAATGCGTTTGCGCGCGTACCCGTCTGCGGCCTCATCGCCCACTACAACGACACTGAAGCGAAGCCGCCGAAATGGGCCGCCAGCATGATGCGCGCGACCCTGACCAAGCGGCTGACCTTCCGCGGCTTCATCGTCTCCGACTTCGCCTCCCGCCATGGCGACTTCCTGCGCGACATGTCCGGCTGGCTCCGCGAGGGCAAGGTCAAGTACAAGGAGTTTGTCACCGAGGGCCTGGAGACCGCGCCCGAAGCCTTCATAGGGCTTCTCAAGGGGGCCAATTTCGGCAAGCAGCTGGTGCGGGTCGGGCCGGACAAAGCTTGATCGGCCGCTCTCGGCCTCCTCGTGGGCGCGGGTATGGTTAACAAAGAGTGACTGATCGGCCACACCCGCCCGCAAAAGCCGCAGGTGTGACCGTCGGTTCATTGACAGGCTCGCGAAGGCATTGAATCATTGCGCATATTTCAGGTGCGATGATGTTAGAGCTTGTTGTTTTCTGCGTAATCCTGCTGGCTGCCGGTTATTGGGCGACCATGTTTGTCATGGGCCGTCGCGACGACGTCATCCATGGCAAGTTCGTCCATACCGAGGACGTGTTCGCGCAATCCGCGATGCCCACACCCACGCCGCCATTCCCCAAGCGCCCGGTCAATGCCGCGCGGCCTGCCAATGTTCTGCCCGCCAATACCGGGGCCAAACCGGTGAACAGCGACGCGCTGCAGTCCTTGCTTGCCGCGATCCAGCAGGATCTCAAAAGCGTCGCTTGAGCCGCGACTGGCGGCGCTAATGCGCACCGCCCATCTGGGCGAGCAGCTCCTCGATATCGATATCGACCTGGGCCGCGGCCCTGACGTGGCGAACCTCGAAGCCGTCGGGCTGGAAGCGGTACTCCACGAGCCCGACCTCCTTGATCGCGATCCGGTCCTGGCGCGCATCGTTGATCTTGAAGCCGGCCGACGGCACCCAGACGTGGCGGGTGTGGCGCCAGGTAAAGTCGCGCCGCTGGTGCACGTGACCGCTGGCGATGAGGCGCAGGTCGACATGTGCAAACATCTCGATCAGCCGCGTGCGGGCCGGCTGCGGCACATAGCGGATCGACGTCTCCGGCGTCTCGGGTTCGTCGGGCCCGTTGAGAAATACCGGCTTGTGTACGAACAGCGCGACCGGCTTGCCGTTCGTGCGCGAAACTTCCGAAGCAAGCCAATCGAACTGCTCGGCCTCGAAGGCGAGCCCTGAGTTCATCACCAGCGAGTTGAGGCCGAGGAAGCACCAGCCCGCGGCCTCGAACGACCAATGGTCCTCGCCGATGATCTCGCGGAATTGCTGACGATGCGCTTCCGCGACCGGCGGCTTCGGCGCAGGGCCGATCGCGGTCGGATTGTCGCCAATGTCGTGATTGCCGGGGATGTAGCGGCAGGCGACGGGCAGGGCATCGTGCAGGCCCTTGGCGAATTCGACATCGTCGCGGCTGGTCGGCCCGTCGAACGAGACGTCGCCGGTGTTGACAACGAGATCGGGCCTATCGGTGTCGATATGCTCGCTGAGCGCCTGGAAGTTGGCGATCAGGCCAGGGAAGCGCCGGCCAAGATGGGTGTCGGAGATCTGTGTCAGGCGAAATTCGGACATGGATCGATCATAGGCCACGCCCGACGTCGGAACGATGACGGCGCGTCCGCGGTCAGCGATCGAACAAAGTTTAAAGCACGCGATAGCGGATTGTGTAGGCGTCCTGCGGCGCGACCGGGCTTGCCAGCGGCGAGGCGATGCGGTCGGCGAGGTGCCAAGGGCCGAACTGAGGGCCGAACTGAGGGCCGAACTGAGCGCCGGACTGAGCGCCGGACTGTTCGGAGCGATGCGGCTCGGCCGGCAGGCGGAGGCGGAATTCGAAGGTGCCCTTGCCGGGCAGGTTCACGACCAGCACGCGGTCCGCAGTGCGGTGGTTGAGCGGTACCGCGCCACGCAGCACGGAGCGGCCATCACCGAGCTCCCGCACGCCCTCGACCAGTGCCAGCGTCTGGTTGCGGTCGGTATGCAGCTCGATCTGGGTGTCGGACGCCGCCGCCAAGGTCTCCTTGGGCATGCGGATCTCGAACTCGACCGCGGGTTTCGAGGGATTGAGGCCGAGATAGGCCAGCGCGGCACGGCGCATGTCGTAGGCGGCAAACGCAAACAGAGCGAGGGCGGCGAGCGCAGCGAGGCCATGCCTGAGGACATCGCGCCAGGTCCGATAGCTCATTCGGAAGTAGACCGTCATTGCCAGCGCCACCGCGAGCGCCGTCGCGATGCCTGCCAGCGCCGACATCAGGATGCCGAACTGGCCGTCGGCGGACTCGGTCAAAGCGCCGGTCAGGCTGCCGAACTGGCTGAAGAGGGTGTTCATGGCGGTCTCTCGCCTTGCGCGCCCCAAAGGGGGAAATCGCTTTAACTGTCGACAGTGGGTCGCCTCATCGGGAACGCCGGTTCAACTCGTTGATTGTCAGGACCAGCGGTGACCGCTAATGGACGCTAGCTGTGGTCTCCGCCGGATGGGAAATCCCGGGAAATTCCGATGTCCATTCAAATGGTTTTGCTGCCGGTCTTCGTGCAGGTCGGTCTCACCTTCGCGCTCCTGATCGCCATGGCGCTGGGACGCCGGCGCGCGCTCGTCTCCGGCGAGACCAAGAGCCGTGACATTGCGCTCGGCGAGCCCAACTGGCCCAAGGGCGCCACACAAATCGCCAATTGCTACCGCAACCAGTTCGAATTGCCGGTGCTGTTCTACGCCCTGATCGCGCTGGCGCTCCCGTTGCGCCATGCCGATCTCTTCATCGTGCTGATGTCCTGGGTGTTCGTGGTGACGCGCTTCGTCCATGCCGGAATCTTCGTTTCCTCCAACAATCTCGGGCGCCGCTCCACGATCTGGCTCGCCGGCGTGCTCGTGCTGCTCGCGATGTGGATCTACTTCGCACTGAAGATGCTCTTGTTGATCTGACGGTTAGCCGTCGGATTTGATCTGAAAGATTCAAATGACTCCCGCTGCCCGGCTGTCCGCAGCCATCGAACTGATCGACACCATCGAGAAGGACCGCGTGCCCGCGGCCAAGGCGCTGAAGGAGTGGGGCACCGCGCACCGCTTCGCCGGATCCGGCGACCGCGCCGCCATTGCCGGCCTCGTCTGGGACGTGCTGCGCCGCTATGCCTCGAGCGCCTACCTGATGGATTCGGATACCGCGCGTGCGCGGCTGATCGGCATGCTTCGCCTCGAGCGCAACATGGATACGGCGACGATGGCCGCGCTGTTCGACGGCAGCCGCTTTGCCCCCGCGCCGTTGACCGAGCCCGAGCAGGCCGCGCTCGCCTCGCGGTCGCTTGAAGGTGCCCCGGCCGCGATCGCCGGTGACTATCCGGAATGGCTGGATCCGTATTTGGCAAAAGCGTTCGGCGACGAACGCGTCGCGGAGGCGGCCGCGATGGCGAGCCGGGCGCCGCTCGACCTGCGCGTCAACACGTTAAAATCCAATCGCGACAAGACGCTGGGGGCGCTTGCTCACCTTCATGCGAAACCGACGCGTTGGTCCGCAACCGGCCTGCGCATCGAGCTTTCGGCCGATGCGCGCAACCCCGGTATCCAGGCCGAAGAGGATTTTATCAAGGGTGCCATTGAAGTGCAGGATGAGGGGTCACAGCTTGCGGCTGCCTTGACCGCGGCAAAACCCGGCGAGCAGGTGATCGATCTCTGTGCGGGGGCCGGCGGCAAGACGCTGGCGCTCGCCGCGATGATGCAGGGCAAGGGCCGGCTGATCGCGACCGACACCGACAAGCGGCAACTTGCGCCCATTCACGAACGCCTGTCGCGCGCCGGCGTCCACAATGCCGATGTGCGCACGCCCAAGGGCGAGGCCGATCCGCTGGCGGAGATCAGCGCGACCGCCGACCTCGTCGTGATCGACGCGCCCTGCACGGGAACCGGAACCTGGCGCCGCAATCCCGATGCCAAATGGCGCATGCGTCCGGGCGCGCTGGAGATCCGCCTGCGGGACCAGACCGCGGTGCTCGATCGCGCGGTTCCGCTGCTCAAGGCCGGCGGCCGCATTGCCTACATCACCTGCTCGGTGCTCTCAGAGGAGAACGGCGACCAGGTGAGGGCGTTCACCGCCCGCCATCCCGACTTCGCTGTGGTGCCGCCCGAGCAGACCGCGAGCGTGCTCTGGGACAAGGCCGAGGAGTTTGCGCAAGCCGCGCTGCAATCGCCGGAAGGCTGGCTGATGACACCGCGGCGGACGGGAACGGACGGGTTCTTCGTCTCGGTCTTGAAGAAGGCATAGCCCACCCCACGACATCGCGGATGACGCGACGCCTGTCTCACCAAACAAGAACCCCGCGAACCGGAACCCGGTCGCGGGGTTTTCTAACTCGACGTTCTGCCGGTACGTCCGTGGTCAGAACGGTGCGCGGGCTTTAGCCGACGCGGAGATTGTCAGCCGAGGACTTGCCGCTGCGACGATCGGCGACAATGTCGAACGAGACCTTCTGACCTTCGTTGAGGGTCGAGAGGCCAGCGCGCTCGACGGCGCTGATGTGCACGAACACGTCCTTGTCGCCGTCATCCGGCTGAATGAAACCAAAGCCCTTTTGATTGTTGAACCACTTCACGGTGCCCATAGCCATGGGAATTTCCTTTGCTTAAGAAGTTAACACGCGGACCGGTACGCACTATTGCGCCCATAGTCCTGATCAGTCGATGTTGGAGAAATCATCTGAAGCGTGCGCGCCCGTCAGCAACGAAGCGAAGCGGCCCAGTCGTTCGGCCAAGTATCGATGATCACAATATAGCGAGATTTTGGGGCCACTTCAAGGCACCACCCGCCGCTCGGGATGTCGCCGAATTTTGCTATTTTGCGGTGCAAATTAACCCTTCCGGGGCGCCTCAATCGACGATAAACAGCGTCGCCCCCGTCGCCGTCGAGGACCGGTGCGCTGCATCGCCGAAATCCGAGACCTGGTAGCTCATCCCCGCCGTGAGCTTGAACTTGCGGCCGTCGCGCAGCTCGCTGTCGAGCTCGCCCTGCAGCACGTACAGCACGTGGCCGCGGTCGCACCAATGGTCGGCGAGATAGCCCGGCGAATATTCGACCATCCGCACCCGGAGATCGCCGATGTCGAGCGTGCGCCACTGGGCTTGCCCGGTCTCGCCGGGATGGACGGTCGGCTCGACCTTGCTCCAGTCGGTGACGGTGAAGGGGGAGGTGGGCAGCTTCATGATGGTGATCCTGGGGCGGCGACGGCAGTGCCGTTACTATCGGATGCTTTCGCGGTAGTCCTCATTTTTACAGTTCTTATTGTTTTCGGCCCTTATTTTTGCCCATGCATCAGCGCGCAATCTGCCGTCACCGGCATCCTGCTTGCGATGATGACCCAGACCAGCAGCGCGGCGGCACTGATTCCCGCGCCGAGCACGCAGACGCCGGACCAGCCGGCCATCGCGTACACCATCGTCGACGCGATCGCGCCAATCGCGCTTCCGACCGAGTAGAACACCATGTAACCGCCCACCAGTCGGCTCGCCGCATCGGGCCGCACGGCGATGATCAGGCTCTGGCTCGTCACGTGCACGGCCTGGAGTCCCAGATCCAGCACGATCACGCCGGCGACGACCAGCCAGAGCGAGCTTTGCAGGCAGGCGATCGGAGCCCAGGCACCCAGCATCAGCAGCAGTGACAGCCCGGTGGTCCGCTGGGCCCATCCGAGATCGGCAAGCCGCCCGGCATTGCGCGCCGCGAGCGCTCCGGCGAACCCGGCGACGCCGAGCAATCCGATCGTGGTATGCGACAGCGCGAAGGGAGGCGCCGAGAGCGGCAGCACGATCGACGTCCAGAACACGTTGAGATTGGCGAAGATCAGAAACGCAAACAACGCGCGCTCGCGCAGTATCGGCTCCTCGACAAACAGCGAGGCGGTTGAGCGCAACAGCGACAGATAAGAGGATCGGGCCAGCGCCGACTGCCGGCCGCGCGGCAGCACGCGCAGGAGCAGCGCCGCCATGGCCAGCATGAGGCCGGCCGAGACCAGGTAGACCATTCGCCAGCCGCCGAAATCGGCCAGGGCGCCCGAGGCGAACCGCGCCAGCAGGATGCCGGCAACGCCGCCGCTCGTGACGGTGCCGATCGCGCGGCCGCGCCCGTCCGGTCTGGCCAGCGTCGCGGCAAAGGCGACGAGGACCTGGACGACGACGGCGAGCATGCCGACTAGCGCCATTCCCACAAGCAGCACGGCGGCATGCGCCGCCGTGCCGACGATGACGAGGCCGATCGCCGACAGCACGGTCTGGCCGACGATCAGGCGGCGGCGATCCCAGAGGTCGCCGAGCGGCACGATTAGGATCAAGCCGAACGCGTAGCCGATCTGGGTAAAGGTCACCACCATCCCGATCGCGGCGGGGTCGATGCCGAGATCGCGCGCCATTGCATCGAGCAGCGGCTGCGCGAAGTAGATATTGGCGACGCTCAGGCCGCAGGTCAGCGCCAGCAGCATCGCCATCCCGTGCGAGAGCCCGCGCCCGGCGTCATCGTCGGCCTTTTCGTCGGCGTTGGTCGGTCCGGCTGTGGCGGCATCGTGGATTGTCATTGTCGTCTCCGGCACGTTCTATCTAGTCTTAAAATAAGACCAGTTGCACACCGTACTGTCCAGTCCTATTTTAAGACCAGTTTGGAGGCGGCGAATGAAGCGGACCGGTTTTGCCGAGGCTGACTGCCCGGTGGCGCGTGCACTGGACGCAGTTGGGGACATTTGGTCGCTTCTGATCGTGCGCGATGCCTTCGACGGGCTGCGTCGATTTGGCGATTTCCAGAACAACCTCGGTATCGCCAAGGGCATGCTCACTGCGCGCCTGCACAGGCTGGTGGAGCTTGGCGTGCTCGAACTGATTCCGGCCTCCGATGGCAGCGCCTATCGGGAATATGCGCTGACCAAGAGGGGGCGCGAGCTGTTTCCAGTCGTGGTCAGCTTGCGCCAATGGGGCGAAGCGAATCTCTACGCGCGCGGCGAAGTCCATTCGGACCTGGTGGACGAGACGGGCCAGCCGGTCGGGAAGCTCGTGCTTCCGTCGCGGGCCGGCCGTCCGCTGGCATGGTCCGATACCAGGGTGAGAAAGGCCGGTCTGCGCAAGCGCTGATTCGCGTCGGCCTTGGTGCGTCCTCGAGCTAGAAGCGCGATCAGGGCACCGGATGATTCGCCGATCCCTGCACGATCTTTCCGGCCGCGTTCACCCGCAGATATTCGCAGATCCGCTTTCCCCGCTCGTTCTCGTAGAACACCACCACGCTATCAGGGCTGACGAACAATTCGATCAGCGAGAAATGCAGATTCGGCAACAGGGCGAGCGCCTTGCCCCAATAGGCGCGCAACGCATCCTTGCCGCGCACGGTGCCGCTTTCATCGAATCCCATCGCGGGGATGCGGTCCGAGGTCATCACGGTGTCCTCGTCATAGAGCGTGAGCACGCGTTCGAGGTCGCGCGCGTTCCAGGCCTCGACCCAGGTGCGGCCGAGCTCTGCAAGCGATGACGGCTGATGATGGTTTGGCATGGCGTTCTCCCTGATCGGCCCTTGGTGAGTGGCGGGCCATATAGGTCAATAATACTTACCTATATCGATTTGTCCATACCCCAAAGAAGAATGTGGGCGCGCGGCCCGCGCGGTTGCGGGAAAAGCCCCCGTCGCGTATCTGCTTGCCATGACAGCAGCACAGACCGACCGCTCCGCGTCGACGCCCTCTGTGGCCTCGGCGCATGACAAGATTCTCATCGTCGACTTCGGCAGCCAGGTGACGCAGCTCATTGCGCGTCGCGTGCGCGAGGACGGCGTCTATTGCGAGATCGTCCCGTTCAACAAGGCCGAACAAGCCTTCAACGAGATGAAGCCGAAGGCGGTGATTCTCTCCGGCGGCCCTGAATCGGTGCATGAGGCCGGCTCGCCCCGCGCCCCGCAAGCGATCTTCGATTCCGGCGTGCCGGTGATGGGCATCTGCTACGGCCAGATGGCCATGGCGGAGCAGCTCGGGGGCACGGTCGAGGGCGGCCATCACCGCGAATTCGGCCGCGCCGATGTCGAGGTGAAAGCGCCGAGCAAGCTGTTCGAGGACGTCTGGTCGCCAGGCGGCAAGAACCAGGTCTGGATGAGCCATGGCGACCGCATCACCAAGATGCCGCCGGGCTTCTCGGTGGCCGGCACCTCGCCGAACGCGCCGTTCGCCATCATCCAGGACGAGACGCGCAAATATTACGGCCTGATGTTCCACCCCGAAGTGGTGCACACACCGGACGGCGCCAAACTCATCCGCAATTTCGTTCGCAAGATCGCAGGCCTGTCCGGTGACTGGACCATGCGCGCCTTCCGCGAGGAGGAGATCGCCAAGATCCGCGCCCAGGTCGGCAAGGGCAGGGTGCTCTGCGGCCTGTCCGGTGGGGTCGATTCCGCGGTCGCGGCCGTGCTGATCCACGAAGCGATCGGCGAGCAGCTCACCTGCGTTTTCGTTGATCACGGCATGCTGCGCCTTGACGAAGCGAAGACGGTCGTCGACCTGTTCCGCCACCACTACAACATCCCGCTCGTGCACGTGGATGCCTCGAAGCAGTTTTTGGGCGAGCTCGAAGGCGTCACCGACCCGGAAGTGAAGCGCAAGACCATCGGTCGCCTCTTCATCGAGGTGTTCGAGGCGGAGGCCAAGAAGATCGGCGGCGCTGACTTCCTGGCGCAAGGCACGCTCTATCCTGACGTGATCGAGAGCGTCTCCTTCACCGGCGGCCCGTCGGTGACGATCAAGTCGCACCACAATGTCGGCGGTCTCCCCGAGCGCATGAACATGAAGCTGGTCGAGCCCCTGCGCGAGCTGTTCAAGGACGAGGTGCGCAAGCTCGGCCGCGAGCTCGGCCTGCCCGAAATCTTCGTCGGCCGCCACCCGTTCCCGGGCCCCGGCCTCGCCATCCGCTGCCCCGGCGAGATCACCCGCGACAAGCTCGCGATCCTGCGCAAGGCGGACGCGGTCTACATCGACCAGATCAGGAAGCACGGTCTCTACGACGACATCTGGCAGGCCTTTGCCGTGCTGCTTCCTGTGAAGACCGTGGGCGTCATGGGCGACGGCCGCACCTACGACTTCGTCGTCGGCCTGCGCGCCGTCACCTCCACCGACGGCATGACCGCGGACTTCTACCAGTTCGACATGAAGTTCTTGGGCGAGACCGCGACGCGCATCATCAACGAGGTGAAGGGCGTGAACCGGGTGGTGTATGACGTGACCAGCAAGCCGCCTGGGACGATTGAGTGGGAGTAGTTTTTAGAGACCGAGGCATGCTGATGCGCGCCGCGTTGAAAGTGGTGATGGCCGCAATATTTGCCATGCCGGCTGCGGTGGCTCTGGCGAAGTCTCCGGACTGCGCGAGTTGGCCCACCAACATGGCCCTCGTGCACCTCAAGAACGCCGGCCTGATTGATATCCCATCAGTGATCGAGGCGCAGACCAAGGCCGTTCGTCTCGCATCCGAAAAGATCGGCAAAGACCTCTACCAGCAGGTTTACGACATCACGTTTCACACCAAGGATGGCAAGACGATCGAGGTCATCACGAAAAACCAGGCATCAAGCGAGGAATGCTCGATGAGCGGCGTCGACATCTACGTGGTCTCGAACAAAATCGGCGGGTCGGCGGAGCTGCCATCTGACGGCAGGACTAAAAAGTGATCCGGTTGCATCGAAAGCTCAAGAACCGAAATTGACCTGCAGCGGATGCGTAGGGCGGATTAGCCGCAAATCTGGCCTCTCTCGCCGAGTCGCGCGCAAGATGGCAGATTACGCTTCGCTAATCCGCCCTACGATCTCTGTCACGGCTTCACGAACCGATAGGCGAAGCGATCGGTCTTGCCCTTGATCGCGGGATCGAACACCTTGATCGTGTGCGGATCGTCCTTGTTCGCGAGCAGGGTGCTTTCCGCGTCCAGCACGAAGCCGGCCGCCTCCACCTCCTTGCGAACGGATGCAGGCTCAAGCCGATGCAGCGATTG
This sequence comes from Bradyrhizobium sp. 35, assembly GCF_023073215.1. Taxonomy (NCBI): domain Bacteria; kingdom Pseudomonadati; phylum Pseudomonadota; class Alphaproteobacteria; order Hyphomicrobiales; family Nitrobacteraceae; genus Bradyrhizobium; species Bradyrhizobium sp. 35. Next base: position 254,374 of record NZ_JADPJC010000050.1, read on the forward strand.
GGCCTCGCTCGTGCCCGCCCCGAGCGCGGCGGCGTGGTCGACGATGACGTAGCACCCGCCGGGCTTCAGCCGCTCGTAGACGGCGCGATTGAAGTCGGCCGCCGTCGCGCCCCTGGCCTGGATCAGCGCGGTGTGGAGGTCGTGATAGAACAGGTGCAGCCACAGGACATCCGCTGGTCGCGTGACCTGCGGCATCGCCACGAGGTCCGCTGACACGGCTTCGACGTTGTCTCGGCCCGGCTCCTTCGCAAGCCTCCGCATAAGGCCGAGCGGATCGTTCTTGAAGTGCGCGACTTCGGCCGGCACGAAGCTGTCAACCCGTCCTTCGGGTCCCACGATCTCGGAGAAGACACGGGTCCAGTCGCCGTCGCCTGGGTAAACGTCGATCACGGTGGCGCCCGCATCGATACGTGCGAACCGGATCAACTCGGACAGCTTGGATTGGTCGTACATCTGGATTTCCTTTAGGCTTGGGCATTCGACACGCGCGCGGCTCGTGCCAGTGCCTGCGTGTCGACGTACTCCCGGATGTTCGTCAGTTTGCCGTTGCGAACGGTGATGGCGAAGACCCAGTCGTCCCTAAACGTCTTGTTCGTGGCTTTGATCTTTCCCTTTGCGAATCCGACGACCAGGACCCGGTCTCCTTGCGCCACGAACTCGCGGGGTTCGGTGGACGTTTCGATCGACTTGGATGCCCTCTCGAGCAAATCCGCCCCCCCGTCGTGCCCGCGATGCGTTCCGGCCAGCGGCCAGTCCTCGCCGGGGATGATCCACTCGATGTCTTCGGCGATCAGCGCCAGCAGAGTTTCCCTGTCGCCTCCGCCGATCGCGGCGAAGAAGTCCTTCACGGTCTGGATGTTCTTGTCGGTGCTCATAGTCATTTCTCCATGTCACTCGGATCGGATCGCGCGCGATCCGATCCCGTGTGTCGTATCCCCCAGGGTGGGAACCTCGTGTTCGTCAGTCGAACTTGACCAGATCCTTGAAGATCAGTTGACCCCAGCTGTTTCCACGCGCCTGCAGGAGCAGTCCGCCTTCCGAAAGCCCGCCAAGCTTGATCGGCGCGAAGCCGAGAGTTTCCGCAAGCGTGCCAATCTCCACTGTGGCGTCGTGATCGTCGCTCGCCAGGAACACGACTCTCCTGCCACCATGGAGGGCCGGATCCTGGGCAAGGACGGCAGCACCCAAATGGTTGAAGCCCTTGACCAGTCGACCGCCGGTGAAGGCTTGCGCGAGGGCCTTGGACGAAGGTTGTCCCCCCAGTCTCTCAGGCGGCACGCCGTAGGCGTTGGTCACATCGACGATCGTCTTGCCCTGCCAGGTGGGCAGCGCTTTCGCGACATCCTGGTGGGACTCGAAACGGACCGCCAAAAAGACGATGTCCGCCTTGACGGCGTCCGCCAGCTTTTTGGGAATGATCGAGGGTCCGATCACGGCCGCGGCGGATGTAAAGCTTTCCGGGTCGCGCGTGGTTGCAACGGAGACTTCGATGCCGTTGCGGGCAAACGCGCTGGCCACGGCTTGGCCGATAGGGCCGAAGCCGATGATTGCGTAGCTCATGATGTTTCTCCGAACTTGTGTCGATGGCGCGGTCAGACCTGGGCCATGCCGCCATCGACGGCGAGATCCACGCCGGTGATGTAAGAACTTTCATCGGAGGCGAGGAACGTGACGGCAGCCGCGATTTCCTCCGGCTTGCCCCTGCGACCCATCGGGACCTGTGAAGCAAATTGGCTGGCCGCTTGCTCGGCTTGCTCGCGGGTCAAGCCCGTCGTCGTCTCCAGGGCGGGGGTCTCCGTTGGCCCGGGGCTCATCGTATTGACGCGGATTTTGCGGTCCTTCAGCTCCAGCGTCCAAGCGCGCGAGAAGCTGCGCACCGCCGCCTTGCTCGCGGCGTAGACGCTGAACCCCGGCAACCCCTTCACGTTCGACACCGAAGAGTTCAGGATGATCGAACCGCCGTCCTTAAAGAGGGAGGGCTTTCTGCACCGTAAAGAACAGGCCTTTCACGTTCACATCGAAGGTCTGGTCGAAATGGGCCTTGGTCGCTAGCGCGAGCGGCGCGATTGTCCCCGCGCCTGCGTTCGCGAAGAGAATGTCGATGTGACCATGTTTCTCCTTCACGACGGCATAGAGCCGGTCCAGATCTTCCAGGCGCGACACGTCGCTCACGACCGTCGTCACGTTTCTCTCGATGAAGGCTGCGGCCTCCTTCAGCTCTTTCTCGCGTCGCCCGGTGATCACCACGTGCGCACCTTCGTCCACGAAGCGCTTGGCCGTGGCCAATCCAATGCCGCTGCTGCCGCCGGTGATGACGGCGATCTTGCCTTCTAGTTTTTTCATGATGTTTATCTTTCATTGTGTGTGGGCCAGGCGCGGGACCGCGCCGGGATCAGAGTTGCGCCAGGCCGCCGTCGACGGCGACTTCGCTGGCGGTCATGAAGCTGCTGTCCGAGGAGGCGAGAAAGGCAGCCACCGCCCCGATCTCCGCCGGATCGGCCATGCGCTGCAGCGGAGTCATCGCGGCGAACACCTTCTGTCCCTCTTCGCCCAGCGCTTCCTTCGCGAGTTCGGTCGCGGTCGCTCCGGGCGACAGCACGTTGACCCGGATGCCGCTGCCTTTCAGGTCCTCCGCCCAGGTCCGCGCGAGGTTTCGCACGGCCGCCTTGCTCGCGCTGTAGGCGCTCATGGCCGGGGCGCCCGTCGTGCCGGCGCTCGATCCCGTCAGGATGATCGAACCGCCCCGGCGCATCAGCGGCAGCGCCTTCTGCACCGTGAAAATCGTACCCTTCACATTGGTGTCGAAGGCCTCATCGATGTGCGCGGCGGTGATCTTGCCGAGCGCAAGCTGACTTCCCGCGCCGGCATTGGCGAAGACGATGTCGAGGGTTCCGCGCTCGGCCTTCACCGCCGCGTAGAGGCGGTCGAGGTCGGCTTCATCCGAGACCGAGCCCTTCACCGCGCGGGCATTGGGCCCGAGGGCGGCGACAGCAGCGTCGAGGGCTTGCTGTCGGCGGCCGAAGATGAAGACGAAAGCGCCATCCTCGATGAAGCGCTTTGCCGCGGCGCGGCCGATGCCGGTCGCGCCACCCGTGATGACTGCAACCTTGCCGTCAAGCTTTCCCATAATGTCTCCTGTCGTGGTGTCGGGGCAGCATCTGCCCCCGAGGACCCCGACATAGGTCCGCCGGCCCTAAGCGTTGAGTGCGGAAGCGCGCACATCGGTGGTGCGAAATCGATCCGGCCGGACGACTAACGCCGACGGCGACGATCGGTGTCCGTCGCTCAGAAAGGGCCCTGCTGGCCGGAACCGGCTATGATCACTGCCCATACTGCTGTAGGAGGCATCAGATACGGCTTGAAAGGCGCACCGCGCGGTGCGGGATTGCACCATGATCGACTGGGACGATGTTCGCTATTTTCTAGCCGTCGCGCGGGGAGGCTCGGTGCGGGCGGCCGCCGAGCACCTCGGCGTGAACCACGCGACCGTGCTGCGACGCATCGCCCAGCTCGAGGAACGCCTTGGGGTCCAGATGTTCGAAAAGCTGCCTTCGGGCTACCGGCTGACGGCTGCGGGCGAGGAGGTCCTCGAATTCGCCGACCAGATGGAAGCCTCGTCACACCAGCTGGAGACGCGCGTGTTCGGGCGCGATCAGAGCGTGCGCGGGCGTCTGCGGGTGACGCTGGCGCCGCCGATGGCGACACATTTGCTGATGCCTGATTTCGCCGATTTCGCGCGTCTGCATCCCGATATCGAGATGGATGTCCTGTCGTTCGGCGAACTGGCAAATCTGACCAACCGTGAGGCCGACGTCGCGATCCGCGTCGTCTACGAGCGCAAAACCCTGCCGCAAAATCTTCATGGCATGAAGGGACCGGAGCTGTTCGGCGCCGTCTACATGTCCAGGGATCGACTGGCCGCGTGGCGTGCGGGCGCGCCGGATCCCTTCCGCTGGATCGTCATCAGCATGCACGGCATCCCGGATTGGGCCAGCGCGGGCGAGGTTCGCACCACGGACGTTCCATTCAGGACCAGTGACGCCGGAGCGCAGATCGCTGCTGTCCGGCAAGGGCTGGGGATCACGACACTGCCGTGCTTCGTCGGCGATGCCGACCCGCTGCTGGTGCGGGTGCCGGGGACCGACCTGCACATGTACGGAACGGTCTGGCTCCTCACGCAGGGAGAGACGCGCAAGACCAAGCGCGTGCGGCTGTTCACGGAGTTCGTATCACGCAGGCTCGCCGCGTACGCGCCGCTGCTGGCGGGGCTGTCGGTGGCGCGCGAGTGACGCGGGGCGGGTCGGGGGCGGAAAGCTTGGCCTCGACAGATCAAGGCGTTATCGTGCTTCCGAAACAATCGAGTGGGAGTAGGGTTGTGACTGCTATTGATCCAGCATCGCTGGGTGTTGTTTCCTGGAGAGGCAGCGCCGCTTAGGTCATGGGGTTTGGGGTATTCATCCATCGATTGGACTCGATCTACGACGACAGCCCCGCTGAGCAGTACCAATTTCCCAGTCAATATCTTCATCGCGTTGAAGCCTGCATCGGCGATTGGATAGTATATTACGAACCGAGCAAGGTTGCTGAAACGCGCGGTTACTTTGCAATTGCTCGGGTTCAGCAGGTTCTTCCCGATCCCGGTACTTCCGGGATGTATCTCGCTTTAATGGAACCGGGAAGCTATCTCGATTTTGCCAATTCAGTCCCATTCAACGGACCGACGGGTCCAGTAGAGCGCGGTGTTCTTAACGAACAGGGGCGGATTTCAGGACGCGCTCAGTCCGCAGTCCGCCCAATCTCTCCCGACGATTTCAATAGAATATGCGAGCTTGGTTTCGCGGAGAACGCGCCGCTGCTGCCGCGGCGCGACGGCGACCTTCCATCGCTCGATCTTAATGACCAGCCGCAGGTGCCATTCGCGGTTGAGCAGCAGCGCGACCGTGTTAGCGTAACGATCTCGAAAGTCCTGCGTGATCGAGTTTTCCGCCGCATCGTGCTGCGTGCCTATGAAGAGCGTTGCGCCATCACCGGCCTCAAGCTCATCAATGGAATGGGGCGCGCGGAGGTCGCGGCGGCTCACATACGCTCCGTCGAGGCAAACGGGCCGGACATCATCAGCAATGGCGTTGCTCTTTCGGGCACCGCACATTGGATGTTTGATCGTGGTCTCATCAGCTTCGCGGACGATCTGGAGATATTGATCTCGCGCCAGACAAACGATCTGGAGGGAGTGCAATCGATCATCAACAAGACGGAGCGCGCTCTTGCGCCGCGTCGTGCGTCAGATCGGCCACATCCGCACTTCTTAAAGTGGCACCGCGAGCATTGTTTCAAGCAATAAGCAAAACCATACGGCTCATGCGTTCGTACCCGCCCGCCGCTGAGCCGCAATCAGCATCTCCACAAACGCGGTCACCTTCGGCGGGCGGAAGCGGGCTGCGGGGTAGACCGTGTGGATGCCGCCGGATGGCAGTTGCCATTGCGGCAGGATGTGGATGAGGCGGCCCGCCGCGAGATCGTCGGCCACCAGGAAATCCGGCAGCACCGAAAGGCCGCCGCCGGCGAGCACCGCTGCGAGCACCCCCGGCGTCGTGTCGATGGCGATGCTCGCCTGCAGGCGCACGGCGCATCGATCGAGATCACCGCGCGAGAACTGCCACAGCAACGGCTCGCGCAGCGCCATGTTGGCGATGAACGGTAGCGTCACCAATTCGTCGGGATCGCGCGCGGCGGCGATCCGATCCGCGAATGCGGGAGCGCCGACCAGACATTGCCGGAACGATCCGATCTTGCGCGCCTGCAGGCTGGAATCGACCAGCCACCCCACACGGATCGCCATGTCGATCTGGCCTGAGGCGAGGTCGACCGTCTGATCTTCGAGCGTCAACTCCACGCGGCAGTGGGGATAGCGTGCCGCGTAGGCCGTGACGACGGCGATGACGACGGCGGTGCCGTAGTCGTTGGGCGCCGTGATCCGCAAGGTGCCGGTCGGCGCGGCGGCTGCCTGAGCGAGCTCGTCGAAGGCATCCTCCGCTTCGCGCAGGATCATGACGCAGCGCGAATGAAACATGCGGCCCGCCTCGGTCGGATGAACCCGGCGCGTCGTGCGCACGAGCAGGCTGGTGCCGAGACCGCGCTCCAGCTGCGCCACCTGCTGACTCACCACGGCCTTGGTGATGCCGAGCCGCTCGGCGGCCCGGGTGAAGGATCCGGTGTCCACGACGGCTGCGAAGTAGGCCAGTCGGTTCAGGTTCATGGGCTCTGTCCGGTCAGATTTATTGTCAGTCAATACCATACATTATGTCTGTTTTGTTGATATTTATCTACCAATGTGCGCGTGCCACATTGCGGTTCAAGGAGATCGCCATGTCCGCGCCCATTCAAATCACCTACCTGTTCGATCCGCTCTGCGGCTGGTGCTACGGCGCCGCCACGCTGCTCGAACAGCTCGTGACCTGTCCGGATTTCGCTGTCGAACTTGCGCCGACAGGTCTGTTCGCCGGCGAGGGCGCCCGTCCGATGGACGACGGCTTTGCCGCTTATGCCTGGAGCAACGACCAGCGGATTTCGCGCTTGAGCGGCCAGCCCTTCAGCGAAGCCTATCGCCGCGATGTGCTGGGCGACCGTACGCGCCTGTTCGATTCCGGTCCGGCGACACTGGCGCTCACGGCTGTCGCGCTCACGGCGCCTGATCGGGAGTTCGCGGCGCTGAAGGCCTTCCAGCTCGTCCGCTATGTCGAGGGCCGCGACAGCACGGACATCTCCGTTCTGTCGGATGTGCTGCGCGCGATGAATTTGCCGGAGGTTGCCGCGCGCCTGGCGAGCCCCGACGCCGCGTTGATCGCCGCGTATCGCGCACGCCTCGAGGCCGCGCGTGCCGAGATGCGCCGGTTCGGTGCAAGCGGCGTCCCGGCCCTCATCGTCGGGGCGGGCGATGACCGCCGCCTCGTGCAGGCAAGCGCCCTGTTCGGCAGCCTGAACGTCCTGATCGACGGACTGAAGGCGGCCTGAGCGCAGCGGTCAACACGACCGGACGATCAGTGTGAATTTCCCAATCGCAGACTAGCACCAGGAGACCAACATGCCGACAAGGAGAACCATCATGAAAACCACTCTCGCCGCGGGCGCCGCCGCCGTCTTCGCACCCGCAGGCCTCGGCCATGCCGCGGGCGGGCTCGCCTGGAAGCATTTTCCGGCCGGACAGAACGGCTTCTTCCGGGCGCCCGTTCTGGTGTCCGGGCCAAGCGAAGCCGTGCTGATCGATGGCGGCTTCACGCTGTCCGATGGCAAGGCTGTCGCCGACGCCATCAAGGCCACCGGCAAGAAGCTCACCACCATCTATATCAGCCAGTCGGACCCGGATTATTATTTCAGCCTCGGCGCGATCAAGGCTGTCTTCCCCGAGGCCCGCGTGCTCGCGTCGCCAGCGACATTGGCGGCCATTCACGCCAGCGTCGAAAAGAAGCTTGCCGTCTGGGGGCCGCAACTCAAGGCGAACGGCCCGCAGGTGCTGGCCGATGTGGTCATCCCCGAAGCGTTCGACGGCAAGACGCTCAGCGTCGACGGCGAGACCATCGAGATCGTCAGCGCCGACGGCCTGGCCAACCGGCGCTATCTGTTCGTACCCTCGCTCAACGCGGTGTTCGGCGGCGTGCTGATCTTCTCCGGCGTCCATGTCTGGACCGCCGACACGCCGACCAGGGAGCAGCGCGCCGCCTGGATCGCCAATCTCGAAAAGATCGCGGCGCGCAAGCCGGCGATCGTCGTGCCCGGCCATTTGTCGGCGGATGCGAAGACCGACCTGTCCGGTGTCGAGCACACCATCGCCTACCTCAAGGCGTTCGACGAAGAGTTGGCCAAAACCAAGGATTCGGCGGCGCTCAAGGCGGCGATGGAAGCGCGCTTCCCCGGCCTCGGCATGGGCGTTGCGCTCGACATCGGCGCCAAGCTCGCCACCGGCGAGATGAAGTGGGGTTGAGATGGGGGCGAACCTCGACCTGATCCGCGCCACCTATGAGGGATCATCGTCGGAAGAGAACGGCCGCAACTTGCTGGCCGCTCTCGCTCCCGATGCCGCATGGACCGAAGCGGAAGGGTTTCCATACGCGGGCACCTATGTCGGGGCCGAGGCGATCATATCAGGCGTGTTCCGGCGTCTCGCCATCGAATGGACCGGCTACCGCGCCGATGTTCACACCTATCTCGAAGACGGCGACCGCGTCGCCGCCTTCGGCGTCTACTCCGGGACCTACAAGGCGACGGGCAAGTCCATGCGCGCCAATTTCGCGCATCTCTATCTGGTGAAGGACGGCAAGATCGCCAGCATGACCCAATATGTCGACACCGCGATGGTGCAAAAGGCATTGGAGCCTGCCGGCCGGTAACAGCCGCATCACGTCGGAATGCAGGAGGGGGAGCCCGCGACATGCGGGCTCCGCTTTTTCGTTCCGGCGTCTGCTAGATCTTGATGGAATTGTGCCTGGCCGAGGAAGTCCACCGCGCGCCAGAACGTGGTCATGGATATGACCGCCGGCCCCGTCTATACCGAGGTCCCACGACAGGCCAGAGCGGCGATCGTATGCTCGCAGTCATGGTGTTGAAGATATGACTGCCGACGACCTTGGATTTTTGACGTGAGGAGCCATGGCGGTTTCGGAAGACAACAAATCTCTCGCCCGCTATCTGAGAGATGTTACGCAGGGTTCACCGACGGTTACGAAATATTGGGATGACGCCCACGTCAGTGACGTCGACATCATGATCATCAAGGACGTGCCGGCAGGAGGCGTTTCCACTTATGCCAGCCTCGCGCTCTCTGACGCAAAAACCGGCCTGACGTCTGGCGGCAAGGCCCTGGGCGTCGAGATTCTGCTGGCTCTGGCGACGGCCGAGGGCGCCAACATGATCGCGACTTGCGCTTTCAGCATCAAGAAGGGCGAGATCACACCCTTGCCCGGCGTCGTCATTCCGCGAGCCCTGGAACTGTATGGCGAAGGGCGCGAGATGAAGCACGCCATGCTCATCTCTCCGTTCGTGTGGGACCTGGAAACACAGTCCTTCTCGGCCAAGTCCGTCGCCTAGCTGCAGGTACTGCCTATTTCCGACGCCGAGCGGGACTACGCGCTGGCGAACGGGCCCGAAGCGCTGGAGGATCTGCTCCAGGACCGACAGATCGACGTGTTTGACATCGATCGTCCCAGCGCTCTTTGATACCCTGACCGCCGCTATCTTCGTGGACGCCTGCGCCTCGCCTGGAGGATGCTGAGTTGCAGTCATGCTTGGATTCCGTTTGCGAATGAGATTTCCCTGAAGCCGCAGCCCGGATGGCCGGTGACCGCATCAGCCACGATTGAAGTCCTCGAGATCGCGGATGAAGCGTTCGAAGTCGGGCGCCAGTTCGTGCAGAGGAAGGCAGTTCATCCGTACTGACATCTTGAAGGGGAACGCCCACTTTGTGGGTGAAGGGGGGCCGACAGTCTAACGCGTAGAGGAAGGTGCTTGCAATCGGTGTGGTCTTCCCTGAGGAAACCAGTTGCCGGACGTAGCTCCATCCGGGCTAGCGATCCGTGCCAAACCGCAAGATCGGTCGAGCGTGTCATGGCCGTCAGCGACTAGATGGCGCCGCCACGGAGGAGGGACGATGAAGGCGGCGCTGCAAAACTATCAGGACCGCATGCGACGGGTGCTGGACCATATCGACCGGCATCTCGACGGAGATCTGGACCTGGACGGCTTAAGCGCTGTTGCCGCCTTCTCGAAATTTCATTTCCACCGGCAGTTCTCGGCAACCTTCGGATTATCTGTGCATCGCTATGTCCAGCTGGCCCGCATGAAGCGCGCTTCGCACCAGCTGGCCTATATGGACGCCCTTGATGTCACGGAAGTTGCGATGGATGCCGGTTACGACGCACCGGATGCCTTCGCCCGCGCCTTTCGGCAACGGTTCGGGCAATCTCCGTCGTCGTTCCGGAAGTCTCCCGACTGGGAGCCGTGGCTTGCGGCCTTAGGGCCTCTCGACAATGCGAGGAGCAAGCTCATGCAGAAGACCCTTACCACTGACGACGTGACGATCCGCGATGTGCCCCCGACACCGGTGGCGATCATAGAGCATCGCGGCGACCCGGCGACGCTTCCCGCCACAATCCAGCGCTTCATCGCGTGGCGCAAGGCGGCTCACCTGCACCCCAGCACAAGTCCGACCTTCAATGTCTGGCGTTCCGAGCGGCGGCCTGCATCACCCGCCGATTACAGCGTGGACCTTTGCGTCGGGACCGCACAAGCGATCGTGGCGAACGGCGAAGAAATCAAGGCCAGCGAGATCCCCGGCGGACGCTGCGCGGTGCTGCGCGTCGTCGGCTACACCGACAATCTCGAGCCGGCCGCGCTCTTCCTTTATCGCGACTGGCTTCCCGCCAGCGGCGAAGAAGCGCGCGACTTCCCGATCTATTGCCAGCGGCTGAGCCTGTTCCCGGAGGTGCCGGAGCACGAGACGGTCGCGGACGTTTTCTTGCCGCTGAAGTAGCGTCTGCTGACGGCGGCCTGTCACTCCGATCGCGGAGACCGGCAGGCCGCCATTCGCGGATCAATACCGCCACGATGTGATCCCGCGTTCAACTCGGGAAACGGGTGGCAGCTCGCTGGTGCCTGATGTCTTGTTCGGCTCCTTTTTGACATCAGGAGAGTCTCACGGTGGAACTGGCAAACAAGACGATCATCGTAACCGGCGCCAGCAGCGGTATCGGTGCTGCCGCAGCATCGTTGTTCGCGTCCGAAGGCGCCGATGTGGTGCTCGGGGCGCGTCGCGGCCCCGAGCTGCAGGCCGTTGTTGCAAGCATCAAGAGCGCCGGAGGGCGCGCGACGTTTCTCGCCGGGGATGTTCGGGACACCGGCTATGCAGCCCGCCTTGTCGAGCACGCCGTCAAGACTTTCGGAAAGCTCGACGGCGCTTTCAACAATGCCGGCATTGTCGGCGAGATGACGCCAGTCCCCGAGATGAGCGTCGAAAACTGGACCGATGTGCTTGCGGTGAATCTCACCTCGGCGTTCCTCAGCGCGAAGGCGCAGATCCCGGCACTGCGCAAGCAGGGCGGCGGTTCGATCGTTTTCACCTCGTCCTTCGTTGGCTTCAGCAACGGGGGCCTGCCGGGAATGGCGGCGTACGCAGCCTCAAAGGCAGGACTGATCGGCCTGGCTCAATCACTGGGCGCCGAGCATGCGGCCGAAGGCATTCGCGTCAACGCGCTTCTGCCTGGAGGGACCATCACCCCGGCGGCGGGCGAAGGAAATCCCGACGCCCTGAATTTCATCGCCGGGCTCCACCCGATGAAGCGGATGGCCAGTCCCAAGGAGATCGCGCAGGCGGCGGTTTTTCTCCTGAGCGACCGGGCATCGTTCATGACGGGCAGCCCCATGACGGTTGACGGCGGCATGTCGGTCCGCCTGACCTGACCACGAATCCGCTCGGGCTCGACCGACGGGGCTCTGCGCCGTCGATCGAGCCAATTGATAGCGGGGTGCGCAGTGCGCGAAAGGCCTGCTTCACCCGTGCGCCTCCTGCCAGTGCGGATAGGTGACATAGGCGGTGACGGCGCCTTGCTCATGCGAGCGAATGGTGACCTGCGTGCCCTTGGGCATGTGGACGGTCTCGCCCGGACCGGCGGTCACGGTGCCGGCGTTGCTCGACACCGAGAGCTTCCCTTCGAGCACGATCATGACGTCGTCGACGGCGATTGTCTCGTCGAGGATCTGGTTCGGCGCGTAGCGGCCGTAGCCGATGGTGATCGGCGCGCCGTGACGCTGGTCGATCACGTTGCCGACGAATATGTCCCCATCCTGGCCGGGCGAACGCTCGAGCGTTGCGTCCGAGATGGCAAACTTGCGAACTTGCATGAGATGTCTTCCGTCTTTTCAAAGTGGGCGGGTTGAGGACGATAGAAGCCTCAGGCAAGTGTTTTGTTCAGCGCGCCTTGCGGGACCGTTTGACGCAGATGGTGCGACGTTGGCTGGCGCGCAGGAGACGATTGGTGCCCAGCCCACGGCGACGGTCGCCTCGGCGCAAACACTGGATGTTCGCCACGCGTCTCCATGATACGAAACCCCCGTCGTTCGCTTCCGGAGCCAATGTTCATGTCTGCCACCGCGCCGAGTCAGTCGCCCGCAACCGCCGCCGAAACCGATCCCGAAACACTCGGCTGGATGAACGGCTTCCCGCCGTCTCCGGACCGCACCATCAGCTTCCAGGATGGTTCGTTCCGCAGCTTCCCCGAGCTACGCTGGGCATGGAGCAACATCCGCCAGCTGGTGCCGACCGTGAATGTCTGGCGCGGGGCGGGGCCTGCATCGGTGTTGCCGCGGGAAGACCACGACATCGGTGCGTCGGCCTCGACCACCATGGACAGGCGGCCCATGACGTTCGCGAAGATGCTCGAGGAAACCTACACCGACGGCATCGCCGTGCTGCATCGGGGCAAGCTGATCTATGAGCGCTATTTCGGCGCGTTGAAGCCGCACAAGCCGCATATCGCGATGTCGGTGACGAAGTCGTTCACCGGCTTGCTCGCCGGCATTCTGGTCGCCGAGGGCAAGATCGATCCGCAGGCGCCCGTCACGGACTATGTGCCGGAGCTGAAGGCGAGCGCGTTCGGCGACGCGCGCGTGCACGAGGTCATAGATATGACCACCGGGCTCGAATACACCGAAATCTACACCGACAAGAACTCGCATGTGTGGGGACTGCGGCGCGCCAACGGCATGGCGCCGATTCCACCCGACTATGACGGTGCGACCACCATCTTCGATTTCCTGGTCGGGCAAAAGAAGCAGGGCGAGCACGGCAAGGTCTTTGCCTACAAGACCGTCAACACAGACGTGCTGGCCTGGATCATCCGGCGCGTCAGCGGCATGACGTTGTCCGATCTGCTCTCCGAGCGCATCTGGCAGCCGATGGGCGCGGAGGAAGACGCGCATTACCACGTCGATCGCATCGGCACCGAAAGCGGCGGCGGCGGCCTGTCGACCTGCTTGCGCGATCTCGCCCGATTCGGCGAGACCATGCGCAATCACGGCCGCTCCAACGGCCGGCAGATCGTGCCTTCATCTGTCGTCGAGGACATCGCGCGCGGCGGCGATCCCGAAAAATTCAAGCCGGCTGGCTACACCACGCTAACAGGTGCCTCCTATCGCAATCAATGGTGGGTCACGCACAACGCCCACGGCGCCTATATGGCGCGTGGCGTTCACGGCCAGGGCATCTATATCGATCCCAAGGCCGAGATGGTGATCGCGCGCTACGCCTCGCACCCCGCCGCGGGCAACGCCGCCAACGATCCCGTGACGCTGCCTGCCTACATGGCGCTGGCGAAGGAGCTGATGGCGGGCGGGTGAGGTACGCCTATGGCAGCTCCCGCCAGCGCATCGGCAAAATGCCGTCCTGCCTGAAACTGGCGAGGAAGCGGAACCGGGCGGCTTGCGGATTGGGACGGGCTTCGATCGGTGTGCCCAGGATCTGCACGACGTCGTTCTCGTCATAGGTGGGCCAGGGTGGCAGGCCTGATCCGTTGGGATCGCCGTGCGCTGCGAAATTCACCCAATAGGCCATCATGGTCCGCGCCAGAGCGCGGTCCTCTTCGGCCGGCGGTGCCGAGCTGCCGATCACCTGTTGCGGAGTGAGTGTGCCGAACACGAACGGAATTTCAGTCACGTGCGAGGCGATCGGCGTGTAGTGCGAGGTATAGCTGAAGTGATAGCCGTAGACCGGCGCTCGTCCCCCGCGCCGATGCAGACGCAGCCACTGCCAGCATTGCTCGCCGACCACGATGTCGCCCGTGAGCGCCGCCGCGGAAGTCCTGGCCTCCGCATCGGTCGCCGCGGGATAGACCTTCAAGAAATCGGTCATGCGCTCCTTCCCGAACATCGCCTCGGCCGCGGCGAGAAAGACTTGTGCCGATTGATCGGGGAGTGACTGCGAACGGAAAGGAAATTCCTCGGCCGCATTCCAGCCCGCCAGCAGCGGGATGTGCATCTGTTCGCCGCGCCGGAAGCGCCGCGCGGGCACATCAGGAACGACAAGACCATCGATACTCGGCGAGAAGGCCGTCACGACCGGGCTGGTCCTGAAACTCCACGGCGCGGCTGCATTCAACGAATCGGCCGGCATGCTGCGCAAAGCTGCGATCGACGCGTTGTCCTGCTGCCGGGCAAAAGCGAGACCACGCGCGCGGGCTTCTTCAAAGCCCTGAAGCGGGCCGTGTTTGCCATCCCAGAACGCGCCGCTCTGTCCTATGGCCTTGTGAAACAGTCCGTGCGCGAGCGGCGAGGCGATCAGGATTCCGACGGCCATGGCGCCGGCGGATTCGCCGAACACGGTGACGTTCTCGGGGTCGCCTCCGAAGCCGGCGATGTTGGCCTTGACCCAGCGCAGCGCCGCCAGTTGATCCTGCAGGCCGTAATTGCCTGAAGGCGCCTCCGCGTCGAGATCGGGGTGGGCGAAGAAGCCTAAGATGCCGAGGCGGTAGTTGAAGCTGACGACGACGACACCTTTCGCTGCTAGCGCGTTGCCATCGGTTGCGGGATTCGCCGAGGAGCCGAACTGAAAGCCGCCGCCGTGAATCCACACCATCACGGGCCGGTTCTCATCCGCGTGCTTCGCCGCGGTCCAGATGTTGAGATAGAGGCAATCCTCGTCGCGCGGTCCCGGCCGCGGGTCGTTTTCGAGCGCCGATAGACACCCCGCGCCGAACACAAGCGCATCGCGCGCCATCCCAGGACTCCGGGGGCTGCGGAGCGCACCAACGCAGAGGCCCGACCGGCGGTGCTGCGTAGGGAATGCCTTTGAACGCGATCACGCCGCTTGCATCGCGCGGGCCGCCACGCACGGCCCCCGCTTGCGTGCGGACCACGCGTTGCAGCCCGGCTGCTGTCGTACTCGTGAAACCATGCATGGCCGTTTCTTTCGATAGCGTGGGCGGCGCCCGGACGCCCCCGGGCAGGTTCAGGCGGCACCCTATCGACATTCCTCTTCGCTCGATTTAGATGTTCTGCCAATCAATTTCTAAAAACCGGCAACATGCGGCAGCCGCTCCGTTTTCCATGGCCTGATCTTGATGTGGATGATGTCTCCGCGCCCGTTATCGCCGTGCGCGTCGACGTGATCGGGACCAAGGACGAGGTGCCCGATCACAGGCACCGCAAGGGGCAACTTGTCTTTGCGCTGGGCGGCGCCGTGACGTGCCGCGTTCCCACCGGTCTGTGGATGGTGCCGCCGCATTGCGCGGTGTGGATTCCAGGAGGCATGCAGCACAGCAACCTCGCGACGGAAAACGCCCGGCTGTTTTTCGTCTACATCGAGCCTGAGGTCGTGGACCTGCCGGATCGGTGCTGCACGCTTTCGATCTCCCCACTGCTGCGTGAAGTGATCGTCGAGCTGGCCAATCAGATCGCGGATGACGAGGCGAGGGTGGAGCTTCTGGCGAGCGTCCTGCTGCGCGAGCTTCCCCGCATGCCGGTTCAGCAGCTGCATCTGCCGCTCTCGCCCGAGCCGCGGTTGAAGAAGATTGCCGCGGCGCTGGCGAAAAACCCTTCCGATCGCAGGACGCTGGCCGAATGGGCCGATCGCGTCACGCTGAGCGAGAGCAGCCTCGCGCGTCTCGTGGTCAGGGAGACGGGCTTAAGCTTCGGGCGGTGGCGCCAGCAATTGCACCTGATCGTCGCCTTGCGGGAGCTGACGTCCGGCGCGAGCGTGCAGCAGGTGTCCGCCGATCTCGGCTACGACTCCGTCGCGGCCTTCATCACCATGTTCAAGAAGGCGCTCGGGAAACCACCAGGGAAATATCTGAGCGGTATTTTCCCTGAATATAAGAATTGACTTATATTAGCGTCGACCGATATTAATCCTGGCACGAAACGAAAAGGAGGAGCGCCATGGAGATCGACGTCGTCAGGGTATTAGGGCTGGTTACGCGTTCGGTGAGGAATTTCGAGAAGGACGGGAAGGCAGCCAGTGCGGTGACACTGACGCGGCTTTACGAGACCAGCGTCGACGATCTCTGGGACGCAGTGACCAGCGAGCAACGCATTCCGCGCTGGTTCTTGCCGGTCGAGGGAGATCTCCGGCTCGGCGGAAAATACCAGCTCAAGGGGAATACAGGCGGGACCATCACGGCATGTACGCCGCCGACCCATTTTGCGGCGACCTGGGAATTCGGCGGCGCGATGAGCTGGATCGACGTCAAGCTGACGGCAGAACGAAGCCAGGCGCGGCTGACGCTCGAGCACACCGCGATGATCGAGGATCATTGGAATCAGTTCGGTCCAGGGGCAGTCGGGATCGGCTGGGATCTCGCCATTGCCGGGCTGGAGCGATATGTTGCGACCGGGGCATCGGTCGACCATGAGACGGCCGAGGCATGGATGGGCTCTCCCGCGGGCAAGGAATTCATGACGAGCAGCGGCGAGTATTGGCGCGCAGCGCATGTCGCAAGCGGCGTGGATCCTGCGTCCGCGAAACAGCGGTCGGACCGTACCATCGCTTTCTATCGCGGCGAGACGCCGCCCGACGTGGCGCATCCGGGCACAGGAAGCTGATGCAAATCTTCGAGGTCCTTGCCGACCCCGTCCGCCGTCGCATCCTCGAGCTGCTTGCGCCCGGCGAGATGGCGTCCGGCGAGGTCGTCGAAGTGATCGGAGCGGAGTTCGGGATCACGCAGGCCGCCGTGTCGCAGCACCTCAAGGTGCTGCGCGAGAGCGGCTTCGCGACGGTTCGGGCGGAGGCGCAAAGACGGCTCTATTCGGTCGATGCTGCGGGCCTCCAAGCGGTGGATGCATGGATCGGTCAGTTCCGCAATTTCTGGGAGCCGAAGCTGGATGCGCTGGCGACGGAAATCGCGCGCGGCAAACGCGAGCGTCGTAACGCGCCAATGAGCAAGCGGAGCGGGAAGCGGGCGTGAAGGCATCGCGGCCACGCCTCATGGAGACGTTTCCGTTCTTTGCCCGGCGGGGGATGGGCTTAAGCGGCGGCATCTCGGTGTCGCCCGGGCTGGCGGCCCATCTGAGGCCGTACTGCAGGTTCGCGGCCTGCGCGGCGGCGACAAGCTGTACAAAGCCCCAGACGATTGCGGCGGGCAGCATCGATAGCTCGAAGCTCATCGCCATTGGCTGTCCCCCAATCTGCAAGAAATCAGCGCGATCCCGGGTGCCATCCGGGAGTTTGGGAATCTCGGGATCGAGGTGATCCCAGGCATATCCGCGCGAGCAGAACAGCACGACGGACGGTTTGAACGTGCTGGCATCGTCCAGCGTGCCGACATAGATGCCGATTAAGTCCGGCTTCTCGTCCGGCTTGTTGTAGATGGGCGAGCCGCAGTTCGGACAGAACCCTTTGCGCTTGACCGCTCCGCTGACGGCAGTGCGCTCGATTTCGCGCACCTCGCCTGTCACCGCGACTGCGCTGCGCGCGAACACGAAGATGGAGCTGTGGCCGCTGCCGGTATCGCGCTGACAGTCGCTGCACTGGCATTGGAAGCCGCGGATCGGCGCGGACGCAATGGTGTAACAAACCGCGCCGCAGGCACAACGACCTGAATATGTCATTCGTCTCCCTCCCAACGGGCCGGCGCGATTTCACACAAGCCGGATATTTGCCGGCCCGCTCACTCGCGCGACATCTTCTCGAACCTCTTCACCAGCCGCTCCCGCTTCAGCCGCGACAGGCGCTGGATCCAGAACATGCCGTCGAGCTGGTCGATCTCGTGCTGGTGGCAGACAGCACGCAAGGCTTCCGACTCCTCTTTGTGCATGCTGCCGTCGAGATCCCGATAGCTGATCCGCACGCGGGCGTGGCGCTGGACCTCGTCGTTGACGCCGGGCATCGAGACGCTGCCTTCGCGATGCAGGATCATCTCGGGTGAGGCCCATTCGATCTCCGGATTGACATAGGTCTGTGCACCGTCCCTGGCGTCGAGCTCGAGCACGACGACGCGCAAGGGCACGCCGACATGCGGCGCCGTGATGCCGATGCCGGGCGCGGCGCGCATAGTCTCGAGCAGATCATTTGCAAGCTCGCGGAGCGCATCGTCGAACGCGGTGACGGGGTGAGCCGGCATGGCGAGCCGGCGGTCGGGATAGCGGACGATCGGGCGAATGGTCATGCAAGCTCCTAGCACTCACGGATGGTTGAAGCATCCCGTTCTTGACGCCCTACCAACTGGAAGGTAGCTAGGGACCATGACCCACGTTTCCTCGACAGCCGACGACATCCTGGCCTGCGCGCGCAGCTTGATCATCGCGGGCGGCTACAATGGTTTCAGCTACGCCGACGTGGCCGAGGTGGTCGGTATCCGCAAGCCGAGCATCCACCATCATTTCGCCAGCAAGGTCGATCTGGTCCGCACGCTCGTGTCGCGCTACCGCGCCGAAGCCGAGGCGGGACTGTCCGCGCTCGAGCGCAATGTCCCTGATCCGCGCGACCAGCTCGAAAACTATGTCGCGTACTGGAAGGCGTGCATCAATGATGCGACAGCGCCGTTCTGCGTGTGCGCGCTGCTGGCCAGCGAGCTTCCGATCCTGCCGGAGGAGGTTGCGCTCGAAGTCCGTGCGCACTTCCGCTCCTTGGCTTCCTGGCTGACGGCCGTCATGGAGCGTGGCAAGCGGAAAGGGCAACTCAAACTCTCCGGCACAGCCCGCGTCGAGGCCGAAGGATTCATGGCGACCATTCACGGCGCCATGCTGTCGGCGCGTGCCTATGGCGATCCAAAGATGTTCGGTGTGATTACCACCCCGCTGCTGGACCGGCTGTCCAACAAGCACTGAGAGACATCGGCGAGACGATGACGATAGCCAGCAAGTGGGCTGGATCGAAGACGGTTTCGTTGTGTGTAAGAAAACTACCAACTAGTAGGTATAGGAGAGACTGCGATGGCGCGATATCAATTGAATCCGGTTCATTGCGACCGCGAGCGATGGCTGAAGCAATATTACTTCGTGCGAGCGGCGTTCTCGGTTGCCTGGGTCGCTGCTGCGTTTGCCGCCGGGGCTTCTTCTCCAGTGATCGCCGGCGCCTTGCTCGTCCTCTATCCCGCATGGGACGCCGCTGCCAACTTCGCGGACGCGGTTCGCAGCGGCGGACTCGCTCAAAGCCGCCCGCAGGCTCTGAACGTTGTGGTCAGCCTGGCGACCACCGTCGCGGTGCTTGTGACCTTGCAGATGAGCATGAACCGGGTGCTCGGAATCTTCGGGGCATGGGCGATCCTGTCGGGATTGCTCCAACTCGGAACGGCCATCCAGCGCTGGCGGAGTTTTGGCGCGCAATGGGCCATGGTGCTCAGCGGGGGCCAGTCGGCTCTCGCAGGCGGCTTCTTCATCTTTCAGGCCACGATGCCCGCGATCGCGAATGTCGCGGGCTATGCTGCAGTCGGTGCGCTCTACTTCCTGGTCTCGGCGGTCTGGCTCACGGTCGGCGAGTGGCGGCGTAGCGCGGCTGTTTGAAGCCTTGCCATTCAAGCCTTGTCGCGGACGCTCACCCGTCCGGATAGGGCGTGCCGTCCTTGTGCACGAATCGGCCGTCGGAGTTGGCGCTCATCATGTCGATGTCGGAGCAAATCGTGAGATCGTCGGGCGAGCGAGAGCCGACTTCGAGATAGAGGGCGATGGCGCTCGAACGGTTGATCAAGTGATGGCCGTTGCCGCTGTTTTTCGCGAAAGCGGCGCAGTCACCGGCGCGGAGCACGATCTCGCATTTGTCCTCGATCAGCGTCACTTCGCCTTCGAGGACATAGACGAATTCGTCCTCATGCGAGTGCCAATGCCGCTGGCTCGACCAGTTGCCGGGCGGCAAGCGCATCAGGTTGACGCCGAAATCGGACAAGCCTCCGGCATTGCCGAGCCGCTGCCGGACCCGATCGGCGCAAGGTGCATCGAAGGGCGCGGGGTAGCCGGCGCCCTTGCGGGCGGGTACGGCAGCGATGTCGATTTTCGGCATAAGCATTTCCCTGCAGTTCTCTAGCGTTGCGTGGCCTGGCACATCGCGGAGCGCCAGGCGCGTCGTCGAACCCGGTCACGGATTTCGCCGCATCCGCACGGCCAGTTCCGCACGGCAAGGCCGGATGGCGCGCGAGGAGGCGGACGATCACGTTAGCGACGGGACGAATTCAATAGCGGCGGGATGATGCCATCATGCAGGTGTTTTGCCCGACGAGTCAAACGGCGGGTCTTCCTTCGCACTGCAAAGAGCTGCGCTGTAAGTCCTTGATCCGACAGCGCCCCGCTACTGTGCATGGGGTTGTTTTCGCGTTTTTTGTTTGGCAGGTCACAAAAGCGTGCCGCAAAAACTTGCGTCGGCCTGTCGGCCCACCATGTTCCCATTCGTCTTCCACCCAGACAGATCTGACGGGAGACCAAAATGAACGCTTCCTCCTATCGCTGGGTGATCGTCGCCGCGGGCGGCTTGCTCGGCTGCGTCGCCATCGGCGGCATGTTTTCGCTGCCGGTATTCCTGCAGCCGATCGCAAAGGACACCGGCTGGTCCGTGACCGGCATCTCCAGCGCCATGACGATCGGCTTTCTGGCAATGGCCTGCACCAGCATGGTCTGGGGCACGTTGACGGACCGGTTCGGGCCGCGGCTGGTGGTGCTGACGGGATCGACGGTGCTGACCGTGAGCCTGTTCGCGGCGAGTCACGCCACCTCGCTGCTGGCGTTTCAGTTCGTCTTCGGGCTTCTGGTCGGAGCGTCCTGTGCGGCGATCTTCGCGCCGATGATGGCGACCGTGACCGGCTGGTTCGACACCCATCGCAGCCTCGCGGTCTCGCTGGTGTCGGCCGGCATGGGCATGGCGCCGATGACGATGGCGCCGCTCGCGGCCTGGCTCGTCTCCGGCCATGACTGGCGCACCTCGATGCAGATCGTGGCGCTGGTGGTCGGCGCCAGCATGATCCCGGTCTCGTTCCTGGTGCGCCGCCCGCCGGCGCTCGCGCACGCCGTGGCCGCGCCTGCGGGCGAGGGGGCCGTGCAAGGTGAGATGTCGATGGGAGAGGCGCTGCGCTCGCCGCAATTCCTGATCCTGCTCGCGACCAATTTCTTCTGCTGCGCCACGCATTCCGGTCCGATCATTCACACCGTCTCCTATGCCGTGAGCTGCGGCATCCCGCTGGTCGCGGCGGTGACGATCTACAGTATCGAAGGCTTTGCCGGCCTCGGCGGACGCATCGCCTTCGGCCTGATGGGTGACCGCTTCGGCGCCAAGCGCGTGCTCGTCTCGGGCCTGCTGTTGCAGGCCTTCGGCGCACTCGCCTATGTCTTCGCGCATCAGCTCGCGACGTTCTACGCCGTCGGGGCCGTCTTTGGCTTCATCTATGCCGGCACCATGCCGCTCTACGCGGTGCTGATCCGCGAAAATTTCCCGCTCAAGATGATGGGCACCGTGATCGGCGGCACCGCCATGGCCGGCAGTCTCGGCATGGCCACGGGCCCGCTCGCCGGCGGCCTGATCTACGATGCGTTCTCGAGCTACGCCTGGCTCTATATCGCCTCCTGGGCGATGGGCCTCGGCGCCTTCCTGATGGCGATGAATTTCAAGCCGTTCCCGAAGCCGCAAGCGGAGTTGGCGCCGGCGGCAGCGTAAGCAGGTTCATCGAGGCGCAGCGCTAGAGCTGCGCCTCGATCGCGAGCTTGTCGACGATGGACCACACGTGCCGTATTTTTCCGTCGCGAAATCGATAGAACACGTTTTCGCAAAAGGACACGCGCCTGCCGTTCACATCCAGCCCCAGAAACTTTCCAGCCGGCGTGCAATCGAACTTCAGCCGGGACGCGATGTGGGGCGGATCGCAGACCAGCAGCTCGATGTCGAAATGCAGATCCGGAATTGCGCGAAAATCCTGCTCCAGCATGGCGCGATAGCCGGACAGTCCGAATGGTCGCGCATTGTGGGCGACGTCATCGTGGACGAACTGTCCGAGGGCGGGCCAATCCTGCCGGTTCAGGCAGGCGATGTAGTCGCGGTAGATGTCGGCGAGGTCGGACCTGGTCATGGCGTGCTCCTGCGGCTCCGGCCCTAACGCGGCAACGAGAGAAAAGGCGCCGGCGCTCACAGGCGTTTTTCGAAGAACAGGTCCGGGTAGGGGTCGTCATTGAAGCGGGGGATCTCGCTCCAGCCGCTTCGTCGGTAGAGCTGGCCGGCTTCCGCCAAGGCGCTGTTGGTGTCGAGCCGCAATAGCTTGATGCCGAGCCCGCGCGCGGCGTTCTCGGTCATGTCCATCAGGCGCCGGCCGAGCCGCAATCCGCGCGCCGCCGGTGCGACCCACAGCCGCTTGATCTCGGCATAGCCGTGATCGGTGCCCTTGAGCCCGACGCAGCCGACCGGTAGCGTGTCCGACATCGCGACGATGAACGTGCCGCGCGGGCGGCGCATATCCTTGGCGTCGGGATCGCGCGACAGCGAGACGTCGAACCCCTGCTTGAAGCGGCGGCCGAGCTCGCCATAATATTCGCCGAGGCAATAGCGCGCCTGTTCGCTCCGCGGGTCCATCTCGTCCAGCGTGACGCGCTCGCGCGTCAGCGCGGAAGCAACCAAATCCATCGCCGCCAGCAGCGCCTCGCGTTGCGCATGTTGGGCGAGGAAGCCCTCGGCCTGCGTATTCGACAGCGCCTCGTAGGCCGCGAACTCGCGCCGGCCCGCACGCGTCAACGTCGCGACGCGACGGCGCGCATCGTCCTCATGCGCATTGGTCTCGACCAGCCCTTCGTCCTCGAGGCAGCGGAGGAGGCGGCTCATCAGGCCGGAATCGAGGCCGAGATAGTCGCGAATCTCGGCCACGTCCGAACGTCCATGCCCGATCGCGTTGAGCACGCGCGCCGCCCCCAGTGGCCGCCCGCGTCCCAGGAATGACGTGTCGAGCGCGCCGACAGCGGACGTGACGGCACGATTGAAGCGGCGGACGCGGGAAACAGGGTCGAGCATGATATATCTGACTTTAGTCAGACATATCATCGAAGTCAATCAGTGCACGTTTTCGCTTCACCAGCGAACTGCGCTTCAATCCAGGCCCAGGACCTTGCGGGATTTCCGCGTGAGTTTCGCCGCGATCAGCGCGTGCGCCTGCGCCAGATAGGCCGTGAGCTCGGCGTCCGGCAGCGCGTTGTTGCCGACGAGTTGCACCCATTTGGCGCGCGCCAGATAGGGCGCCGGCCGCGCAAGGCCGTGCTCGATCAGCATGGCATAGGCCATGTTCGAGACCTTGAACATGTAGCCGCCGGAGCGCGCGGCAAAGCCGCCGCCGAGTGCGAACATCTTGCCGCCGACCTTGAACACGGAGGTACCCTCCCACTGCACCACCTTGGTGACGGCGGGCAGGCGCAGGCAGCGGGTTTCGAAAGTTTTGGGAGTCATCGCCTAAGCGATAGCACAGCGTACGCGGCTTGCAACGCCGCAACGATGGAGCGCCTCTGCGTGCCGCACCGCGTCCGCGATACGAGAGGAACGACCCCACTTGTATCGTGCCGTCCGATCCCCCACACTCCACATCACTCAATCAGTCACAGGAATAAGGTCATGGCTCGCATTCGCTGTATCACCGAGATGGGGATGGGCGTCGACGTTCACGGCAGGGACGCCACCAAGGCGGCGAAGCGTGCCGTTTCTGATGCCATCAGGCATTCGAGCCTCGGCTTCTTCCGGATGATCGACAAGACTGCGAACGACATGTTCGTCGACGTCACGATCGCGGTGCCGAATCCCGAAGCCGTCGACAAGGACGCGGTCGCGAAGGAGCTGCCTTACGGCACCGTCACCGTCAACGCGGTGAAGGGCGGGCTGGAGATTCCCTCGGCTGCGGAGCAGGGTAACGACCCCCTCCTCATCGCCAATGCCGCCGTCATCGTCAGCTTCGATAAGGACTAGGCCGGTGTCCGACGGTGACGTGACCCTACTGGATCGCCCGATCTGGAGCGCGCTGACGACCAGCCACAAACATCTGGCCGAGGGTGGCCCGGGAGCGCTGCGCTATCCGGTGGACGTGACGCCTTTTGCCGACATGGTCGACATGTCCGAGACGAGCTTTGCCGAGCTCGGCAATCTCCTGTCGGGCTCGCAGGTCGCCGCGCTGTTCACACCCGAGGCCGTCGACGTTCCCGCCGGTTTCAAGGTCGTGCTGGCCGGACCCTGCGAGCAGATGATCGGCTCCCCGGCCGATAGCCCGCTTCGCGATGCCGAGATCGTCCGGCTGGGTGCAGCCGACGTTCCCGCCATGATGGCATTGACGGAGTTGACGAAGCCCGGTCCATTCGCGCGGCGCACGCACGAACTCGGGACGTTTCTTGGCATCCGCGCCGGCGGCGAATTGGTCGCGATGGCCGGCGAGCGCATGAAGCCGGGCAATTTCGTCGAGATGACGGCCGTCTGCGTCCACCCTGATCATCGGGGGCGGGGCTACGCGCAGGCGCTGCTGGCGGCGGTCGCGCGGCAGATCGAGGCGCGCAGCGAAATTCCGTTCCTGCACGTGTTCTCGAGCAACTCGTCGGCCATCGCGCTGTACCAGCGGCAGGGGATGCGGACTCGGCGCCGCCTGCACGTGACTGCGTTCATGAAGCAGAGATGAGCCGCGCCGTCCGGTCAGGCTTCATATCTGGCGAATTCACGCTATATCGATCCCAACCATCATTGGGGAAACACATGGACGCCAGAACACCTGATTTTTCCGCCACGCGGACAGCAATGCAGAGTTACGTCGATCAGGAGATCATTCCGGGTGCATCCTGGGCGGTGCTGCGGGGCCGCGAGGTCGTCGATCAGCAGTGCGTCGGTTTCGCCGATCGCGAGACCAGCACCGCGCTGCGGCCCGATCACATTTTTCGCGCCTTCTCCAATACCAAGATCTTCGTCACCTGCGCGATCATGCTGTTGGCCGAGGAAGGCCGCATCGGGCTCGATGACGTTGTCGAGAAATTCCTGCCGCAACTCGGCAATCGCAAGGTTCTGAAGCCGGGCGCTTCGAGCCTTGCCGACGTCGAACCGGCGAAGAGCCCGATCACGATCCGGCAGCTTCTGACCCATACCTCCGGCCTCAGCTACGGCATCTTCGATCCCGGCACGGTGCTGTTCAAAAGCTATAACGAGGCACGCGTTCTCAATCCGTTGACGCCGCTGACTGACATGATCGACCGGCTCGCCGATCTGCCGCTGTCCTTTCATCCCGGCGCGTCCTGGGAATATTCGGTTGCGACCGACGTCCTCGGGCGCGTCGTGGAGGTCGTCTCCGGCAAGCCGCTCGACGCCGTGCTCAAGGCGCGCATTTTCGAGCCGCTCGGCATGACCGACACCGGCTTCCACGTGCCGGACGCGCAGCAGGGCAGGCTGGTCGCCCTCTACAACGGCGCGGACGTGCTCGATCCCATGAAGCCCGGCCTCACCCGGGCCGACGACCTGCCTTATCCGCAGGCCTATCGGCGGCAGTTCCCGCGGCTGTCGGGCGGCGGCGGACTGGTCTCGACCTTGCCCGACATGCTCGCATTGATACAGGCGCTGCTTCCCGGCTCGGATGCTCTGCTGAAGCCGGAGACGCTGCGGCAGATGACGACGAACCAGCTGCCCGCCGGCGAGAACATTCGCTTCGCCAATCTCGGCCCGATCCCCGGCAAGGGCTTTGGCCTCGGCGGCGCGGTCACCTTCGCGCCGATGCCGTTCGATCCCCCGAATTCGACCGGCGAATTCCAGTGGGGCGGCCTCGCCGGCACCCATTGGTGGATCTGCCCGCAGGCCAATACCGCCGGTGTGCTGATGACGCAGCGCTACATGGGCTTCTGGAATCCGTTCTTCTTCGAGTTCAAGCGTCTGGCCTATCAGGCCGTCGGAGGCTGATCGCGAAAAAAATTGCAGGTCGCCGCGAATCCTTTCCGGTCGTCGCGCCCTCTCTTGACGGTCGAGGCATTTTGCTTCGGCTCATCTCGGAGGATGTGATGGCATTTTACAGAAAGAACATCGGCGGCCTGCATCAGGCCGTGCGGATCGCCTTAGGCGTCGCGGTGGCGGTCGCGGCATTCGTGTATCTTACCGGCGCTGCGGCGTGGCTGGTTGCGCTCGGCGGCGCCGGCTTCGCACTGACCGGCCTCTTCGGCTATTGTCCGATTTGCGCGATGGCCGGCATCGGAAGAGGAGGCGCGTCGTGAGCGCGGCCGGGATCTCGCCGGACCTGTTCGAGGCCGCGCGCCTCGGCGATCCCCAGGCGATCGCGTCTCTGCTCGAGACGGCGCAACCGAACATCCGCCGCTACGCCCGCGCCACCTGTCGCAGCTCGGCGGACGCCGAGGATGCGACGCAGGAGGCGCTGTGGATCCTGTTTCGCCATGTCGGCACGATCCGCTCGTGGCTGGCGTTTTCGGCCTGGCTGTTCAGTGTGGTCCGCCGCGAATGCCTGCGGCTTGCCCGCAAGGCAGGCCTCGCGCCGGCGATCGACGACGGAGAGGCAGAGGCGCTGCTGCTGTCGCGTCCTGAAGCCGATTTGCGGATCGACATCGCGGCGGCCTTCGAGGCGCTGCCGCCGCACTACCGTGACGTCGCGCTGATGCGCGACGTCAAGGAAATGACCATCGACGAGATCGCCGTCGCGCTCGGCGCGACCCGGCAGACCGTGAAGGCACGTCTGCATCGCGCCCGCGCCCTGATGCGCGAATATCTGACGTGAGCCATGACCGATTATCAAAGACGTGACGACCTGAAATCTATCCCGGCCTTCGTGGCGCTCGCGCCGGTCGAGGCCAACGCGTTCCTTGCGTTCAACCACGCGGTCGAGCGCAAGGACGGATTGATTCCGCCAAAATATCGCGAGCTGATCTCGCTCGCGGTCGCGCTCACCACGCAATGCGCCTATTGCCTCGACGTGCACACTGCGCAGGCGGCGAATGCCGGTGCAACGCGAGAAGAAGTCGCGGAAGCCGCGTTGATTGCGGCCGCGGTTCGCGCCGGCGGCACGCTCGGCCATGCGTTGTTGGCGCAGCGCCTGTTCGAGCGACATCGGGGCGAGGAACTGGGATAGAGGAGCGGGCGGATGTCCCGCAGAGATCAGGAACTTGCCAAACTATCTCGGCCTCGACGGATTTCGCTTCGGCTGGGTCGTCGCCTGGATCGACCAGCGCGGCGATCACGGCTTTGATTATTCGCCGGGTCTTGCGCGGCTGCTCGCGCTGCCGCATGCCGGGGCGATGATCGACATGCCGATCGGATTGAAATGGAGTGGTTATCGCATCTGCGATTTGCGCGCACGCGAGCTGGTCGGTCCCGCCGTGTTTCTCGGCGCCCGCCGCGATCTCTGGACGTTCGCCGATATGGCGGCAGCCAATCGCCACTACTGGGAGCGCGAGGGCAAGGGCAGGGGCGTATCGGCGCAGCTCTGGAACATCAGGGACAAGATCAGGGACGTCGACGCGATCATGACGCCGGCGCGGCAGGCGACCATCGGCGAAGCGCATCCGGAATTGATTTTTTGGAATTTGGCTGGGCGGGTCCGGCTTGCAAAGAAGACATCGGCGGAGGGCCGCGGGCAGCGCATCGCACTCCTGCAGCAGCGCGGCTTCGGGCGCTTGCCGACATGGCTGACTCAACGACATGGCACCGGCATCGGCGGTGACGATCTGATCGACGCCTGTGCCTGCGCGATCGCGGCACGCGACAGCACGCAGCGGTTCGGCGGGGAGGAGACCGATCCGCGGGGCTTGCGGATGGAGATCAATTATTGAGGCCGTCGGGGTGCGAGGAGCCGGGAAAAAGCTGCAATTTATTTGAAGCTTGCAGGAACAGACGACGGCTGGCCCGCGTTCCTCGTGCGAACCGAACACGGAGAAGCTCGTCCGATGAGGGATGTCAGTCAGTTCGCGACCGCGATGCTTGCGCTCGTCTTCACCGGAGCACTGCTCGTCACCGGCCAGCTCTTCATCGAGCAACGCGCACAGCGCGATGTGATGCACGCCACCAACCATTTGCTGCGGCCATTGTGACCTGTACGGGAAAATGACCTGACTACTCGACCTTGCGTCGTTCGTCCGCTCGCCTAGACTAGGCGGCATCTCATGAACGAAGCCGGGGTCCTGATGTCCGATCTGTCCGCCTTTCCCATCACCAAGCGCTGGCCGGCCAAGCACCCGGAGCTGCTCCAGCTTTATTCGCTACCGACGCCGAACGGCGTCAAGGTCTCGATCATGCTGGAAGAGATCGGGCTTCCCTACGAAGTCCATCTCGTCGATTTCGGCAAGGATGACCAGAAGACGCCGGAATTCCTCTCGCTCAATCCGAACGGCAAGATCCCGGCGATCCTCGATCCCGATGGTCCCGGCGGCAGGCCGCTGCCGCTGTTCGAGTCCGGGGCGATCCTGCAATACCTCGCGGAGAAGACCGGCAAGCTGCTGCCGCAGGACGCCGCGCGCCGTTATCAGACCATCCAGTGGCTGCATTTCCAGATGGGCGGCATCGGGCCGATGTTCGGCCAGGTCGGCTTTTTCCACAAATTCGCCGGCAAGGACTTCGAGGACAAGCGGCCGCTCGAGCGCTACGTGGGCGAAGCCAAGCGGCTGCTCGGGGTGATGGAGATGCATCTTGCCGGCCGGCAATGGTTCATGGACGACGATTACACCATCGCGGACATCTCCATGCTCGGCTGGGTGCGCAACCTCATCGGGTTCTACGGCGCCCGCGATCTCGTCGAGTTCAGCCAGTTCAAATCCGTCGCCGCCTGGCTCGACCGCGGGCTGGCGCGTCCGGCGGTCGAGCGCGGGCTGAACATTCCGAAGCGGCCGTGAGATCAGGTTAGCGCCTTTTGGGTCATGTAGAGCGCCATCAGCAAGATGAGGGCGATCATGACCCGGCGCAGCACCGATTTGCTGACGCCATTAGCCGCGCGTGCGCCGAGATCGGTGCCGACCCAGAGGCCGGCAAGGATGCCGATGATGGCAGGCCAGCCGACCATGAGGCCCTTGCTCCAGTAGATCCAGGCCGCCGGAATATTGGTCGGGATGACCGAGAAGACGAGGCTGACGAGCTGGGCCTGATGCTGCGGCACCCGCAGGCCCGCCGCGAGCCCGACGGTGATCGCGAGCCCACCGCCGATGCCCATGAAGCCGGAGGAAAATCCGGCAAGCATGCCGATGAGGAGCAGCGGCAGCCAAGGCAGCTTGTCTCGGTCGCAGGTCTCATTGCTTTTCTCCTCGCGGTCGCGGCGCAGGATCAGGAGAGCGATCAGCGCGACGAGATAGACGACGTAGGTCCATTGCAACACCGAGTCGGAGACTGCGGCCGCAGCGTAGCCGCCGCCGGCACCGCCGAAGAGAAACCCGATGCCGATCCAGACGATCCACAGCAACGGGCTGCGATTGCCGCTCTGCCAGTAGCGGCGAACGCCCGCGAGTCCCGTCGGTGGAACCTGCGTGATCAGCGATGTCCCCTGGGCGACGTGTTGCTCGGCGCCCAGTAGCAGTACGCTGAAAATCACGAGGCCGCCTCCGGGACTCGTGCCCATGAAGCCCGATGTCAGCCCGCCGATGAGGCCGACCCCAATGCCTGCGAGCAGGTCATGGACCCACGACATCGCTCAGCTCCTGGTCCGTCGCTTGACGTCGGCCTTTGTGGTGCGAAATCCATCGATCACGCCGGTCACGGCCGCCATGCAGGCCTCGATGTCAAAATCCTGGCCCCAGCATTTTTGCAGCACAAAACCCTGGAAGATCGCGATCAGCACGCGCGCGATCGCTTCCGCACCGAGATCGCGTTTGATGAGGCCGTCATGCTGGCCCCGCTCGACCAGGGCGACGATCAGGGCGCGGGGCATGTCGATGCCTTCCACGACGCTGGTGCGGACGCGGCGGTTGCGTAGGGCTTCGGCCCAGCCATGGATGCCGACACGGCGGCGCGCTTCGCCGGCGGAGTCGGTGAGCCATTGCGCGTAGACGCCGACCAGCGCGTGAAGTCCTTCGATCGGATCGCCGGATCCTTGCGCGACCGAATTGAGCACGGCCTCGCGCCGATGCCGGTCGTCGGCGAGTGCCTCGATCAGATCGTCCTTGCTCTGGAAGTAGAGATAGACCGCACCGTGGCTCAGCCCCGACCGTTTGACGATGTCGGCCATCCCGGTCTGGTGAAAACCGTCCTCGGCGAAGCAGGCAAGGGCGGCTTCGAGAATCTGCTGCCGCCGGCCTTCACGTTGCTTGTCGCTGATTTTCGGCATTCGCCATCCACAAAAAAATGACAAATCAATCGTTTTAGTCGTTCTGCAGGACAAGCAGCTTCGCAACACTGATTTGATAAAAAACGATCAGTCAGTCATTTTTATGTGAAAGGGTATCGTGGTCAAGCCCGAGGAACCGGGGGCCGGGAAACAGGAGGTAACCTTCAAAGGCGCCCCCGGCGGCCAGGAAACGCCCCTTGAGCGCGCGGTCCTAGAACAGCCGTCCGCCGTTCGGCACGGGCTTGCTCGGCTGCACCAGCACGACCTTGCCGTCGGCATCGGGGAAACCGAGGGTCAGCACCTCCGAGACAACGGGGCCGATCTGGCGCGGCGGGAAATTCACGACCGCAGCCACCTGTTGGCCCACTAGCGTTTCAAGCGGATGATTTTCGGTGATCTGCGCCGAGCTCTTGCGCACGCCGATCGCGGGACCGAAGTCGATCCACAGCCGCCAGGCCGGCTTGCGCGCCTCGGGGAACGGCTTTGCATCGACGATGGTGCCGACGCGGATATCGACCGCGAGAAAAGTGTCGAAGTTGATGGTCGGCGATGCGGTCGCGGCTGGATCGTGGGTGACGTGCATGGAGTGTCCGTTCGAAGAGCTGGCATCGTTTTCGCAATATTGTCGCGCGAACCGGAGTTGCGTACAACGCCTTGGGATCACGATACGACGCATGCGCGAGGAACGCTTTGCCCAACATCATCTACGGCATCAAGAACTGCGACACCATGAAGAAGGCGCGCGCCTGGCTCGACAGCCATGGCGTCGCCTACGCGTTTCACGACTACAAGACGGCGGGCGTGGAGAAGGACAAGCTCAAGCAGTGGAGCGAGAAGGTCGGTTGGGAGACGCTGCTCAACCGCGCCGGCACGACTTTCAAGAAGCTGCCCGATGCCGACAAGGAAGGCCTCTCCGAGAAAAAGGCGCTGGCGTTGATGCTAGCGCAACCATCGATGATCAAGCGGCCGGTGCTTGAAGTCGGCGGCAAGCTGCTGGTCGGCTTCAAGCCGGAGATCTATGCCAAGGAAGTCACGACCAAGGAAGCCGCCGCCAAATCGCGCTGACCGCTAGTTCAGCTCGATGATCTCGGTGGGAACACCTGAGCCCTGCTGGTCCGCGAACTCGACCAGTTCGGCCGGCGCGATGCGGCCCGGGGTGCGATGGAACAGGTCGTGGTCGATCACCGCGCGCAATCTCGGGCGCGGCAGCGCGTCATTTCCGCGCATCAGATTCTTGATCTCGAAGCCGCCGTCCTCGCAGAAGGTCTTGAGCGACGCGATGATGTGACAGACCTTGCCGTCGCTCTGGAACGGCAGCAGCAGGCGCTCATAGGCGACGATGCGGCCGTAGATGTCATCGACGTCGGCAACGCTGTAGACAGGCAGCCCACGCGCCACGCATTCATGATAGACCGGCATCACCAGGGGCGCGAGACGCGGCCCGATATAGTCGTCGAGCAGAACGCCCTTGCCGGTGTGTCCATAGGCGCGCGAGATGCGCGTGCCTTCGCTCTTGATGGTCAGACGCGGTGTCGGCATCGACGCATCCACCGTATAATAGATCAGATCGGAGAGCTCTTCCTCGAGCCGCGCAGGCTGGTACTCCCAGATCGCCGGGGCCGTCTGCTCGCGCGCATAGAGCCGCAGCCACGTGTTCAGGAGATCACGCTGCCTGATCGACTTGACCACGGAAGGAGCCGCGCTTGCAAAATCCAAGACGATATTCCCGGCGAATAGAAATTCCGGACGCATGAAACCCGCGCATGATCCTCGCTGCGGGAAAATTTTCTATGAAGGCTGGCGCATGGAACGAAAGACCGTTAACGACGGCTTGATGACCGGCGCTTTGCGAACCGGGAAGCCGGGCAGGCGCGACATCAAAACATGTCCGACTAAGGGAGCATAAGTCTCCCGGCCGGAGGCCTGACCTGCTCAGCTTTCCGCCTTGCCTAACCCCCGTCACCTCCGGCATATTCCGCGCCCGGAGGCGGCGTTCCGGATGGGCTCCAGGGAGTGGCTCCAAGGGCCTCCGGAAAGCCGAAGCAACAAGGATAGCCACGCGCGTTGTGCGGGCAGGGGGAAAACTGTTTGGCCGATGAGTTCATTCTCGAAACGGAAGGCTTGACCAAGGAGTTCGCGGGCTTCTTCGCCGTCCGCGACGTTGCGCTCAAGGTTCGCCGTGGGAGCATTCACGCGTTGATCGGCCCGAACGGCGCCGGCAAGACGACGTGCTTCAATCTTTTGACCAAGTTCCTCAAACCGTCTGCCGGAAAAATCCTGTACAAGGGGCAGGACATCACCGCGATGGCGCCCGCCGACGTGGCTCGCCTGGGGCTGGTTCGCTCGTTCCAGATCTCGGCGGTATTTCCCCATCTCACCGCGCTGGAAAACGTGCGCGTCGCGCTTCAGCGCCAGCACGGCAGCTCCTTCGATTTCTGGCGCTCCAAGTCCGTCCTCAACCAATTCAACGATCGCGCGCGCGAGCTGTTGAACGATGTCGGCCTCAGCGAGTTTTCCAATACGCCCGCGGTCGAGATGCCCTACGGGCGCAAGCGCGCACTGGAGATCGCAACCACGCTCGCGCTCGACCCGGAGATGATGCTGCTGGACGAGCCGATGGCCGGCATGGGCCACGAGGACATCGACAAGATCGCGGCGTTGATCAAGCGCATCTCCGCGAAATACACCATCCTGATGGTCGAGCATAATCTGAGCGTCGTTGCCAATCTCTCCGACATCATCACCGTGTTGACGCGCGGCCAGGTGCTGGCGCAAGGCCATTACAGCGAGCTCACCAAGGACGAACGCGTCAAGGAAGCCTATCTGGGAGCCGGTCATGGCTGAGACTGCAACGGCGGAAGCTCCCGCAAAGGCCGCGAGCGGCGGCAACCTCCTCCAGGTCCGCAACCTCGAAGCTTGGTACGGCGAGTCCCACATCCTGCACGGGATCAACTTCGACGTGAACGCGGGCGAGGTCGTCACCCTGCTCGGGCGCAACGGCGCCGGCAAGACCACCACGCTGAAGTCGATCATGGGCATCATCGGCAAGCGCACCGGCTCGGTGAAGTTCAATAACCAGGACATCATCCGCACGACCTCGGACAAGATCGCGCGGATGGGAATCGCGTTCTGCCCGGAAGAGCGGGGAATTTTCGCCAGCCTCGATGTCCGCGAGAACCTGCTGCTGCCACCGGTGGTGCGTCCCGGCGGATTGCCGCTCGAGCAGATCTTCGATCTGTTTCCGAACCTGAAGGAACGGCTCAACAGCCAGGGAACCAAACTCTCC
The DNA here is from genome assembly GCF_023073215.1 of Bradyrhizobium sp. 35. Lineage (NCBI taxonomy): Bacteria > Pseudomonadati > Pseudomonadota > Alphaproteobacteria > Hyphomicrobiales > Nitrobacteraceae > Bradyrhizobium > Bradyrhizobium sp. 35. The sequence continues at coordinate 287,857 of NZ_JADPJC010000050.1, forward strand.
GGCGGCGAGCAGCAGATGCTCGCGATCGCGCGCATCCTGCGCACCGGCGCGAACTTCCTGATGCTGGACGAGCCGACGGAGGGTCTCGCGCCCGTCATCATCCAGCAGATCGGCCACACCATTGCGCGGCTCAAGAAGGAGGGTTTTACGATCCTCCTGGTCGAGCAGAACTTCCGGTTCGCATCCACTGTCGCTGACCGCTATTACGTGGTCGAGCACGGCAAGATCATTGACGGATTTTCCAATGCGGAGCTCGCCGCCAACATGGACAAGCTCCACACCTATCTCGGTGTCTAGAACTGCCAACAAGAAGATTCATAGGGAAGTAGCATGATGACAAAGTCGATTGCGTCGTTTCTGCTCGGCACGGCGCTGGCCGTGACCACCGCGGGCGTAGCCTTCGCGCAGGACAAGACCGTCAAGATCGGCGCGCTGTCCGATCAGTCCGGGCTCTATGCCGATCTCGGCGGGCCGGGCTCGACGCTCGCCGCGCAGATGGCCATTGAAGATTCCGGTCTGGCTGCGAAGGGCTGGAAGATCGACATCATCTCGGGTGATCACCAGAACAAGCCCGACATCGGCACCGCGATCGCGCGGCAATGGTTCGACGTCGACAAGGTCGACCTCATCGTCGACGTGCCGAATTCCGGCGTGGCGCTCGCGGTCAACAACGTCATCAAGGAAAAGAACGGCGTCTATATCAACTCGGGCGCGGCGACCTCGGATTTGACCAACGCGCAGTGCTCGCCCAACACGGTGCACTGGACCTACGACACATACATGCTGGCCCACACCACCGGCCAGGCGCTGGTGAAGGCCGGCGGCGACACGTGGTTCTTCCTGACCGCGGACTACGCCTTTGGCGCGGCGCTGGAGCGCGACACCACCGCTGTCGTTACCGCAAATGGCGGCAAGGTGGTCGGCGGCGTCAAGCACCCGCTGAACACGCCGGACTTCTCGTCCTTCCTGCTCCAGGCGCAGGCTTCCAAGGCCAAGATCATCGGCCTTGCCAATGCCGGCGGCGATACCACCAACACGATCAAGCAGGCGGCCGAGTTCGGCATCGTCAAGGGCGGCCAGAAGCTCGCGGCGCTGCTGCTGTTCCTCACCGACGTCAAGGCGATCGGGCTCGAGACCGCACAGGGCCTCAACTTCACCGAGACCTTCTACTGGGACATGAACGACCAGACCCGGGCGTTCTCGAAGCGCTTCGCCGAGAAGATGAAGAACAACGCGCCGCCGACCATGGTGCAGGCCGGCGTCTATGCGGGCGTGCGTCACTATTTCAAGGCACTGGAAGCGCTCGGCGGCAACCCGCATGACGGCGTCAAGGTCGTCGAGAAGATGAAGTCGATGCCGACGGAAGACGATCTGTTCGGCAAGGGCGAGATCCAGCCCAACGGCCGCACCATCCACAATGCCTATCTGTTCGAGGTGAAGAAGCCCTCCGAGTCCAAGGGACCGTGGGACTTCTACAAGCTGGTCGGCACGGTGCCGGGCGACCAGGCCTTCACGCCGCTGTCCGAGAGCAAGTGCGCGCTCTTGAAGAAGTAAGCCAACCGCCCGCAGGCCATCAGGCCTGCGGGCGACTTTCAGGGAACGCCGAAGGGACCAGGTGCGGGATCGATGCAGGCTCTTTACGCTCAGCTACTGGTAGGACTGATCAACGGCTCGTTCTACGCGCTGCTCAGTCTCGGGCTTGCCGTGATCTTCGGCATGCTCAACATCATCAATTTCGCCCATGGCGCACTCTACATGATGGGCGCGTTCGTCGCCTACTTCCTGCTGAACCTCGGCGGCATCAACTACTGGTGGGCGTTGCTGCTTGCGCCTGTTATCGTCGGCATCTTCGGCATGATCCTGGAACGGACCATGCTGCAATGGCTGACCGGGCTGGATCATCTCTACGGCCTGCTGCTGACCTTCGGCATTGCGCTGATCGTGCAGGGCGTGTTTCAGAACTACTTCGGCTCCTCCGGCCTGCCTTACGCCATTCCGGACCAGCTTAAGGGCGGCATGAATCTCGGCTTCATGTTCCTGCCCGTCTATCGCGGCTGGGTCGTCATCTTCTCGCTGGTGGTCTGCATCGCGACCTGGTTCCTGATCGAGAAGACGCGGCTCGGCGCCTATTTGCGCGCCGCCACCGAAAACCCGACGCTCGTGCGCGCCTTCGGCGTCAACGTGCCGCGCATGATCACGCTGACCTACGGCCTCGGTGTCGGCCTTGCAGCGCTCGCCGGCGTGCTGTCGGCGCCGATCAACCAGGTGCGGCCGTTGATGGGCGCCGACCTCATCATCGTGGTGTTCGCGGTGGTCGTGATCGGCGGCATGGGATCGATCATGGGCTCCATCATCACCGGCTTCGCGCTCGGTGTGATCGAAGGCCTGACCAAATATTTCTACCCCGAGGCCTCCAACACCGTCGTGTTCGTGCTGATGGTGCTGGTGCTCTTGGTGAAGCCAACGGGATTGACGGGAAGGGCGGCCTGATATGACAGCCTTGACGGACGACACGCTGCCGGTAACCCCGCGCGCGATCCGCGACGAGATGATCGTGTTCGTGGTGATGGCGCTGCTGCTGGCTTCGGTGCCATTCACGGGGGTCTACCCGTTCTTCGTGATGCAGGCGCTGTGCTTCGCGCTGCTCGCCTGCGCCTTCAACCTGCTGATCGGCTACGGCGGTTTGCTGTCCTTCGGCCATGCGATGTTCCTGGGCACGGCCGGCTATTGCAGCGCGCATGCGCTGAAAGTATGGGCGCTGCCGCCGGAACTCGGCATCCTCGTCGGGGTCGCCGGTGCCTTCGTGCTCTCGCTCATCACGGGCTATATCTCGATCCGCCGCCAGGGCATCTATTTCTCGATGATCACGCTGGCGCTGTCGCAGCTCTTGTACTTCATCTACCTCCAGGCGCCGTTCACCCATGGCGAAGACGGCATCCAGGGCATTCCGCAGGGACGCATGTTCGGCGTCTTCGATCTGACCAAGCCCACCGTGCTCTACTACGTGGTGCTGGTCGGTTTCCTCGCCGGCTTCCTGCTGATCTTCCGCATCATCAACTCGCCGTTCGGCGAAGTCCTCAAGGCGATCCGCGAGAACGAGCCGCGCGCGATCTCGCTGGGTTACCGCACCGATCAGTACAAGTTCCTGGCTTTCGTCCTGTCGGGCACGCTGGCCGGCTTTGCCGGTGCGCTGAAAGTCTTCGTGGCGCAGAATGCCTCGCTCACCGACGTGCACTGGTCGATGTCGGGCGAAGTCGTGCTGATGACGCTGGTCGGCGGACTCGGAACCGTCTTCGGTCCCGTGGTCGGTGCCTTCGTGATCATCGCCATGCAGCAATATTTGGCGGGGTTCGGCCAATGGGTGACCGTGATCCAGGGCTCGATCTTCGTGATCTGCGTGCTCACCTTCCGCCGTGGCGTCATCGGCGAAATAGCGCATTACTTCCGGCGGTCGCTGTAAGTCATTGATATAATAGAAGATGTGTTGACGCGCGAAAGCGGTGGATGATCCAGCTCCACGGGCGTGAGGTGGCACGCGCGTGGATCGAAAATGGTCTATGACAGTTTCATGACGGCCCGCTTGGGCCAGGCCATCATCCAACCGGTAGTCTCTCCCCCATGATGCGATTGTTTCGCGCTTTCCTGCCGAAGGAAGAACGGTTCTTCGACCTGTTCGACCGCCACGCCCAGACCGTGATCCAGGGCTCGATCGCGCTCCAGAGCATGCTCAACGGGGGCGAGGAGACGCCGGTCTATTGCCAGCGCGTCAACCAGTTCGAGAACGATGCCGACAACATCACCCGTGAGGTGCTGACCGCGGTGCGCCGCACCTTCATCACCCCGTTCGACCGCGGCGACATCAAGAACCTGATCACCTCGATGGACGACGCCATCGACCAGATGCAGCAGACCGCCAAGGCCGTGATGCTGTTCGAGGTCCGCAGCTTCGAGCCGCCGATGCGGGAGATCGGCGGGCTTCTGATCGAATGCGCCAATCTGGTCGGCCGCGCGCTGCCGCTGATGCAGAAGATCGGTCAGAACGTGGCCATGCTGACCGCGATCACGGAAGAGCTTGGCAAGCTGGAAGGCCGCGTCGACGATCTCCATGATATCGGGCTGAAGGAACTGTTCCTCAAGCATCGCGGCGGCAACGCGATGGATTTCATCGTCGGCGCAGAGATCTACGACCATCTCGAGAAAGTCGCCGACCGCTTCGACGACGTCGCGAACGAGATCAACAGCATCGTCATCGAGCAAGTTTAGGGCAGGGGCCACGCCGTGGATGTTGCGTTGGGTCTTCCCGTCCTGGTCGGATTGATCGCCGTCGCGCTGCTGTTCGACTTCCTGAACGGCCTGCACGACGCCGCCAATTCGATCGCGACCATCGTCTCGACCCGCGTATTGCGGCCGCAATACGCGGTGTTCTGGGCCGCGTTCTTCAACTTCGTCGCCTTCATGGTGTTCGGGCTGCACGTTGCCCAGACTATCGGCACCGGCATCATCGATCCCGCGATCGTGGATGCTCAGGTGATCTTCGCCGCGCTGGTCGGCGCCATCGTCTGGAACCTGGTGACATGGGCGCTCGGCATCCCATCGTCCTCGTCTCATGCATTGATCGGCGGCTTGTTTGGTGCCGGCGTGGCCAAAGCCGGCCTTTCAGCGGCGGTCTGGAGCGGGTTGTCCAAGACGGTGATCGCCATCGTGCTGTCTCCGCTGGTCGGCTTCCTGCTCGCGATGGTGCTGGTCGCGATCGTCTCCTGGGCCTCGGTGCGCTCCACGCCCTTTGCCGTGGATCGCGCCTTCCGCATCCTGCAATTCGCCTCCGCCTCGCTCTATTCGCTCGGTCATGGTGGTAACGACGCTCAGAAGACCATGGGCATCATCGCCGTGCTGCTCTATTCGCAGGGCCAGCTCGGCGGCGAATTCTTCGTACCCTTCTGGGTGGTGCTCTCGTGCCAGGCCGCGATGGCGATGGGGACGCTGATGGGCGGCTGGCGCATCGTCCGCACCATGGGCCTGCGCATCACTAAGCTGACCCCGATGCAGGGCTTTTGCGCCGAGACCGGCGGTGCCGCGACCCTGTTCATGGCGACCTTTCTCGGTGTTCCGGTCTCGACCACCCACACCATCACCGGCGCCATCGTCGGCGTCGGCGCGGCCCGCCGCCTCTCGGCGGTGCGCTGGAACGTCGCCAGCTCGATCGTCTATGCCTGGGTGATCACGATGCCGGCCTCGGCCATCGTCGCCGCACTGAGCTGGTGGGCGGTCAAGATCTTCGTCAGGTAACCAGCTTCAGTCCGACAATGCCGGCGACGATCAGCCCGATGCTGGCGAGGCGGAACGCGGTGGCCGGCTCGCCGAACAGGATGATGCCGAGCGTCGCGGTGCCGACCGCACCGATGCCGGTCCAGACCGCATAAGCGGTTCCAATCGGCAGCGATTTGAGAGCGAGCCCGAGCAGGATGATGCTGCCGGCCATGGCGCCGAGCGTGAGGATTGACGGAACGAGCCTGGTGAACCCCTCGGTATATTTGAGGCCGATGGCCCAGGAGATCTCCAGCAGACCGGCGACGAACAGGATGCTCCAGGCCATGACGACCCTCCATTCAAGGCAGGGTCGTCCCCGCGACTGGTGTGCTGATAGCAAGGGAAGGCCGTCCCTCCCAACCCAAGCCCGATATGGGGCTGGCCGGAAGCCTCCGCAATCACCAGATCAGGCTTGATCAGGCTCATTTTCCCTGCCAAACGCTGCCGCAATGTCCGACATCGCCACCACAGCCGAATCGACGGCCCGTTCCTCGCTTGCCGCTGAAGTGTCGCGGCGGCGTACCTTTGCGATCATCTCGCATCCGGACGCCGGCAAGACCACGCTGACCGAAAAGCTGCTGCTGTTCGGTGGCGCCATCAATCTGGCCGGCCAGGTCAAGGCCAAGGGCGAGCGGCGCAACACGCGTTCGGACTGGATGAAGATCGAGCGCGAGCGCGGCATCTCGGTCGTGACCTCGGTCATGACCTTCGAGTTCGAGGGCCTCGTGTTCAACCTGCTGGACACGCCGGGCCACGAGGACTTTTCGGAAGACACCTATCGCACGCTCACGGCGGTCGATTCCGCCGTCATGGTGATCGACGCCGCCAAGGGCATCGAGGCGCGCACCCGAAAGCTGTTCGAGGTGTGTCGTCTTCGGGATATCCCGATCATCACCTTCATCAACAAGATGGACCGCGAGAGCCGCGACGTCTTCGAGCTTCTCGACGAGATCGAGAAGACGCTGGCGCTCGATACCACGCCGATGACCTGGCCTGTCGGCCGCGGCCGCGAGTTCCTCGGCACCTATGACGTCGTCAATGGCGGCGTGCGCCTGCTCGAAGGCGGTGGCGCCAAAACTGGCGCGGCGCAGCAGATCGAGATCGCCGAGCTCGCCAAGCTCAATGCCAATCTCGACGTGTCGGCGGTCAAGGACGAGCTCGAACTCGTCACCGCGGCTTCTAAACCGTTCGAGCTCGAAGCGTTTCGCGAGGGCCATCTGACGCCGGTTTATTTCGGCAGCGCGCTGCGCAATTTCGGCGTCGGTGACCTGCTGCAAGGACTCGGCAAGTTCGCGCCCGAGCCGCGCGCGCAGGAGAGCGACCAGCGCAAGGTCGAAGCCACCGACCCGCGCATGAGCGCCTTCGTGTTCAAGATCCAGGCCAACATGGATCCCAACCACCGCGACCGCATCGCTTTCGCCCGCCTCTGCTCCGGAAAGCTGAGCCGCGGCATGAAGGCGAAGCTCGTGCGCACCGGCAAGAGCATGCCGCTGTCCAGCCCGCAATTCTTCTTCGCGCAGGACCGTTCGGTTGCGGACGAGGCTTATGCCGGCGACGTCGTCGGCATTCCCAATCACGGCACGCTGCGCATCGGCGACACGCTGACCGACGGTGAGGATTTCAACTTCGTGGGCGTGCCGAGCTTTGCGCCGGAAATCGTCCGCCGCGTGCGTCTCACCGATGCCATGAAAGCGAAGAAGCTGAAGGAAGCGCTTCAGCAGATGTCGGAAGAGGGCGTGGTGCAGGTATTCCGCCCGCGCGACGGCGCACCGGCGTTGGTTGGCGTCGTTGGCGCACTCCAGCTCGACGTGCTGAAGGCCCGGCTGGATGCGGAATATTCCCTCCCAGTCGAATTCGAGGTCAGCGAGTTCCAACTCGCGCGCTGGGTCTCTTCGGACGACCGCAAGAAGCTCGATACCTTCATCGCCGCCAACACCTCCAGCATCGCCGACGATGTCGACGGGGATCCCGTCTATCTGGCGCGGAACGAGTTCTATCTCGGCTACACAAGGGAACGTGCCGAGGGCATCGAGTTCACCAACGTCAAGGACGTCAAGAAGAAGGGCTAGGGCGTAGCTCCGTCCGCTCCTCACCCTCCGCTGTCATGCCCCGGCTTGACCGGGGCATCCAGTACGCCGCGGCTTCCCGGCTCAATCACAGACGTCCCGGAGTACTGGGTCGCCCGGTCAAGCCGGGCGACGACACCGAGGTTGAACGCGAGCACGTGAACGCCGGCGATCTTGACGTTGTCGGAGGTAATGCCACGTTTTACTCTTGCGGTATTGTGAGATCGCATGATGTGGCGCGGCATCCTTGTTTTTCTCCTGCTGGCGATCTCGATCGTTGCCACCGACGCGCGGCCGCGACAGATCAACCCAATTCCGTTTTCGCACGAGCCATGCAGTGTGCTCGACGGCCGGCCCTGCACGCCATCCTATTGCAGCCCGCTCGAGCCTGGTCCCTGCATTCCCGAGATCGACTATTCCTACGGGCAGAACCTCCAGCTCACGATCCAAAGCGTGCCAGCGGACGCCGATCGCGCCAAATACCAAAAGCCTATTCACGATCTCGATACGATCGGCGATCTCTTCGCCGAGCTGCGCAGCTGCTGGTCACCGCCATCGGACAATGCCCGCGCGGGCATGCAGATCGCCGTGCGTTTCAGCTTCAACAAATCGGGCGGCCTGATCGGCCCGCCGCGCCTGACCTTTGCGACCGCAGGCGTGCCCGCCGAGACGAGAACTACCTATCTTAATGCAATCAATTCATCGTTGAACGCCTGCCTGCCGCTGAAGTTCACCGGCGGTTTTGGCGGTGCCATCGCCGGGCGGCCGATCGCGATCCGGTATGTCGACAATCGCGAGATCGGCAAGTAGCGCATCAGTTGCGACCCGCGGCCAATCGATGATACGCCATGGGCTGGGGCGCTGGTTGAGGGGAGAATCTCGTGGGTCTGCTGGTTATGATCCTGGGGCTTGCGCTGTTTTTTGCGGCGCATGTGTTCACGACGAAACGCGATGCACGCGCGCAGGCCATCGCGAGAGTGGGCGAGGGGACCTACAAGATCCTCTATTCGCTTGCCTCGCTTGCGGGGCTCGCACTGATCATCTGGGGCTTCGCGCATTATCGCGCGACCGGCTGGATCGACGTCTGGTATCCGCCGAAGGCGCTGAAGCACATCACGCTCGCGCTGATGCTGCCCGCGGTCATCCTGGTGGTTGCGTCCTATCTGCGCGGCCGCATTTACGCGACACTGAAGCATCCGATGCTGGCCGGCATCAAGCTGTGGGCGGCGGCGCATCTTCTGGCCAATGGCGATCTCGGCTCCATCATCCTGTTCGGGTCCTTTCTGGGCTGGGCGGTGTATGACCGCATCACGCTGAAGCGTCGCACCGATGGCGGCGGTCCGCCGATTCCGGTCGGCGGCGTCACCAACGATCTGATCGCGGTCGTGGTTGGAATCGTCGCTTATCTGGCGCTGGCTTTTGCGTTCCATCCCGTCGTCATCGGCGTTCCCGTGATGGGCGGCTAGCCGATCAGCACAAGACAGGACCGCATGCCCGTGCGCGGAAGATAACGAAAGTAACAAGCCAAGGGCAATCCGATGGACTGGTCGCATTCTCAGATCCCGCCAATGCGGTTCGAGGCGCGCTTCGGCGATCGGGTGGTACCGGCATTTTGCGATCGGCCGTCGAGCCTGTGGGCGATGATTGCGGACGCCTGCGCCCGCAATCCCGACGGCGAAGCGCTGATCTCAGGCGGTGTCCGGCTGAGCTGGCGGCAGGCCGTCGAGCAGGCTGCGCGGATCGCGGCGGGATTTCGCAAGCTCGGATTGCAGCGCGGCGATCGTGTCGCGATCCTGCTCGGCAACCGCGTCGAATTCCCGCTGCTGCTGTTTGCTGCCGCCCATGAGGGGCTCGTCACGGTGCTGCTCAGCACGCGGCAGCAGAAGCCGGAAATCGCCTATGTGCTCGCCGACTGCGGCGCCAAGATCCTGATCCACGAGGCGGCACTTGCGGAGCGGCTGCCGGACGCACTGGACGTGCCCGATGTGATCGACCGCATCGCCATCGACCACGATCCGGCTCTGTCGGATTTCGCGGTGCTCGTCGACAACGCCCCGGCCGCGGCGCCGGTCGAGACGAGCGAGGAGGACACCGCGATGATCCTCTACACCTCGGGCACGACAGGCAAGCCGAAGGGCGCGATGCTGGCCCATTGCAACATCGTCCATTCCTCGATGATCTTCATGTCCTGCCTGCAATTGACGGCGGCCGACCGTTCGATCGCGGCAGTGCCGCTCGGCCACGTCACCGGCGTGGTCGCCAACATCACGACGATGATCTGCTGCGGTGGCGCGTTGATCATCATGCCGGAGTTCAAAGCCGGCGAATATCTCAAGCTCGCCGCGCGCGAGCGCGTCACCTACACGGTGATGGTGCCGGCGATGTACAATCTGTGCCTGCTCCAGCCCGATTTCGCCAGTTGCGATCTGTCGAGCTGGCGCATCGGCGGCTTCGGCGGCGCACCGATGCCGGTTGCCACCATCGAGAAGCTCAAGGCGATCATTCCCGGCCTCGCGTTGGCGAATTGCTACGGTGCGACCGAGACCACGTCGCCGTCCACGATCATGCCGGGCGAGTTGACGGAAAGCCATATCGACAGCGTCGGCCTGCCGTGTCCGGGTGCGCGCATCCTGGCGATGGACGCGGACGGGCGTGAGCTGCCGCCTGGGGAAATCGGCGAGCTCTGGATCCAGAGTGCGTCCGTCATCAAGGGCTACTGGAACAATCCCAAAGCCACGGCCGAAAGCTTCACCAGCGGGTTCTGGCATTCCGGCGATCTCGGCTCGGTCGATGCGGAGGGATTTGTCCGGGTGTTCGACCGGCAGAAGGACATGATCAATCGGGGTGGCCTCAAGATCTATTCGGCCGAGGTCGAATCGGTGCTGGCCGGCCATCCCGCCGTGGTCGAGAGCGCGATCGTCGCCAAGGCCTGTCCGGTGCTGGGCGAACGCGTCCACGCCGTGGTGGTGGCGCGTGCGCCGGTGGACAGCGAGGCCTTGCGCGCCTGGTGCGCGGAACGGCTGTCCGACTACAAGGTCCCGGAGACCATGGTGATCACCGCGGAGCCGCTGCCGCGCAATGCCAATGGCAAGGTGCTGAAGCGACAGCTGCGGGAGCTGTTGGGAAATTGACCCGGGGAGGCGGTCTCTCGGGCTGTCCCGGGTGGTTAACGCCTTGATCGGGCTCGCTTTGCCTTGCCACCGCCATATCGTTAGGGTACCCCGCCGCCACGTGGGGACGGGATTCCTGACGCGAACGCTTTGGCGCGCGCACCCGGACGGGCATGGGATTAGCATAAGTGTCTGAATTATTTGACGAAGTCGACGAGGAAGTACGTCGCGAACAGCTCAAGAAGCTGTGGGATAAATATTCGATCGTCTTTATCGCACTGATGGTGCTGATCGTCGCCGCCGTGGGTGGCTGGCGCGGTTACCAATATCTTGAAGCCAAGAAGGCTGCCGAGGCCGGTGCTGCCTTCGAGAAGGCCGCTGAGCTGTCCGAGCAGGACAAGCATGCGGAGGCCGAGGCGGCCTTCACCGAGCTCGCTGCCAAGGCTCCATCGGGCTATCGCACCCTGGCGCGGCTGCGTGCTGCGGCCGAGGCGGCGGCCCGCGATCCCAAGGCAGGCGCCAAGCTGTATGACGACATCGCCGCCGACCGCAGTGTAGGCGGCGAGTGGCAGGATCTGGCAAAGATCCGCGCCGCCGGTCTCCTGCTCGACAGCGCCGGCTATGCGGACATGCAGCAGCGGCTGGAAGCCTCGACCGCACCCAAATCGACCTTCCGTCACACCGCCCGCGAGATGCTGGCGCTGTCGGCCTGGCGCAACAACGATGTGACTGCGGCCCGCAAATGGCTCGACGCGATTGCCGAGGACGGCGAAACGCCGCCCGGCCTGCGCTCACGCGCCGAGGCGCTGCAGGCCCTGCTGCCGCCCGTAGCGAAGAGCTGAGCCGAGAGCTGAGACGAGATACCGACATGCGCCGCACGCCACGCTTGATCGCAACCGCCGTCCTGATCGCCTTCACGGGCGTGCTGAGCGGTTGCTCCAGCTTCGATCCGAGCGACATGCTCGACTTCCTCGACACCAAGAAGAAGCTGCCGGGCGACCGCAAGCCGGTGTTCCCGGAAGGCGTGCCCGGCCTCGAGCAAGGCGTTCCGAAGGATATGTACAAGGGCGCCCAGCAACAGCCCGATCCGAACGGACCCGCCGTTGCGGCTCTGCCCACCGAGCCTGCGCCCGAGCCGAAGCCGGCGAAGGGTGCCAAGGCCAAAAAGACCAGGCAGCCGGCCACCGCAGCCGTCGCGCCGGCTGAGGCGCCCGCCGGCGAAGTCGACGGCGAGGCCCAGCCCGAGGCCGCGCCGCCCGCGGCCACGCCGCCGCCCAGGCAGAAGATCGTGCGCAAGCGCACCACCGCGCCGCCGCCCGATCAATCCGTCCAGCAGGCGCAACCGACCCAGACCACCCAGCAGCAAACGCAGGGCGCCTTCCCGGCGCCCATGCCGAGCGGCAGCTTCTCGCGCTGATTTTTTCATTTCATTGACAGGCGCGGCTCCGGCAGCGCACGAATGACCCATGTCCTTTAAGATTGCCATTATCGGCCGACCCAATGTCGGCAAGTCGACGCTGTTCAACCGTCTGGTCGGGCAGAAGCTCGCGCTTGTCGATGACCTCCCCGGCGTCACCCGCGACCGCCGCGAGGGCGAGGCCAGGCTCGGCGATCTCGACTTCACGATCATCGACACCGCCGGCCTCGATGAGGGTGCCAAGGGCTCGCTGACCGCCCGCATGCAGGAGCAGACGGAGGCCGCGATCGCACAGGCCGACGCGCTGTTCTTCGTGATTGATGCCCGCATGGGCCTCACGCCCAACGATCGCGCCTTCGCCGATTTCGCCCGCAAGGCCAACAAGCCGGTGATGCTCGTCGCGAACAAGAGCGAAGGCAAGCACGGCGATGCCGGCGCGATGGAGGCTTTCGCGCTCGGCCTCGGCGATCCCATCCAGATCTCGGCCGAGCATGGCGAGGGCCTGGGTGAGCTCTATGACGCCTTGAGAGAGCTGATGCCGGAGCCCGTCGAGGAGGATGAGGTCGAGGACGACGAGCCGCTGACGGAGGAAGAGGCGGCCACGCGTCCGATCCGGGTCGCGATCGTCGGCCGGCCCAACGCCGGCAAGTCGACGATGATCAATCATCTGCTCGGCGAGGAGCGCCTGCTGACGAGCCCGGAGGCGGGTACCACGCGCGATTCCATCGCGGTCGAGATCAACTGGAAGGGGCGCGAGTTTCGGGTGTTCGACACCGCAGGTCTGCGCCGGCGCTCGCGGATCGAGGAGAAGCTCGAGAAGCTCTCGGTCGCCGACGCACTGCGCGCGGTGCGCTTTGCCGAAGTCGTCGTGATGATGATGGATGCGCAGAACCGCTTCGAGGAGCAGGATCTTCGCATTGCCGACCTGATCGAGCGCGAGGGTCGGGCCGTCGTGCTCGCCGTCAACAAATGGGACCTGATGGAAAGCAAGGGCGGCGGCGCGATCTCGAACCTGCGCCGCGATGCCGATCACTTGCTGCCGCAGATCAAGGGCGTGCCGATCGTCGCCGTCTCCGGCTTGATGGGCGAGGGCATCGATCGATTGATGCAGGCGATCCAGGATGCCTATGCGCTTTGGAACAGGCGTGTGTCGACCGCGGCGCTGAACCGCTGGTTCGAGGAGGCGGTCCAAGCCAATCCGCCGCCGGCCGTGTCCGGACGACGACTCAAGCTGAACTACATCACGCAGACCAAGGCCCGCCCGCCAAGCTTCGTGTTGTTCTGCTCGCGTGCGGACGCGGTACCGCAGTCGTATCTGCGATATCTCACCAATTCGCTGCGTGAGGCCTTCGAGCTGCCGGGCACGCCGGTGCGCATCACCTTGCGCGAGAAGGCCAATCCGTTCGCCCACAAGCGCAAGCGGCCGTCGTGAGCAACGACGCCGGCGAGGCGATGGCGCAGGGCGCAGCGCCAGTCCGGCGCGGTGCGGTCGCCTTCATCTTCGTCACCATCCTGCTCGACATGCTCGCGCTCGGCGTGATCATGCCGATCCTGCCAAAACTGATCGAGAGCTTCGTCGACAACGACACGGCCCATGCGGCCCGCATCTTCGGCCTGTTCGGCACCGCCTGGGCGCTGATGCAGTTCGTATTCTCGCCGGTGCTCGGCGCGCTGTCGGACCGCTTCGGGCGGCGGCCGGTGGTGCTGCTGTCGAATTTCGGGCTCGCGGCAGACTATGTGCTGATGGCGCTGGCGCCGTCGCTGGTCTGGCTGTTCGTCGGCCGCGTCATCTCGGGCATCACCTCGGCCAGCATCTCGACCGCCTTTGCCTATATCGCCGACATCACGCCGCCGGAGCGGCGCGCAGCGGTGTTCGGCAGGATTGGCGCTGCATTCGGCGCCGGCTTCGTGCTGGGCCCGGCGCTGGGCGGCCTGCTCGGCGATATCGATCCGCGCCTGCCGTTCTGGGCCTCGGCGGCCTTGAGCTTCGCCAATGCGCTCTATGGGCTCTTCGTCCTGCCGGAATCGTTGGCGCCGGACAAGCGCGCGCCGTTCCGCTGGAGGAGCGCCAATCCGCTCGGAGCGCTCCGCCTGCTGCGTTCCAACGCGGTGCTCGCCGCGCTGTCCGTCGTCAATTTCATCGCGCAGGTCGCGCATGTCGTGTTGCCCTCGACCTTCGTGCTCTACGCCACTTATCGCTACGGCTGGGATTCGAAAACCGTGGGGCTGACGCTGGCGATGGTCGGCATCTGCGCGATGGTGGTGCAGGGGCTCGCGATCGGCCCGATCGTGCGTGTGCTCGGCGAGCGGAACGCCTTGTTGCTCGGCCTGTGCTGTGGCGCGATTGGCTTCGTGATCTTCGGCGCGGCGCCGACCGGGCCGCTGTTCTGGATCGGCATTCCCGTGATGTCGCTGTGGGGCATTTCGGGCGCCGCCATGCAATCGCTGATGACGCGGCTGGTCGCGCCGGATCAGCAGGGCCAGTTGCAGGGCGCGACCGCGAGCGTGCAGAGCGTGTCGCAGCTCGTCGGCCCGTTCCTGTTCACGCTGACGTTTTCATATTTCATCGGCGCCAGCGCGCCGTGGCAGCTGCCCGGCGCGCCGTTCCTGCTCGCGGCGGTGCTGATGGTGGCGTGCGCGGCGATCGCGGTGCGGGCGCTGGCTGTCGCCAAGGGGCCTTGAAGAGGGCCGTCATGGCCGGGCTTGTCCCGGCCATCCACGTTCTTCGTCCGGTCCAGAACGTAGATGTCCGGGACAAGCCCGGGCATGACGTCGTGGAGGCAGTTGCGCAATTGCTACGCCCTTACTTCTTCACCAGCGGGCACTCGCTGTCCTTGAGCGGCTTGGCCGCGTCTTCCGCCGCGATCGTGGCGATCTGCTTGTAGTAATCCCACGGTCCCTTCGATTCGTCGGGCTTCTTCACCTCGAACAGATAGGCCGGGATGAGACGACGCCCATCCTCGCGCAGCGGACCCTTGCCGAACAGCGGATCGTCGGTCGGAAGCTCCTTCATCTTGGCGACGACCTTGGCGCCGTCATGCGGATTGCTGCCGAGCGCGTCCATCGCCTTGAGATAATGCAGCACCATCGCGTAATTGCCGGCCTGCGTCATGGAGGGCATCGCATTCTTGTTGGCCAGCGCCGAGAATCGCTTCGACCAGGCGCGGGTCTGCTCGTTCATGTCCCAGTAGAAGGATTCCGTGAAGGTCAGGCCCTGGGCGGTCTTCAGACCCAGCGAATGCACGTCGTTGATGAACAGCAGCAGCGCCGCGAGCTTCTGCCCGCCCTGCACAATGCCGAACTCGGCGGCCTGCTTGATCGAGTTCGTGGTGTCGCCGCCGGCATTGGCAAGGCCCACCACCTTGGCCTTGGACGATTGCGCCTGCAGCAGGAAGGACGAGAAGTCCGCGGTATTGATCGGATGCTTGACGCTGCCGAGCACCTTGCCGCCGTTCGCAGTCACGACCGCGGTGGTGTCGCGTTCGAGCGCATGGCCGAAGGCATAATCTGCGGTCAGGAAAAACCAGCTGTCGCCGCCGGCCTTGGTCAGCGCCTTGCCGGTGCCGTTGGCCAACATGTAGGTGTCGTAGGTATAGGAGACCGTGTTCGGCGTGCAGGCCTTGCCGGTCAGGTCGGCGGAGGCCGCGCCGGAATTGAGCAGCACCGAGTTCTTTTCCTTGACCAGGTTGCTGACCGCCAGGGCGACACCGGAATTCGGCGTGTCGGCGATCGCATCGACCTTGTCGTTGTCGATCCATTGCCGGGCAATGTTGACGCCGACGTCCGGCTTGTTCTGATGGTCGCCGCTGATGACGTCGATCTTCCAGCCCTTCTTGAGCAGGCCGGAATCCTCAACGGCCATCTTGATTGCGACCACGGAGTTCGGGCCGCCGATGTCGGCATAGAGGCTCGACATGTCGTTGAGCACGCCGATCTTGACGGTCTTGTCTTGAGCGAAGGCGGATGTGGCAAAACCGAAGGCGGCACAGGCCAGAAGGGCCGCGGAGCGGCGCGCGAACGTCGTCGTCATAAAAGGTTTCCTCCATTGTCAAACATGCGGACGGCTCTCTTAAACGGAGCCTTGTTCCGGCTGATGGCTCTACCGTGTCCCACGGCCGGCGGCAATGCGCCTAAAGCCGGATGACGCTGCGTCGCAGCGTCCTCCCTCGGTTAACTTTTGGGCAAAATGCGTCGAGACGCTATTTCAGCGCGTCCGATGTCAGCTTGAATTTCTGGATCCGCTTTCCGGTGTCGACCTCGGCGGTATAGACGTTACCCTTGGCGTCGATCGCCATGGCATGCACCCAGTGGAATTGTCCGGCATTGCGGCCGTTGTGCCCGAAGCTGCCGACCACGCTGCCGTCCTCGCGCCTGATCACCCTGATCTCGTTGTTCTCACCGTCGGCGCTGAGCAGCCAGGTCTGCTTCGGATCGGGCCAGATCGCGATGTCCCACACCGCGCCGTTGCCGAGCGTGTTCTTCTCAAAGAAGAACTCCTTCACGAAGGTGCCGTCCGTCTTGAACACCTGGATGCGGTTGTTGATGCGATCGCAGACGTAGACAAGCCCGTCATTGGCGAGCTTCACGCAGTGGACGGGATTACCGAATTGCTGCGCAACCGGCGCTTTGGGATCGTAAGGAGCCTGCTTGGTATCGTCAGGCTTGTTGCCGTAGGCGCCCCAGTGCCGCTTGTAGGCGAGCGTGGTCGCATCGAACACGATGACGCGGCGATTGCCGTAGCCATCGGCAACGTAGATTTCGTTGGCGGCCTTGTCGATCGCGGTCTCGGCGGGCTTGCCGAGCTGGGTCGTGTCGCTGCTGCCGAGGCTCGGCGCGATCTTGCCGATCTGGGCGACGAACTTGCCGTCGAGCGTGAATTTCAGGATGGCGTTGTCATTGTCGGCATTGCCGCCGACCCAGACGAAGCCGCGCTCGTCGACCTCGATGCCGTGCTCGCGGCCGACCCATTCATAGCCTTCGCCCGCGCCGCCCCACGATCGCAGCAGATTGCCATCCGTGTCGAATTCGAGCACAGGCGGCGCCGACACGCAGCATTTCGAGCGGGGCGGGGTGAGGCTCGCGCCTTTCTCGTCGTCGGTGAGCGAGCGTGGGCGATGGATCACCCAGATGTGGCCCTGCCAGTCGACGGTGATGCCGCCGACCTGGCCGAGGATCCAGTTGTTCGGCAACGGCTTTGGCCAGGAAGCATCGACCGCGAAGGTCGGGACGTCGCCGGCGGTTGCCGCGCCCGGAAGCGCGAACGCGACGGCCGCGATCAGGACGGAGAGGACGCGAGAGACATTTGCGAGCGCATGCGTAGAGCCTGCGCGATTCCGCCATGGCGCCATGGCAACCTCCCTTTATTGGCCTGCAGCTTGCTGCCGCTTGAGCGCGGGCAGTCAATCGCGGGGAGGCGGTCAAGTCAATCAGGCCGGGAGCGGAAGCTCATCAAGGTCCGGGTCTTGTAGTCGTAGAACTTGCCGGTCTCGGTCCAATCCGGCGCGCACATCGGCACGATCAATTCGGCGACCTGCTCGGCCGTATCGAGCGTCGTTGGGTCTTCGCCCGGCATCAGCGTGGCGCGCATCCGGGTGCGGACGGGGCCCGGATTGAACAGATTGACGCGCAGCTTGGTGTTCGCGGTCTCCTGCGCCCAGGCGCGCGCCAGCGTCTCCAGCGCCGCCTTGGAGGCGGCGTAGGGGCTGACATAGGCGGTCGCCTTGTTGGCGGCGCCGGAAGTGATGAACACCGCGCGACCGGCGTCGGACTGCTTGAGCAGCGGCTCCATGCAACGGATCAGCTGGAAGTTCGCGGCGACGTTGACCGCCATCACGTCGGTGAAGGCCTTCAGCTCGATATGGCCGATCGGTGAGGAGGGCCCAAGCACGCCGGCATTGCCGACCAGGATGTCGAGCTTACCGTACCGCTCATGCAGGCCGGCACCTAGGCGCGCGATGCCGTCGGAATCGGTGAGGTTGAGCGGCACCAGCGTGGCGCTGCCGCCGTCCTTGCGGATCTCGTCGTCGAGCTCTTCCAGCCCGCCCTGCGTGCGCGCGACCGCAACGATATGCGCGCCGGCCCTGGCCAGCGCTTTTGCCGTGGCGAAGCCGATGCCGCGCGAGGCGCCGGTGACGAGAGCGATGCGGTTGGCGAGGGGATTTGTCATTGAAAGGTTCTATCCAGCGTCGTCCTGGCGAAAGCCAGGACCCATACGCCGTGACGTTTATGGCTAGGGAAGATGATTGTCACACCTTCTTCGAACCAGAAAGGCCTGTGGTAATGGGTCCTGGCTTTCGCCAGGACGACGAGCCTAGCTCGCCTCCGCCAGCAACGACAATTGCCGCGGCTGCTGCTCGGTCTGGGTCTGGTCGGTGAGGTGGGTCGGATAAGCCCCGGTGAAGCAATGATCCGAGAATTTCGGATTGGCGGGGTCACGGCCGGGCTCGCCCATGGCGCGGTACATGCCGTCGATCGACAGGAAGGCGAGCGAGTCGGCGCCGATGATCTCGCGCATCTCTTCCAGCGAATGTGTCGCCGCAAGAAGACCACCACGGTCCGGCAGGTCGATTCCGTAATAGTCGGGATAGAGGATCGGCGGCGAAGCGAGGCGGAAGTGCACTTCCTTGGCGCCGGCATCGCGCATCATGCGCACGATCTTCTTCGAGGTGGTGCCGCGCACCAGCGAGTCGTCGATCAGGATGATGCGCTTGCCTTCGATCGCGGCACGGTTGGCCGAATGCTTCATCCGCACGCCGGATTCGCGGATCGCCTGGGTCGGCTGGATGAAAGTGCGGCCGACATAATGGTTGCGGATGATGCCGAGCTCGAACGGGATACCGGAATGCTGGCTGTAGCCGACTGCGGCGGGCACGCCGGAATCCGGCACCGGCACCACGACGTCGACCGGCACGTGGCTCTCGCGCGCAAGCTGGGCACCGAAGGCCTTGCGCACCTCGTAGACCGAGCGGCCGTGGACGATGGAATCCGGACGGGAGAAGTAGATGTACTCGAAGATGCAGGGACGCGGCGCGATCGGCGGGAACGGCTTGTGGATGTCCTGCCCGTTCTCGTCGAACACGATGACCTCGCCGGGCTCGATGTCGCGGACGAAGCGTGCGCCGATGATGTCGAGTGCGCAGGTCTCGGAGGTCAGGATCGGACAACCATCGAGTTCGCCGAGCACCAGCGGACGGATGCCGCGCGGATCGCGCGCGCCGACCAGCTTCTTGTTGGTCAGCGACACCAGCGCATAGGCGCCCTCGATCTCGCGCAGCGCGTCGATATAGCGCTCGATGAAGCGGCTGCGCCTGGAGCGCGCGACCAGGTGCAGGATCACCTCGGTGTCGGTGGTCGACTGCATCATCGCGCCGTTCCTCACGAGCTCGCGGCGCAGCGTCAGGCCGTTGGTGAGATTGCCGTTGTGGGCGACCGCAAGGCCGCCGGCATTCAGTTCGGCGAACAGCGGTTGCACGTTGCGCAGGATGGTCGCGCCGGTGGTGGAATAGCGGACATGGCCGACTGCCATTGTGCCGGGCAGGCGGTCGATCACCTCTCGGCGGGAGAAGGTGTCGCCGACGAGGCCGAGGCGGCGTTCGGAATGAAAGCGGCCGCCGTCATAGGAGACGATGCCGGCGGCTTCCTGGCCGCGGTGCTGAAGGGCATGCAGGCCGAGCGCCGTGATGGCGGCGGCATCGGGGTGGCCGTAGATGCCGAAGACGCCGCATTCCTCGCGCAGCGTATCCCCCTCCAGATCGTCTTGAAGTTCCAGCGCGGCCGGGCCGAGATCAAGTAGGGCGTCCTGGTCAGGATTTCGCATCTCGTCCGAGCCTCTCGTTAGGGCTTAATCAACGCGCCGCGGGTTTCTCGATCAGCTTTTTAAGGCTGTCACGAGCCGGTTTGCTGTATCCGTCGCCACTGCCCGAAGGCTGCTGCTCGGAATCAGTTTGCTCTTCATCTGGTTTGTTTTTCTTGAATCTCTTCAAGATGGTGTTCTCGGGGTCGTCAGGCAAGAGGGCCATCAGCCAATCCCCGGTTCCCTGCAGCACCACGCGGGATTTGGCCCCCGTGACCCAATCCGGGCGCTGCTTGTCCGGCACGAGCCAGGTGAAGAACAGGAAGGCGACCACGACGATCAAAAGTCCGCGCGCCAGCCCGAACAGAAAGCCGAGGGTGCGGTCCAGTGCGCCGATGCGCGAATCCAGGATCATGTCGGAGATCCGGACCGTGATCACGGAGACCACGACCAAAGTGCCCACGAACACGCCGGCAACCACGACCACGCTCGCGACGGTATCGTTGTTGAAATAGGTCTTTGCGGTCGGCAGCAGCTTCGAGAATGAATAAAGCGTGACAATCGCCGCCGTGCCCCAGGCCGCGATCGACAGGATCTCGCGCATGAAGCCGCGAACCATGGCGAGCAGGCCCGAAATCAGCATCACACCGAGCAGGATCAGGTCGAGGATGGTTACTGGCATCGGCTGGTCTGGTCCGCTCGTACTTCAAGGTGCTCAGCGAATCGGTGCTTGGCCGCCGCCCTAAGTGAGGGCGAGACGACGTTCCCGGCAAGGCCGCAACCACGCAATCCCATGCTGCTTTTGTGACGGCTGTATAGCGGCGAGGGCGGGGGACGTCACCACCGGCTAACCCTCTCCACGGCGGAATCTTGCTGGTGTGGCATTTTTCTCTGCCGGTGCGCTCGAGTCGCCCCGCCGGGAGCCGCGTGCGGCGATCTCGGCGACCAATGTCGTTAGGCTGTTGATCGCGTTCAGCGACAAGCCGGCATCGCCGCCGGCTTCGCCCCGGGCCGATTCGGGCAGAACGGCACGCTGGAAGCCGAGTTTTGCCGCTTCTTTCAGCCGGGCCGGGGTCTGCGCTACCGGGCGCACCACGCCGGACAGCGAGATCTCGCCGAAATAGACCGCATCGGAGGGCAACTGCGCATTAACCAGCGAGGACACCAGCGCCGCCGCGGCGGCCAGATCAGCCGCGGGCTCGTGGATGCGCAGGCCGCCCGCGACGTTCAGATAGACGTCGTGGCCGGACAGCTTCACCCCGCAATGGGCTTCCAGCACCGCCAGCACCATCGATAGCCGGCTCGGATCCCAGCCCACCACGGCCCGGCGCGGGGTGCCGAGCGAGGTCGGCGCCACCAGTGCCTGCAATTCGACCAGAACGGGTCTTGTACCCTCGATACCCGCGAAGACTGCGGTGCCGGGCGTGCCGAGATCGCGCTCCGACAAAAACAGCTCGGAAGGATTGGTGACTTCGCGCAGGCCAAGCCCGGTCATCTCGAACACGCCGATCTCGTCGGTCGGCCCGAAACGATTCTTCACGGCGCGCAGGATGCGGAATTGCTGCGAGCCTTCGCCCTCGAACGACAGCACCGCATCGACCATGTGCTCGACCACGCGAGGGCCGGCGATCTGTCCGTCCTTGGTGACATGGCCGACCAGGATGATGGCCGCGCCGGTCCTTTTGGCAAAACGGATCAGGGCCTGCGCCGAGGCGCGCACCTGCGTCACCGTGCCGGGTGCCGATTCCACCGTGTCGGTCCACATGGTCTGGATCGAATCGATCACGATCAGCCGCGGCACCGCGCCCTCAGACAGCGTCGAGACAATGTCCTCGACCGACGTTTCGGCGGCGAGCTGCACCGGCGCATCCGACAGCCCGAGCCGTTCGGCGCGCAACCGCACCTGCGCGACCGCCTCTTCGCCGGAGATGTAGACGACGCGGTGTCCGGCGCGCGCGAGCAGGCTTGTGGCCTGCGTCAGCAGCGTCGACTTGCCGATGCCGGGATCGCCGCCGACCAGCAGCACCGAGCCGCGGACAAAGCCGCCGCCGGTCACGCGATCGAGCTCCGTCATGCCGGAGGACAGGCGCGGGGCGTCCTGGGTTTTTCCGGACAGGCTCTCGAGCGCGAAGGTCCGCCCCTTGCGCTTGGAGCGGATCGACACCGGCACGCTGCCGGTCGTGTCCTCCTCCGCGAGCGTATTCCACTCGCCACAGGACTCGCACTTGCCCTGCCAGCGGTTATAGGCCGCGCCGCAGTTCTGGCAGACGAAGGAAAGTGTGTTCTTGGCCATGGGGACAGCGAGTCCGGGGACAGCGAGTCGGGGGTTTCAGGTTTGCTGATAGCACGGAATGACGGGTCGAGAGAGTGAGTCCGGGCGCTCCCCGAAGCCCGGCTACGGCTGCGCCGCGTTCCAGAGCATGGAGAGGCCGGCCGCGATCATGATTGCGTCCATCACCAAGCGGAACATCTCCGGCTTCAAGCGCAGCACGAAGCGTTTGGCGATGAAGGCGCCGGCCATCAACGACGATCCTGCGACCAGGCCTTTGACGAACACATCGCCGGTCAGCGCGCCGAAACGTTCGAAGGTCAGGGATTTCGCAACATAGAGCCCGAGCGAAGATGCCGCTTCGGTGGCGAGGAAAGCGCCGCGGGACAAGCCGTAGAACAGGAATAGCGGCACGCTGAGCGGCCCGGTGGAGACGACGATGCCGGTGAGATAGCCGATGACGGCCCCACCGATCGCCAGATGCCAGAGATTGGCCTTGAGATCGTGCCGCGCCAGCCAGTGCCGAACCGGCACCATCGCGATCAGGAAGACGCCGATGGCAAGATCGACGGCGTGCGAGGGCAGCGCCAGCAGTGTCCGCGCGCCGAGCACGGCGGCTGGAATGCCCGTGACCGAATAAGCCGCGCAGGCGCGCCAGTCGACCTCGCGCCACCACGCCAGGATTCGTGAGAAGTTGGCCATGACGGCGGCCACCGCCATGATCGGCACCGCCTCCTTTGGCCCATAGGCATAGACCAGCACCGGCATCAGCATGATCGACGAGCCCGTGCCGACGATGCCGGAAATGGTGCCTGCGACGAGGCCGACGATGAGGACGAAGAGGAAAGCCAAAACCGTCTCCACGAATCGGGAGAGTTTAGCCGCGGCCCGCGGCGCGGGCGATCCGCGAGGCGAGAGAACCTTATCTTGCCGAGAGCCCGGCGTTAACCATCGCCGACGGTTCCAGTCTGAGCGAAATCGCTTCGAAGTTTCTTAAATCTTACTGGGTACCTCTCTTGGGCATAGTGACCTGGGGGAAGAAGAGTATGGGTAAGCGAGCCAAACGCGGAAAGGCGCAGACGTTCGCAATCCCGATGGCCGCGAGAGTTGCAGTTGGCGCCGTCGCCGTCGCAGCGTTGGGGTACGGCTTGCTGTCCCGACCGGCGAACGTGCAACCGGCACGAAAGCCGTCCGCGCACGAAGCCCAAGCGTCATCAACTCCGGTTTACGTCTCAGCGCCTGTTCATGCATCAGCTCCGACGCCGGCTTCGGCTCCGCTTACGGCCCCGGCGCCTCTGGTCGAACCGCCCAAAGCGGCTGACGTTCCCGGAGCATTCGTGCGGCAGGTGGTTGACTACGCCAGCCGCCAGACGCCGGGCACCGTGATCATCGATACCAAGAACACATTCCTCTATCTCGTTCTGAACGACGCGCAGGCACTGCGCTATGGCATCGGTGTTGGCCGCGAAGGTTTCACATGGTCCGGTGAGCAGACTGTGGCTCGTAAGGCAGAATGGCCGGATTGGCATCCGCCTGCGGAGATGGTCTCGCGTCAGCCTTATCTGCCGCGGTTCATGGCCGGAGGTCCTGGCAACCCGCTCGGCGCTCGGGCGATGTATCTGGGCGAGACCGAATATCGAATTCACGGCACCAACAAGCCCGATACGATCGGGAAGCGGGTCTCGTCCGGCTGTATCCGACTGACCAATGAGGACGTCGTTGACCTCTATGATCGCGTGAAAGTCGGCGCGAAAGTGATCGTGCTTCCGACGACCGTTGCCCGCCGAGCACCCCAGGGAGCGCCAGCCGACGCCGCGTTCCGGTTACCGGACCCGGCATCACCGCCGAACCGGCCCTCGGCAACTCACGCGCAGATGCCATCATCTGGAGCGAAGATCGCCGAGGCGCAGTAATTCGTCCTCCGTCCTCATCCTGAAACGGAGGACAAGGAGGCAATTCAAGTCGCCTACGAGGTCATCCGGCCCGAAGCTTGTGACAGGCACAACAATTTATGGCTTGTAGGGCGGAGGACAGACCACCACCTCGCCCGGAGAACTTCTCCGGCACGGCTCAGTCACCCCGATTGCGGTATGAGTATAAGCGTAGCTCAGAGCTGCGCCGGTTAGAGCAGCACCAAGGATTGCAATTTGCCATCGCAATTTCATGCCGTCGACGTCCCCGAAGAGGGGCGTCGACGGGCTGCCCCTTCATATCGAAGCCCGAGCTGTCTCCCGTAGGCCCTTCGCATCGCATGACGCGCTGCTGCGATGAAGTCCACGCTCCACCGTGTCGACGACCGCTTCTGAAAACATCCCGCCAGTGTTTGCCCGACGCGTCAAATCAGTGTTTCGGAGCATGCGTAACCCATTGATTTGCCAGCCATCGGCTACTGTGCATGGGGTTGTTTTTCATGTTTTTGTTGAGTTGGCGCGGCAAGTCGGTGCTCGCAGCACATGGGGCAAGTCCGGCTGCGCGCTGCTGACAGCATGTTGGCAGCAGGGTCCGGCTACGACCATCTCCTGACAAAACAAAGAGTGGGTCATGCGGGTCGAGGGAAGCTGTCATTGCGGTGAGAAGGTGTTCGAGGTGACGGAGGCGCCCGCGAGCGTCACCCGTTGCACCTGTTCGCTCTGCGCCAAGCGCGGCGCGTTGTGGGCCTATTACACGCCGGCGCAGTTTCGGCTGCTGTCGCCCGCGGAGAACCTCGCGACCTATCTCTGGGGCAGCCGAACGGTCAAACACCATTTCTGCGCAAGCTGCGGCTGCGGTACCTATTCGGAGTCGCCGGACTGGTCGACCGGCAAGCCCGATTTCGACAATCCGAGGGTCGCCGTCAACGCGCGCCTGTTCGACGAGTTCGATCTCGAGACCGTGCCGGTGACCATGATCGATGGCAAGAATTTATGGTGAGCATGCGCTCTCGCGCATGTCTGCTGCTCGTCCGTGCTCTTGAGGCCCTCTTGAAAAGCTGATCTGTTTCCGGCCCGACAGAAAAAGGGGAGGAAGCCGATGATGCGTCTTTTCGCGCGAGTGATGCTCGCGATGTGTCTGGCCGTTGTAGCCGGCTTCAATGCGCAGGCGCAGACCAGGCCCAAGGTCACGACATCAGGACCGGATTTCCCCAAGGCCGCGCTGTTCGTCGGCAACAGCTTCTTCTATTACAACAACGGCATGCCCGGGCATCTCTCCTTCATGGAGCGGGCTGCGGACCCTGAAAACAAGACGGCCTATCGCAACACCATGGCGACGATCGGCGGTTCCGGCCTCGATTGGCATGACATGGACAACCTGCTGCGGCCGGGTGGCCTCGGCGCCTATTCGTTCGACGAGCAGAACAACGTCGTCTTCAACAAGCCGGGCAGGCAGTACGACGCCGTCGTGATGATGGATTGCAGCCAGTGCCCCATCCATCCGCAATTGAAGGACGCGTTCACGACCTTCGTAAAGAAGGACAGCGAGATCGTCCGCGCCAACGGCATGCGGCCGGTCTTGTTCATGTCCTGGGCTTACGCCGACAAGCCTGAGATGACGGAAGCGTTGGCCGAGGCCTACACAATCGCAGGCAATGCCAATGATGCGCTGGTGATCCCCGCAGGTTTTGCCTTCGCGCGCGTGCGCAAGCTGCAGCCCGAGCTCAATCTGTATGCGCCGGACAAGCGGCACCCGAGCCCCGCAGGCACATATCTGGCGACCTGCGTGACGTTCGCCGCGCTGACCGGCCGCTCGCCGGTCGGCAATTCCTACACGATGGGACTGGACGGCCCGACGGTGGAGCTGCTGCAGAAAGCAGCGTGGGACACGGTGCAGGAGTATTACGGGCGTTGACCTAGCGCAGCACGACCCACGCCGGTGCGTGGTCGCTCGCGCCTTCTTCGCCGCGAACCTTCTTGTCCACGCCGGCTTTTGCCAGGCGTGAGACGAGGGCAGGGCTGAGCAGGACATGGTCGAGCCGCAGGCCCGCATCTCGCGGCCAGCGGTTTCGCTTGTAATCCCAGAAGGTGTAGATGCGCTGCTCGGGGTGCAGTTCGCGGATCGCGTCACACCAGCCTTGTGCCAGCAGCGAGGCAAAGGCCGCACGGCTCTTCGGTTGGATCAAGGCATCCTTGTCCCACGAGCGCGTCGGATAGATGTCGAGCTCATCAGGTGCAACGTTGTAGTCGCCGGCGAGCACCACGGGCAGCTCCTGCTTGAGCAAGGTTCTGGCATGGCGCTTGAGCCGCGCGAACCAGTCGAGCTTGTAGTCGAATTTCGGTCCCGGCTGCGGATTGCCGTTCGGCAGGTAGATGCTGGTGACGATGACACCGCGTACCGCGGCCTCGATGTAGCGGGCTTCGTGATCGGCAGGTTTTCCCGGCAAGCGATCGCGGGTGAGAATGGGCTCGGCATTGCGGGCCAGGATGGCGACGCCGTTCCAGGTCTTCTGTCCACACCACACTGCGCCGTAACCGGCCTTTTCGATCGCGGTCGCCGGAAATTCGCCATCACTTGCCTTCAACTCCTGAAGTGCGACGACATCTGGCTTCGCCGTTCGCATCCATGCCAACAGATTGGGCAGGCGGCGATTGATGTTGTTGATGTTGAATGTCGCGATCTTCATGTAGAGCTACCGGCTCCTGCCTTCCGTTACCGGAGAAACAATGTCCAAGTTGAGCTTTGCCGTCATCGCCGTCGCCGTTGCGTTCTCCGGGGTTGCCTCGGCACAATCATCCGATCCGCGCGGCGCGTGCAAGGCCGACTACGACAAATTCTGCGCCGGCATTGCGCCGGGCGGCGGCATCGTCGCCTGCCTCAACGCCAAGCGCGACAAGCTCAGCGCAACCTGCAAGACGGCGCTGGACAGCAGGAAAAAGAAGTAGGCGGCAAGTCGCTCAGCCCGGCAGCGGCGGCGCGCTTGCGGGCTGTTCGATCGATGGCGGAGCGGGCGTCTGCTGCTCGACCGCCTGCGCGGAAGCCGGCTTGGCCAGCGGCTCCACCACATTTCCGCCCTTGTAGATGCGGGCGTAGCGGCGGCCGAGGCTGGTCAGCACCTCGTAGCCGATCGTTCCGAAATGATGCGCGAGCTCGTCGACGGTGATGCCCTCGCCGAGCAGCGTGACCATGTGGCCGCGCCGCGCCGCATTCGGCGGCAGATCGGTGATATCGATCGCGATCAGGTCCATCGAAACGCGGCCGGCGACCGGACAGCGCTTGCCGGCGACGATGACCTCGGCGCCGCGGGTGCCGTCATTGGAGCTTGCGGCGCGGAAATAGCCGTCGGCATAACCGACCGCGATGATCGCGAGTTTCGTCGGTCGCCGTGCCGTCCAGGTGCCGCCATAGCCGACGCTCTCGCCGCGCTCGACATTGCGGATCTGCACAATGCGGGCCTTGAGATCGACCACCGGCTGCATCGGATTGTCAGCCTCCGGCGTCGGGTTGACGCCGTAAAGCGCGGCGCCCGGCCGCACCATGTCGAACTGGAAGGGCGCGCCGAGGAAGACGCCGGACGAATTGGCGAGCGCCGCCGGCACGCCGGAGAATTCGCTGGCGATGCCGCGGAAGGCCGCGAGTTGCTTGGCATTCACCGGGTTGTTGAGCTGCTCGGCCGAAACCAGATGGCTCATCACCAGCGTAATGCCGTGATCGCCGGCGTTGATGCGGGGGATAATGGCCTGCGCTTCCGCGAGCGTCAGGCCGAGCCGATTCATGCCGGTGTCGATGTGGATGGCGGCGCCACCGGTCCAGCCGGTGCGGCGGCAGAACACGTCCCATTCGGCGAGCTCGTTGAGATCGCCGATCACGGGGCGGCAGTTGATCTGGGCGTAGTGCTCGCCGGTGTTCTGGAAATAGCCGCCGAGCACGTAGATCGCAGGCTCCGGCACCGCCGCGCGCACCTTGCGCGCTTCCCCGATGGTGGCGACGAAGAAGGTCTTGCAGCCGGCCTTGTTCAGGGCACGCGCGACTTGCTCGGCGCCGCAGCCATAGGCGTCTGCCTTGATCACCGCCGAGCATTCGGCCGGCACCGCCGTCTTCTCGAGCTTGCGCCAATTGGCGATGATGGCATCGAGATCGACGGTGAGCACGCCGCCGAAGGTCGCGAGCGCGGCAGCCTGATTGGCCTCCGCGGAGAGAAGGCCGGATTGCGGGATCATTTTCGGGTCGGACGCCATTGTCATGGCGCCGTTTTACGCAAGAGGCCGGTCAGGTTCAACCCAGGGAACTCAGTAGTCGCCGCCGCCGCGGTCCGGCACCTGGCTGTCCGGCGCAAGGTCGCCGAACCGGGTGACCGACGCTTCGAAGGCCAGATCGACGGTGCCGGTCGGGCCGTGGCGCTGCTTGCCGATGATGACTTCGGCCTTGCCGTGCGCAAGATCCATGTCCAGGCGCCATTTTTCGTGCTCGGGTGTGCCCGGGCGCGGCTCCTTGTTTCCGAGGTAATATTCCTCGCGATAGACGAACAGCACGACGTCGGCGTCCTGCTCGATCGAGCCGGATTCGCGCAAATCCGAGAGCTGTGGCCGCTTGTCGTCGCGCGATTCGACCTGGCGCGAGAGCTGCGAAAGGGCAATCACGGGCACGCTGAGTTCCTTGGCGAGCGCCTTCAGACTGGTCGTGATCTCGGTGATTTCCTGCACGCGGTTTTCGCTGCGCTTGCCCGAACCCGACAAGAGCTGGATGTAGTCGATGACGATGAGGTCGAGGCCCTTCTGCCGCTTCAGCCGGCGGGCGCGCGCCATGAGCTGCGCAATCGAGAGACCGCCGGTCTCGTCGACATAGAAGGGCAGCGACTGCAGCTCGATCGAGACCTCGCGGATCTTCTCGAAATCGGCCTCCGAGATGCCGCCGCGGCGGATCGAGGAGGAAGGGATGCCGGTGCGCTCGGCCACAATACGCGTGGCGAGCTGGTCGGCCGACATTTCGCAGGAGAAGAAGCCGATGACGCCGCCATGGGCAGCCTTCATGGTGCCGTCGGCCTGGAGTTCTGGAACATAGGCCCGGGCGACGTTGTAGGCGATGTTGGTCGCTAGCGACGTCTTGCCCATGCCGGGGCGGCCGGCGACGATGATGAGGTCGGAGTGCTGCAACCCGCCCATTTTGGTGTCGAGGTCGCGCAGGCCCGTCGAGATGCCCGACAGCTTTCCGTCGCGCTGGAACGCTTTCGCGGCCAGATCGACCGCAAGCGTCAGCGCCTGCGAGAATTTCTGGAAGCCTCCGTCATAGCGGCCGGATTCGGCGAGTTCGTAGAGGCGGCGCTCGGCGTCCTCGATCTGCGCCCGCGGCGCGAAGTCGACCGGGGCGTCATAGGCGACATTGACCATGTCCTCGCCGATGCCGATCAGGTCGCGTCGCAATGCCAGATCGTAGATGGTGCGCCCATAATCCTGCGCATTGATGATGGTCGTCGCTTCGGCGGCGAGGCGCGCCAGATATTGCCCGATGGTCATGCCGCCGATGTCGGTGTCGGCGGGCAGGAAGGTCTTCAGGGTGACGGGCGTCGCGATCTTGCCCATCCGGATCAGGCTGCTGGCGGTCTCGAAGATGGTCTGGTGCAGCGGCTCGAAATAATGCTTCGGCTCCAGAAAATCGGAGACGCGGTAAAACGCGTCGTTGTTGACCAGGATCGCGCCCAGAAGGCTCTGTTCCGCCTCGATGTTATGCGGCGCGCTCCGATAGGCCGGGGTTCCGGCTTCGGGCGCGAGTTTGAGAACGTTCGAATCAGTCAGGGCCATGGTCGAGCGATAGCAATTTTCTGGGGCGGATGCGGGGCCGGGATAAAGCGCCGCCTCAGCCCAAAGCGGAAGCAAAAGCTCGCCGCTATCAACCGATCATTAAAATGGTGGATGATTGACCGCCGCAGCACGCGCCGCGCTTGACGGATTTCGTGGAACCAGGTCGCGGCCTAGATGCGGTCGTTACGCACCCCGGAAAACGCCGGATGAAGTGAACCTGATGGGGTGCCGGGCAGACACATCGAGACGCGCGGGAATGACCCACGGCCAGGCGCTTTTGGCTCGGTTCAGACCAGCAGGAGGTAGACCAGTGCAACCAGGGCCGCCCCGACGCCGGTAGCGATCAGGGCGTAATCGGTGCGGAGGTCGTCCTGCACGTCGAATGAGGTTTTGGTCTCGTTGCTCATGGCGACGGTCTAAGCCAGGGCTGACGAGACTTATGTGAAGCAGATCACATCTCCCCGGATTCTTTCGGGGGTACAGCCGGAACAGGTTAGCGGGCGGGGGGTTGTCTCCTGATCTGCCACCAGGGAACGAGGCAAGCGATGCGGCCAGAACGGCAGCCCCGGAATTGGCGAAGCGAAGCAGGCAGCCGACTTTGGCTGTCGGGGCTGATCGCGGCCATGGAGCACGCTGAGCGGCCGGAAGTGCGTCGGGAACCGGTCGCCCCTGAAATCCTGAAAGCGCTGCGGATGCAATTGGCCTTAACGGCCTCTTCCCCGTCCGCTCCGGTTTCGACCCTGCGCCACTAGGACTCATTCACCAGCCAGCTTCAGCCTCGGCGTGGCGCCGGCTTCGACGGCCCGCAGTCGGGCTTCTTCACGCGCGATGTAGTTGCGCGTCATCGGCACGACGCCCTGACGGCGGGTGAGTTGAATCTGGAAGTTCATCATATGCTGCTTGCGGAACGTCATCTCGCTGGCTGCTAGATAAAATTCCCACATCAGCGCGAAGCGCTCGTCATACAGCTGCACGGCTTCTTCGCGTCGCGCCATGAAGCGCTCGCGCCATGCCTTCAGGGTTTCGGCGTAATGAAGGCGCAAAATCTCGATGTCGCAGACCAGCAAGCCCGCCCGCTCGATCGCCGGCAGCACCTCCGAGAGGGCGGGGATGTAGCCGCCGGGAAAGATGTATTTGGCGATCCAGGGATTGGTGGAGTCCGGGCCCTGCGAACGGCCGATCGAGTGCAGCAACATGACGCCGTCCTTATCCAGCAGCTCGGCGCAGCGCCGGAAGTAGGTGTCGTAGAAGCGGGCGCCGACATGCTCCAGCATGCCGACTGAGACGATGCGGTCGAACGGACCGGCGATGTCGCGATAGTCCTGAAGCAGGAATTTGGCCGATCCGGTCAGGCCCTTTTCGGCTGCGCGCGCATTGGCGATCTGCAACTGCTCGGTCGACAACGTTATGCCGGTGACGTCAGCACCTGCGATCTCGGCGAGATAGAGCCCAAGTCCGCCCCAGCCCGAACCGATGTCGAGGACGCGCTGGCCGCTCTTGACGAGCAGCTTTGCGGCGACGTGCCGTTTCTTGGCAAGCTGTGCATCGTCGAGCGTGCTCTCCGGCGTCTCGAAATAGGCGCAGCTATATTGCTTGTCGGCGTCGAGGAAGAGCGAATAGAGCCTCGCATCGAGATCGTAATGATGTGCGACGTTGCGGCGGGATCGCGGGCGCGGATTGAACTGCTTCAGGTGCCGCACCAGATAGCGCAGGTGCCACCAGGGTTTTGCCCAGTGCGGCAACAGGTCGGGTTGACCGAGCAGGATCGCGAGAGCATCAGCTATGGTGCCATGCTCGACAATGAACTCGCCGTCCATATAGGCCTCGCCAAGCCCGAGCTCGGGATTGACGAGGATCTTCCGCTCTGCGTCCGCGGTGACGAAGCGGACTGCGACCGGTTCGCCCGAGCCGTCGCCGACGGTGAACTTCGAGCCCTTCGCCGTGGTCACCGTCATCGACCCGCGGCGGATGAATTGAGACAGGAATTGACGCAACAATCGGTCCATCGGCACCCATCCTCTCGAGCGAACCCGAAGAGATGCGACTAACCCGGCCTTTCACACCCTACGCCCGGGCATCTCAGCGGTTCCTATGCGCTTGCATCTAGATCTAGGGAGGTGTCCCGGGCCCGCTATTGCGCTGTGCTCAAAGCGGATATTCCAAAACCGCTTAATCACATCCTTGCGCGCGGTGCCTGCTTCCATTCGCGGCTCAATCGGATAAAAGGTGACCCGCCGCGGCGCCGCCTGCCGGCTGCACCTCTCGGAATTCAATGGAGATGATGGGAATGTCGAGCCGAGCGCTCAGCCTCGCGACGATCTTGCTTCTGATCGGCTTCGGCGCGACCGATACCGTTTTCGCGCAGGCGACGAACCTCGAGGCCGGCAAGGCCCCATCCCAGCTTTTCGCGCAGACCTGTAATGCATGTCACAAGAGCCCGCGCGGCCTTTTGAAAACAGTGGCGCCGGGCTCCTTGCCGGGCTTCCTGCGCCAGCATTACACGACCAGCCCCGACATGGCCGGCGTGCTTGCCTCCTACCTCGTCTCCAACGGGGCCACCGACACCCGCTTCCAGGCGAAGGACGGCCATAAGGACGGCAAGGACAAGAAGGACGGCGCCAAGGATAAGGACAAGGAAGCCAATACCAATCCCGCGCAGTCTCCTGAACATCAGGGCCGCCGGCAACGTTCCCAGGAGTCCGCCAAGCCGGAAGGCGAGGGTGCCGCTCCCGCGGCCGAGGGCGCGCGTCAGAAGCGCGCCGCGCGGCCGGCCGAAGAAGGAACGAAGGAAGGTGCGAAGCCCGAGGGCCAGGCTGTCCCCGAAGGGCGCAAGGCCAAGCGTCTCGGCAAGCGCGGCAAGCCGGGAAGTGATGAGGCGCCGAAGGTCGATGCCGCGGCGCCGACGGCAGACGACAAGAAGAGCGAGCCGAAGGTCGAGTCCAAGCCTGAGACAAAGCCCGAGACTGCGAAGGTGGATTCCGGCGAAGCTAAATCCGAAGGCAGCAAACCCGAAGGCAGCAAACCCGAAGGCAGCAAACCCGAAGGCAGCAAGCCGTCCGACAAGCCCGCCGAGGCCAAGCCGGAAAGCGCCAAGGTGGAGCCGCGCGGCAGCGAAGCTCCGGCGTTGCGGCCCGATCCGGTGCCGCAGGTGACGCCGGCCGCACCGTCCGCCGCGAAGCCCCCCGAGCCAGCTGCGCCCAAGGCGGCGGAAGAGGCTGCTCCCAAGCCCGCCGCGAGCGCCGAACCGCCAGCGAAGTCGCAGGAACCGGCGCCGCCCGCGACCGCTGCGACTCCACCGGCGCCAGCCGAATCGTCCGGTCCGCCGACGCCGCCGATTTCGCGATAGGCGACCACATTTTTAGACATGCGAAGGCCGCGCTCTCGCGCGGCCTTCGTCGTTTTGGCTACAAGCTCAATCTGCTGTCGCCCGCGGTCGGCGAGAAGCGGATCTGCCGGGCGAGGGTGATCAAGTCGGGCCGTCAGGTCTCCGTCGCCGCAGCCGGCGTTTTCTGCGTCAGCGCCGGGGTCGAGACCATACGGCGACGGCGCTCGCGTCGATCGCGATGCTGAGCGAGGATTGTGCCGCCACAACGAAAAACCCGGCCGCCTGAGGCGACCGGGCTTCGAAAGCCTGCGCGAACGCGAGGCTTACTTCTCGGTCTCTTCCGCGGCCGGCGCCGGCTCGGCGTCGTCCTGCAGGGCTTCCGGGTCGAAGAACTCGCCGGCGGCTGCGATCGCTTCGGCCGCAGCATCCCGGTCTTCGTTCCGGCTCGAGATGTCCTCGCCGCGGTTGATGCGCTCGGCCTCGTCCTGGCTGCGCGCCACGGTGACACTGATCTCGACCTCGACCTCGGGGTGGATGGCGACCGTGATGGTGTGCTTGCCGATGGTCTTGATCGGCGCATCGAGCTGAACCTGCGGGCGGGACAGCGAAACGCCGTCGGCTTCGAACGCCACGACGATGTCGCGCACGTTGACCGAGCCGAACAGTTGACCGGCTTCCGAAGCTTGACGGATCACGATGATGTTCTTGCCCTGGATCTTCTCGGCGACCTTGGACGCCTCGCCCTTGGACTCAAGGTTGCGAGCCTCGAGCTCGGCCTTCATGCCGTCGTACTTGGCACGGTTGTCGGCGGTGGCGCGCAGCGCCTTGCCGCGCTTGAGCAGGAAATTGCGGGCATAGCCGTCGCGAACCTTCACGACTTCGCCCATGTGACCGAGCTTGTTGACGCGTTCCAGCAAAATGACTTCCATATTCGTTCTCCTTTGATGTGTTGAGTGAGGTGGAATTTCGAACTTGAACTTTCGGACTTGAACTCAAGAGGTCGGCAGCGGCGGTGGCTGGCGCGTGCGAAGGAAGCGTTCGCGGAGGCCGAACACGGCATCGGCGAGGCCGAGGATCACCATCGCGATGACGGGCCATCCGAACACGACGACGACGGCGTAGGTCGAGCCGAGCCAGAAGGTGCGGCTCTTCAGCGCCAGCGTCAGCGTATGCAGCACGGCAAAGCCGGTCAGCGCGTACCCCATCATCAGCGCAGCCGTCGCGATTTGCGCCGCGATCGCAAGCAGTCCGCCGGTGAAGCAGAAGGCGAGCGCGACGCAGAGCGCCACGAGCGTCATCGGCGGCAGCTCCGCGGTCATCAGGTCCGGCCAGGGGCGCCGCAACCGGCCCGACGTCGCCGTCACCTTGGTGCTGAGCCAGAGGTTGAGGGTCAGCGTCATCATCGCAACGATGGTGGCACCCGCCGGCAAGATACGCACCAGTGCGCCGACGAATTGGTCGGTCTCGCCGGAGCTCTGCGGGTCGGCGGCGCGGAGGAGGCGCATCAAGCCACGGCGCAGCGTGCCGGTGATGGTCTCCGCGTCGGTGCCGATCGTGAGCAGCGCGGCGATCGTGGTCAGTGTGGCGAAGCCCGCGATCCACAGCAGGATACGGCCGACCGGATACCACTCCAGCGCAGGCTCGGTGGGCGGCTCGGCGGCGGGCTCCGGCGCGGCGGCTCCGACCGGCCGGCTGAGCAGGACGAGATGGCCGAGCCACCAGGCCGGCAATGCGACGGTGAGGGCGAAGGCGATGCAATAGGGCAGGCCGAACAGGGCGCCGAGGCCAAGCGCGGCGGCGATGCCGCCCAGGCTCGCGCAAAGCGGTCCCCAGCCGATCGAAGCGACCATCAGCGGCAGCGGTGCGAGATAGAACAGGACGAGCGAGATCAGCGCGCCCGAAATGATCGAGGCGAACATCAGGGCCGACGCAGCGCCGGCGATCAGGGCTATCAGTCCAAAGGCCATCATCAGCTGTCCCGCTCCCTTCGAGCGGTTAGAGGCATCTCGCCCCAACCATCGGCGACCGGACGACCCGGAAGCCTTATGAGAAACTAGGTCGTACGGCCGGCGGCGATGTCGCCGCCGGCCGAATTCGTTTTAGCGAATGACGTAGGGCAACAGGCCCAGGAACCGCGCGCGCTTGATGGCGCGGGCAAGCTCACGCTGCTTCTTCGCGGAAACCGCGGTGATGCGGCTCGGCACGATCTTGCCGCGCTCGGAGACGTAACGCATCAGCAGCTTGGAGTCCTTGTAGTCGATCTTCGGAGCATTCGCGCCCGTGAACGGGCAGCTCTTGCGGCGACGGAAAAACGGGCGGCGTGCACCAGCTTCAGCCATTGTTCTTACTCCCCATCCGTCGTGGTGGTGGTGGTGGTTTCAGCGTCTTCACGCGGACGGCGCGGACCGCGGTCACCGCGGAAGCCGCCGCCTTCACGATCGCCACCACGGAAACCACCCTCGCGGTCGCCACGGAAGCCACCGCCTTCGCGATCGCCACGGAAGCCGCCGCCACGGTCGTCACGCTCGCGGTCACGGTCGGCCTTGCGCATCATCGCGGACGGGCCTTCCTCGAGCTCCTCGACGCGGACGCTGAGATAGCGGATCACGTCTTCGCTGATGCGCTCCTGGCGCTCGATCTCGGCGATCGCCGCGGACGGCGCGTCGATGTTGAGCAGCACGAAATGCGCCTTGCGGTTCTTGTTCATGCGGTAGGTGAGGGAGCGTACGCCCCAATTCTCGGTCTTGGTGACCTTGCCGCCGAGACCTTCGACGATGCCGGTCATCTGCGCAGTCAGCTCTTCGACCTGCTGCGTGCTCGCGTCTTGGCGCGCGAGAAAAACATGCTCATAGAGAGCCATGGAAGTCCTTTCCTCATGTTGGCGCATCGCCCGGCGTCAAGCCCTTAAGAGGCCTTCGGAAAGGACTCTGGGATTAAGCTCAGAAGGCGGAAACACGGGACGACGGGCCGACTGGCCCTGCCACACCAAAATCACAAATGATTTGCTGAGACCGTCCGTTCAGCTCCCGGCCGGGGTCTGCGGATGGGCGCCTTATACGGATTTCGGCTGACTTGGCAAGGTTGCAGGCGCCGTTTCGGCGCGGGGATCGCATGCGGGCGGCCGGATCCGCCGCCGACCATCATACCGGCTTGATTTGTTTGTTTGTATATCATACAAATAAATCAACCGGAGCGAACTCCAATGGCAGAAAAGCCGGCCCACGAGCCCCTCAAGGAGGCAGGCGATCCCAAACACGCCGCCCGCGCCACGCGGTCGGCCGGCCGCAAAATGCGCTCGCTGCTGCTTGATGCCGCGAGCCCGCTGTTTCGGGAGCGGGGGCTGTCGGGTACGGCGATCACCGACATCGCGGCCGCTGCGAACGCGTTCCCGAGCCAGATCACCTATTATTTCCGTACCAAGGAGGCGCTGTTCGTCGAATGCGCCTGCCGCGAGCTGCTGTATCTGGCGCGGGCGACCGAGCAGGCGGCGCTGAAGGCGCGCGCGCCGCGGGATTATACCCACGCGCTGGCCGAGACCGTGACGACGAGCGATTCGGTGGCCTTCTTCGCCGAGGCGCTGACGCTGACGCGGCGGCGCCAGGATCTCGCGCCGCTGGTCGAGCGCACCATCGAGCGCCTGCACAGTGAAGGTGCGCGGGCCTATGCGAGCCAGGTCGCGCGGCACGGCTGGCGCTCCCTGCGCGCGCCCGACGAGAGTTCGCGGCGGTTCTGGGCCGTCGCCATCGGCGTCATCCTTGAGGGCTACGCCATGGGCCGTTCGCCCGAGGCGCTGTGCGCCGAGATGCTGCGCGTGCTGGGCGAACAGGCGAAATCCTCTGATGACACTGCGCGGCTGCGCCTCGTCGACGCGCGCGACGCATCGAGCAATTCGAATGAGGAGGATTAGGCCATGACTGCGCTTCACATGCGTGCCCGCGATTTCCTGACCGACGAGCAACTTGCCGACGTGCGCCGGCGCGTGACCTGGAAAGGCGTCGCGCTGATCGCGCACGCCTGGGCGCTCATCATCGCGGCAATCGCCTTGGTCGCGTGGTGGCCCAATCCGATCACTTATGTGCTCGCCGTTGCCATCATCGGCTCGCGCCAGCTCGGGCTCGCGATCCTCATGCATGACGGCGCGCATGGCTGCCTGTCCCCCGACGAGAAGACCAATCTGACCCTAAGCCAGTGGTTCTGCGCCTATCCTCTGTTTGCGGAGACGCGCAGCTATCGGCGCTATCACCTTCAGCACCATGCGCGCACCCAGCAGGAGGACGATCCCGATCTCGTGCTGTCGGCGCCGTTTCCGATCACGAAGCTGAGCTATCGCCGCAAGTTCATTCGCGACCTCACCGGGCAGACCGGCTACCAGCAGCGCAAGGCGCAATTGCTCAACGCGCTCGGGCCGAAGGACTGGCCATCGCGGCAGCGCGCGGCGCATTTGTGGGAGAAGCTTGGCCCGCAATGTCTGGTCAATGGCGCGATGTTCGCAGCGCTCACGGCGGCCGGCGTGTGGTGGGCCTATCCGCTGCTATGGCTGCTGCCGCTCCTGACCTGGATGATGGTCATCACCCGCATCCGCAACATCGCAGAGCACGCGGTCGTACCTGACAGCAACGATCCCCTGCGCAATACCCGCACCACCTATGCCAATTTCCTCGAGCGCTTGTTCATCGCGCCGTACTACGTGAACTACCACCTCGAACATCATCTCCTGTTCTACGTGCCCTGCTACAATCTGCCGAAGGTGCACCGCTTGCTGAGTGAGAGCCGGCATGCGGGCCGGATGGAGGTGCAACCGAGTTACGCCGCCGTGCTGCGGCTTGCGACCGCGAAGCCGAACCGCGATGACCGGCCGGGGCAATTGGTCAACAGCGCGCGCCGCGCGCAGGCGGGGTCCGAGGTCGATGCCAACCAGACGGCTGGCGGATTCTAGGAACCCGTCACTCCGGTTGAAGGCTGCCAGTCGAAGGCTGATCGAAGTTCCCATCTTGGCTTGACATTCCGGCCCCGGACAGTGTCTACGGCCCCCTTTGGAGCTTGATCCGGAACCATGGCCTAAGGCCGCGCGTCATCGGCTGCCGGTTCTCGCAGAGATCACGCCCGACAAGCAGGGAGCGCCGATGACGGCAGCATTCACATTTCCGGGGCAGGGTTCCCAGGCGGTCGGCATGGGCAAGGCCCTGGCCGATGCCTTTCCGGTGGCGCGCGCCGTGTTCGACGAGGTCGATGCCGCGCTGGGGGAGAAGCTGACGGCGACCATCTGGGATGGTCCGGCTGAAACCCTCCAGCTCACCCAAAACGCCCAGCCGGCCCTGATGGCGGTGTCTATCGCCACCCTGCGGGTGCTGGAGGCCGAAGCCGGGTTTTCCGTGCGGCGGGATGCGGCCTTCGTCGCCGGCCACTCGCTCGGCGAATATTCGGCGCTGGCCGCGGCCGACAGCCTGACGATTTCCGACACGGCGCGGCTGCTTCGCATCCGCGGTCTCGCAATGCAAAAAGCTGTGCCGGTCGGCGTCGGTGCGATGGCCGCTCTGCTCGGCCTCGACTACGAGGCCGCCGTGGCGGTGGCGGAGGAGGCCGCTCAGGGAGAGGTCTGCCAAGCCGCCAACGACAATGGCGGCGGGCAAGTGGTCGTCTCCGGCGACAAGGCTGCGGTCGATCGCGCCGTCGAGATCGCCAAAACCAAGGGCGCTAAGCGAGCAATGCTGCTGCCGGTGTCCGCACCGTTCCATTGCAAACTGATGCAGCCGGCTGCCGACGCAATGGCGGAGGCGCTGGCCGGGGTCACGATCAAGGCGCCGGCCGCCCCGCTGGTGTCGAATGTGCTGGCGAGCGCGATCACCGATCCCGACGAGATCCGCCGGCGCCTGGTCGAGCAGGTCACCGGCACTGTGCGGTGGCGCGAGTCGGTTGCCTATATGGCGGGGCAGGGCGTCACCCGTTTCTTTGAGATCGGTGCCGGCAAGGTGCTGACGGGCCTGGTCAAGCGTATCGCAGACGGTGCCGTCGGCGTTGCGGTCGGCGGTCCCAACGACATTGCTGCTGCCAAAGATGCATTGGCTGCTGCCAAGCAGGCCTGAAGCGCGATAATTCGTCGTCGCGCGCGAGTTCTACAGTTGACGCACGACCCTTTCGGAAAACCGCTGCGCGCGTTTCCGGATCGTGCCTTGGAGGAGTTATCGATGTTCGATCTGACTGGCAAAAAGGCGCTCGTCACCGGCGCAACCGGCGGCATCGGCGGCGCGATCGCGCAGGCGCTGCACGCGCAGGGCGCCACCGTCGCGATATCGGGGACGCGCAAGGAAGTGCTGGATGAGCTTGCAGGCAAGCTCGGCGAGCGCACCCATGTGCTGCCCTGCAATCTCTCCAAAGTCGAGGAGGTCGAAGCGCTGGTGCCCGGTGCGGAGGCGGCGATGGGACAGGTCGACATCCTCGTCGCCAATGCCGGCATCACGCGCGACAATCTCTTCGTGCAGCTCCGTGACGAAGACTGGGAGGAGGTCATCAACATCAATTTGACCTCGACCTTCCGGCTTGCCCGCGCCGCAACCAAATTGATGATGCGCAAGCGCTTCGGCCGCATCATCGCCATCACTTCGGTGGTCGGCGTCACCGGCAACCCGGGGCAGGGCAATTATACTGCGTCGAAGGCAGGCCTGATCGGGATGATCAAGACGCTGGGTGCCGAATACGCCAAGCGCGGCGTCACCGCGAACTGCATCGCTCCCGGCTTCATCAAGACCCCGATGACCGATGCGCTCAACGACAAGCAGCGCGAAACGATTCTGACCAAGGTTCCGGCCAATCGCCTGGGGACGCCAGAGGACATCGCGGCGGCCGCCGTCTACCTGAGTTCGAACGAAGCGGCCTATGTCACCGGCCAAACCATCCACGTCAACGGCGGCATGGCCATGATCTGACGCCTCATGCCGCACCGCCCCTTGGGCAGCCGAATGCGGCAAACGGCCGTTTCCGGAGCGAAATGAGGCTTGTAGTCAACGCAATTGAAGTATGATAACCGGACCTTCAACGGATGGGCAAAGAACGCCATTGCAGGTTTTTGAAACCCTGTATATTGGCGATGCGGAGCCTTGGCCGTCATTCGCCGGGCCTGCATCGGTTAGGATGGGGCCAGATCAAAGTTCGTAAGCGAAGGCAGTCAACGACCACGACGGCTCGTATCGTCCCGGGGGGTCGGGTCTACAGGGAACAACACGAGGTTATGCAATGAGTGAGATTGGCGAGCGGGTTAAGAAGATCGTGGTCGAACACCTTGGTGTTGAACCCGAGAAGGTTGTCGACGCTGCGAGCTTCATCGACGACCTCGGCGCCGACAGTCTGGACACCGTCGAGCTGGTGATGGCGTTCGAAGAGGAATTCGGTTGCGAGATTCCGGACGATGCCGCGGAAACGATTCTCACCGTCGGCGACGCCACCAAGTTTCTCGAGAAGAACGCGAAGAGCTAACGCTCTTCATTTTCGCGGGGACAACATTGAAACCGGACGGACCGCCCAACAGCGGTCAGCCGGTTTCTTGTTATTGGCCGTGAATCTTTCGATGCGGAGTTTTCGGACATGAGGCGGGTTGTCGTTACGGGTCTTGGCATGGTTTCGCCACTCGGCTGCGGAGTCGAGCCGACCTGGAAGCGCATCCTCGACGGCGAAAGCGGCGCACGCAAAATCGAGAGCTTCGATGTCTCCGATCTTCAGACCAAGATCGGCTGCACGGTCGTGCGCGGCGACGGCACCAACGACACTTTCAATCCCGACATCTGGATGGAGCCGAAGGACCAGCGCAAGGTCGACGACTTCATCATCTTCGGCATGGCCGCAGCCGGCCAGGCGCTCGACGATGCCAACTGGCATCCCGAGACCGAAGAGGATAAATGCGCCACCGGCACCATGATTGGATCCGGCATCGGCGGCCTCAACGGTATCGCCGAGACTGCGGTCCTGCTGAAGGAACGCGGGCCGCGCCGGGTCTCGCCGTTCTTCATTCCGGGCCGCCTGATCAATCTCGCCTCCGGTTATGTCTCGATCAAGCATGGGCTGAAGGGGCCGAACCATTCGGTGGTCACGGCCTGCTCGACCGGCGCTCACGCGGTCGGCGATGCCGCCCGCCTGATCGCGCTCGGCGATGCCGACGTCATGGTTGCGGGCGGCGCGGAATCGCCGATCGGCCGCATCGGCATTGCCGGCTTCAACGCCGCGCGTGCGCTCTCGACAGCCTTCAACGAAACGCCTGAGAAGGCCTCGCGTCCCTACGACAAGGACCGGGACGGCTTCGTGATGGGCGAGGGCGCCGGCGTTCTGGTCCTGGAAGAGCTCGAACACGCCGAGCGCCGCGGCGCGAAGATCTATGCCGAGGTGATCGGCTACGGTCTCTCGGGCGATGCCTACCACATCACCTCGCCGTCACCCGACGGCGACGGTGGCTTCCGCAGCATGGCGGCAGCGCTCAAGCGCGCCGGCCTCACCGCGTCCGATCTCGACTACATCAATGCGCACGGCACCTCGACACCGCTCGGTGACGAGATCGAGCTCGGTGCGGTCGAGCGTCTGCTCGGCAAT
This sequence comes from Bradyrhizobium sp. 35, assembly GCF_023073215.1. Lineage (NCBI taxonomy): Bacteria > Pseudomonadati > Pseudomonadota > Alphaproteobacteria > Hyphomicrobiales > Nitrobacteraceae > Bradyrhizobium > Bradyrhizobium sp. 35. The sequence continues at coordinate 329,426 of NZ_JADPJC010000050.1, forward strand.
GCCGCTTCCAAGGTCGCGATGTCCTCGACCAAATCGTCGACCGGTCACCTTCTGGGTGCGGCTGGCGCGATCGAGGCGATCTTCGCCATTCTCGCGATTCGCGATAATGTCGTGCCACCGACCATCAACTTGGACAATCCATCGGTCGAGACTGCGATCGATCTCGTGCCGCACAAGGCGAAGAAGCGCGAGGTCAACGTCGCGTTGTCGAATTCTTTCGGTTTTGGCGGTACCAACGCATCGGTGATCTTCCGGCGTCCGGTCCAATAGTTTGTGTTTGCGACGAATCCACCGTTTTGCCGTATTCGGCGATAGTCATACAAGTGGGCGCGTGTACTTGGCCAGACAAGCGATTGTCGGGTCGCATTTGAACCGGCAGGATTCAGGTTGCTTCGATGAGTGAAAGGCCGCCCATTTCGCCCCGGAGCCCGCGGGCAGCGCTCGAGCCCGAGCAGGTCCCGCCGCCGCCGAAGCGATCGGACCGCGCGCGCAATCCGTTCGTGATCGTCGGCAACGCCATCATCACCCTGCTGCTGATTGCAATGATCGGTGCGGGCGGCGTGTACTATTACGGCCGGCAGGTGCTCGAGGCGCCGGGACCGCTGAAGGAAGACAAGATCGTCAACATCCCGCAGCGCGCCGGCAAGCGCGACATCGCCGAGACGCTGAACCGGGAAGGCGTGACCGACGTCAATCCGTGGGCGTTCATTGCCAGCGTCGCTGCGTTGAAGGCGAGCTCGGACCTCAAGCCCGGTGAATACTCGTTCCAGAAGAACGCGTCCTTGCGCGACGTCATTGCCACAATCGTCGAGGGCAAGGTGGTGCAGCATGCCGTGACGATTCCGGAGGGCCTCACCTCCGAGCAGATCGTGGCGCGCCTGTCCGACAACGACATCTTCACCGGCAGCGTGCGTGAGCTGCCGCGCGAAGGCACGCTGCTGCCCGAGACCTACAAGTTCCCGCGCGGCACCCCGCGCGATCAGGTGATCCAGCGCATGCAGCAGGCGCACAAGCGCGTGCTGACCGAGATCTGGGAGCGCCGCAATCAGGACATTCCGGTCAAGAGTCCGGAGCAACTGGTGACGCTGGCCTCGATCGTCGAGAAAGAGACCGGCAAGCCTGACGAGCGCAGCCGTGTCGCCGCGGTGTTCGTCAATCGCCTGAAGCAGAGGATCAAGCTGCAGTCCGATCCCACGATCATCTATGGCCTCGTCGGCGGCAAGGGCACGCTCGGCCGTCCGATCAAGCGCAGCGAGATCACGCAGCCTTCGCCCTACAACACCTATGTCATCGAGGGCCTGCCGCCGGGCCCGATCTCCAACCCCGGCCGCGCCTCGCTCGAGGCTGCCGCCAACCCGGCCCGTACCCGCGACCTCTATTTCGTCGCGGATGGTACCGGCGGGCATTCCTTTACCGAGACCTACGACGCGCACCAGAAGAACGTCGCCAAGCTGCGCGCCATGGAAAAGCAGATCCAGAACGACACGGTCGAGCCGGCCGAGGACGCGCAGCCGCCGGCCGGCGCCGCGCCCGGCGCCGCCGACACGCCGACGGCGACGACGCCCAAGCCGAACCAGCAGAAGAAGCCGCCGGCTGCTCGCCCTGCCAATCCCGCGCCGGCCCGGCAGGGCGCGGTGCAGCCGTCGCCGCCGGTCATCCAGCGCTAATCCCGCGCAGACCTGCCTACGGGTCTTTGCGGATTCCACTTTCCGGCAAAATAGTCTTAAGATTCGCGCGGCCGATGGGCCCGCGAATCCCGTGTTTCTGGAGAATTTGATCTGATGGCGCTGTCGTCCATGACCGGCTTTGCCCGAAGCCACGGCGCTAGCGGGCCGTACACGTTCGAATGGGAATTGAAGTCGGTCAACGCCAAGGGCTTCGACCTCAGGGTGCGGTTGCCGCAGGGGTTTGACGAGCTCGAGGCCCATGCCAAGAAGCGCGCCGGCGAGCTGTTGTCGCGCGGCACCGTCTACGCCAATCTCACCGTCAAGCGCGCCAATGCCGCGGCCTCAGTCCGCGTCAACGAGGACGTGCTCAATGCGGTGCTGAAGGCGGCCGCGCTGATCGCCGGCAAGGTCGACGCGGTGGCGCCGAGCGTCGACGGCCTGCTCGCCATCAAGGGTGTCGTCGAGGTCGCCGAGCCCGAGGGCGACGAGGAGGAGGACAAGGCGGCGCGCGCTGCCGCGGCCGAAGCTTTCGACAGGGCGCTCGACGAACTCGTCGCGATGCGCAAGCGCGAGGGGACTTCGCTCGGTCAGATCCTGACCCAGCGGGTGGACGAGGTCGAGGCTCTGGCCAAGAAGGCCGAGGCCGCGCCGGGCCGCAAGCCGGAGGCGATCAAGGCGAGGCTCGCCGAGCAGATCGCCACGCTGCTCGATACGTCCGATCGTTTCGATTCCGACCGCCTGATGCAGGAAGCGATCCTGATCGCGACCAGGGCCGATATCCGCGAGGAGCTCGATCGGATCGCCTCGCACGTCGCGCAGGCCCGCGAGCTGATCGGCAAGGGCGGCCCGATCGGGCGCAAGCTCGACTTCCTGGCGCAGGAGTTTCACCGCGAGGTCAACACCTGCTGCTCGAAGTCGAACGACATCGAGCTTACCAATACCGGGCTCGCGATGAAGAACGTGGTCGAGCAGTTCCGCGAGCAGGTCCAGAATCTGGAGTGATCGATGACGATGGGCGGTCACGTTACTGACGGAGTCGAGCGGCGCGGATTGATGTTCGTGCTGTCCTCGCCATCGGGCGCGGGCAAGACGACGCTGTCCCGTCTGCTGCTCGACCGGGAGCCCGGTTTGAGGATGTCAGTGTCGGCGACCACGCGTCCGATGCGGCCGGGAGAGGTCGAGGGACGCGACTATTTCTTCGTCGACAAGCGCAGGTTCGAGACGATGGTGGAGCAAGGCGAATTGCTCGAATGGGCCACTGTGTTTGACAATCTCTACGGGACGCCACGAGCGCCGGTGGAGGCGGCACTGTCGGCCGGGCAGGATGTGCTTTTCGATATCGACTGGCAGGGCACACAGCAACTGCACCAGAAAGCCAGCGCCGACGTGGTTCGCGTCTTCATCCTGCCGCCGTCGGCGGCCGATCTCGAGAAGCGGCTGCATTCGCGCGCGCAGGATTCCGACGAGGTGATCCGCAAGCGCATGAGCCGCGCCAGCCACGAGATGAGCCACTGGGCCGAGTACGATTACATCGTGATCAACCACGAAGTCGACGAAGCCTTCGCCGAGGTGCAATCGATTCTGAAGGCCGAACGCCTCAAGCGCGAGCGGCGGATCGGCCTCGTGGGCTTCGTGCGAGGTCTGCAAGGTCAACTTCAAGGCTAGTAGGCTGCGTCAGCCGCGGCCCGTCCTTCGCCAACCGTTCCAGCATCGTCGTGATCACGTCGATGTCGATGGCGTTCTCGACTCCCGCGTCGTCATGGCCGGCCGGCTCTTCGTCATTCACGTCGTTGGCCGCGAGCTGCGGTGCGGCCTCGATCTGGAATTCTCCGTTGAAGATATCGGCCTCGTCGAGCTCTGCGGCCTCGACGTGGACCTGGTCTTGCGCTTGCGGGGCGAGCTCGTCGATCACATCGATCTCGCGATCGATCGCGGCGAGCTGCGCGGTCTTGAGCTGGGTTGACTGCGGACGCAGGGCATCGAAATCCACCGGGCGGGGCTGCCGAGCGTGCGGCGCGCCGGCGGGCGCAGCGTTGAGCCAGGGTGCACGGCCATCGTCGTGATCGTGCGGCTCAAAATTGTCCCAGTTGACGCGGCGCTGGTCGGCGGCCTGGACGCGCATGCGTCCACCGGCGAAGCGGTAGATGACGCTGGCGAGGATGCCGGCAAGCGCCAGCGCGCCGCCGATCACGAGCAGCAGCATCTGGAGCGAGCCGGTCTGCTTGTCGGCGGTGCTGTCTGTCGCCGCCAGAGCCATCGGAGCCGGGGACTTCGCCGGCTTCGCGGTCGGCTGCGCGGCGGCCGCGACAGGTGCAGGCGACGGCTGCTCTGTGCGCGCGGCGGACGCCGTGGAGGCGTCGGGCCAGCGCCCGGCGACGGCGGGCTGCTGTGCGTTGGCGTCAGCGGAGGGGTTCGCAGCTTGCTGCGTCCGCGCCGGTCCCGCCTGTGCAGGCGTCTTCACGGCGGCGATGCTCTGCGGCGTCAGATATTCGGCGCGCGCGTCCTCGACCGAGTGCTGCTGCGGCACGGCTGAATCCGCTGCAGGCGTATCGGGCGCAGTCTGTGCGGTTTGGGTGGCCTTGCCGCCTTCGGCTCGCAGATACCAGCACTGCCGCTTGGTCGCGCGCTCGAGGCGATAATGCCAATGCTGGCCCTGCGGCGCGGCGCCCTTTGGCGAGCCAAGGCAGTCGCTCGCGGCATTTGCCGTGCTCGGTGGCGTCAATGCATTCTGCGACACGGCGGCAAGTGGCGCGCCGGCAATGATGCTGCCTACGAGGGCAGATAAGAATTTTGCGGTGCGGTTGCCCATCCTGGTCTCCCGATTACGCATGACGCAACTCGTTACCTTCCCTTTGTCGTCAAAGACTTGGGTGGCAATGAGCCGCAAATCCGGAGAGGATGTGGCCTGAATCGGGCTTGCGCGGCGTTCGTTCCCCCCGCGAAACCGGACTTGTTCGCTGCTATTGCTTGGTCGAAGTCCAGGTTCCGCCGCAGCCGTCCGAGCGGCGGAAGGAACCGGAGCCGCTGCGGGCAGCGAGGCGGCCCGAGCCGGTAAAGGTCACGCCATCGCCTTGACCGAACGTGCTGACCGCGCCGCTCGCGCTGACGGTACCCGTGACGCCTTGGCCTATGACCTTGCCCGAGGAGACCACGACCGCGCCGGACGTGGTGCCGCCGCAGCCGACGCTGACGACCATCCAGGCGCCGTCGAAACTCCCGCCACCGCCTCCACCACCGCGTCGCGAGGAGCTGCGCGGCTCCTCGGCGGGCTTGCTGCGACGCGCCGAGGGGGCCGGCTCGGCGGAACGATCCGACCGCGAGCCGGACAGCGACTTCTCGTCATTGCCGATCGAGCCGCCGGCGCTGCCGGACTGCGCAACGGCGGACGGTGGAGCGCCGACGGCGGACAGGAAGACGGTCAGGGCAATCGCAGGGATGATGGCGCGCATGAGTAAAAATCCAGAATGAAAAATCGTATCAGCGGCCGGAGCCGTCGGCACAGACGGAACCGATGATGCGGCAAGCTTTGCCAGCCTTGCCGCATTCGTCAAGCGCGGCATCTTTCGCGCGCTGCACGCTGTCGCGCTGGACCAGCGACCAGGATTTGTCGGAGATCGCGAACGCGCCGCAGCGGTTGCCATAGAAAGACAGCTCGATCGGACATTTGGCGCCGGCGCAATTGCCGCGCGCATCCGCCACCGCCGCGCGCCGCGAGGCGTGGCTCCAGGAGATGCCCCATTTGCTGCCGTCGGGGCCGTAGACGATCGAGCCCCATGGCTTCAGGTCCTCCATCTTGCGCATCCGCAGCAGCAGGCCCTCGGTGGCTTCGCCCGTCGGCGCCATGGAAATCCGTTGCTGGAGCTTCGTGATCGCGCGGGTCAATCCGTCAGGGCTGTCAGGATCGAAATTGAGCTCGTAGAGCCGCTCGCTGAGTTCGCTCAGCAGGGCGGCATCGCGCAACGGGACGCGGTCTGGATCGGCGCGCAGCCGATCCGCCGGCAGCGGATCGGGCTGCATCGCTGCGACCTGCGGCGGCGCGGTTTGCGTGGGGGCGACGAAATAGAAGGTGCCGTCGATCGGCGAGGACGACACCCAGGGCTGCTGCGCGCCGGACGTGGCGCGCTTCACCGCGAGGCCGACCTGGTTGAAGGTCTGGAACACGTCGAGGCCCGCGGTCCGGACCGTCGCGGCCAAGGCCTTGGTGTAGGGGCTGTGGCCGTCGCTGCCGTCCTGGGCGACGTTGCCGGGTTGGGTTGCGTAGGAGATCAGCGTGCCCTCGGGCGCGCGCATCTGCGCGAGGCCGCCATCGGAGGCGCGCAGGCCGCGTGAGCCGAAGGGGTTGTTGCGGCAGGCGTCCAGGATCACGAGGTTGAGGCGCGTGCCCGATCCCTGCATCTGGCGCAGCACGAGGTTGACATCGGTCATCTGGAAGTCGACGTCGGCCTCGCGGGTCGGATTGGCGCCGACCGGCACGAGATAGTTGGCGCCCGAGACCTGCACGCCGTGGCCGGCATAATAGAACAGCGCGACGTCGGCGCCCTGCACCTGCCGGCCAAAGCTCTGCACCGCCAGATCCATCGCGCCCTTGTCAAGATCGAGTTGGGCGCGGCCTCCGACCAGCGTAAAGCCGAGCAGGCCAAGCGTGTCCGCCATCAGGCTCGCGTCCTTGGATGGATTGTCGAGCGGCGTGATGTTCTTGTAGGCGGAGTTGCCGACCACGAGCGCGATGCGCTTCTCGGCCGATGCCGGGTGCGTTGCGACGACGAGCAGGGCTGCGACCAGCATCGCCAGCCCCGGGACGCGATTGAAAATCCTCGCGCGCATCAAAATTCCCCAAACAATATCGCCATTCTACCAGCTCGAGGCGCGGGCGAAAAGCGGTGCGACCGTGTGTACAGCGTTGGCCGGTCGCGCCGGGGAGGGCGCACGCTTGCGCGTTCCCGCGGCAGATTCTGCCCGAACCTTGCTGCCGTTCATCGCCCAACTGGAGGCCAAAGGGCGCAGGGAAGGCCGGGCGCCGGCGGCACCCGTTGGTCCGTGCGCTACAGGAATGCACACGGGGTGGACCGATAGGGTAGCCGATCGCCCGGCCTTCCCTGCGCGGATGGTTTTAACGGTGTCCTTCGTGCTCTCCCCGGGGAGCGATGCACTATTGCCCCCGTCGCCTGGCCGATCGCTGATGCGCGCGCCCGGTCGGGCCGCCACATCACCGCGAGGCTTGACGCACAGACCCCGGGCGTCAGGACCACACGACTTCTCCGTCCGCGGACGGTCCGGCCGAAATCATCGAGGGCTTGCGTGTGCTCACCCCCGATGACCGACAAGCCCGCTCTCTAGCGCCGTGTCGTACGCGTCGCGCGAGGACTCACGGTTGCCCGCCCTGTCGTCACGCCGCCCGCGCCGTCGCTGCCGCGTCCACCGCCACCCGGCCCGCATGTCGTGACGGTCGCGAACGCCCCTTTGGCAGGGCCAGGATGACGGGCGTATGCCACAAATCCGAAATTCGGAAAAGCGAAATATTTTTGCGCGGAGGCCTTGACGGGGGTGTTTTGCCCGACGCGTCAGCGCCGGTGGCGAACGACCCAAATCGGGCTTGGAGCCACCTGAAACGCTTGTCATCCGCTGGCAAGAACAATGTCGAAATGCGCGACCAACGCATGCCTCTCAAGGCGTGATGGCGAATTTTGCAGAGTAACGATTAACCTTTCCGGATGCGGGGCCGCATTGAGCCAGCGGTCGGTCACGTTTTCTTCTTCGCCAGCGAAATACAACTGGGTCACCAGGCAATCGAACCGCCCCTCAACGGTGAGATGAATGTGCGGCGGCCTGACGTCGCCCTCTGCTGTCGGATAGCGGCCCGGTTTGACGGTACGAAAGCTGTAGTGCCCGGCCGCATCCGTTGTGAGACGCGCGAAGCCTTTGAAATTGGGATCGAGCGGCGCCGGATTGATATCACTCGGATGACGATATTTCCCCGCCGCGTTGGCTTGCCAGATGTCAATGCGTGCATGCGGCACCGGCGCTCCCGAACGCGTGAGCACGCGTCCGCTGAGATGGATGAGCTGGCCCAGCGCCTCAGCGGTGCTGCCGCTTGGACGCGCCAGATCGGTTGCCAGATCGGGGTGCTCCGAGACCGGGTAGAACGGGCCGACGATCTGCGGCGGCGTGATCGCCAATGCTGCTGCATCGCGGCCACTCGTCTGGGCTTTGGATGGGGTCTGGCTCATCAAGGCAGCTTGATATCCGCATCCTTGACGACCTTGCCCCAGTGGGCGATGTCACTCCGGATTCCCTCACCAAATTCTGCGGCGGTGCCACCCACGGCTACGGCTCCTATCTTGTCGAGCGAAGCGCGGATCTTCGGCTCGAGAAGTACCTTGTTAATTGCCTTGTTGAGCTGCGACGTTACTTCCGCAGCCGTTCCACGCTTCGCTGCAAAGCCGATCCAATCGGCTGTCACCAGATCGGGAAAGCCTGCCTCGATCACAGTGGGAATGTCTCCCAGGGCAGCAATCCTGGTGGGGGCGGTGACGGCAAGCGCTCGCAACTTGCCGGTCGCAATGAGGTCAATAACCGGAAGCGTGGTGACAAACATGTATTGGACGTTGCCGCTGATCAGATCGGTGATTGCTTGGGAAAACTGCTGGTAGGGCACGTGGGTGGCGCGCACGCCCGCCTGCAATGCAAACATTTCGCCGATCAGGTGCGAGGGGGTGCCGAAGCCCGCGGAAGAGAAGTTGAGCTTCCCTGGCTTGCTCTTGAGCAACGCCACCAGACCGGCTAACGAGTCGACCGGCAAGGAAGGCGTTGTAACGAGCACGGTGTAGGATTTCGATATCTTGATCACCGGATCGAAATCCACATCCGCCCGTGTCTCCGCCTTCGGAAGCAGGGCCGGGGTGACCGTCATCGGAAGGCTCATGGTCAGCAGTGTATAGCCGTCCGCCGGACGACCGCTCACGTCGTTCATGGCAATGGTCTGCAGCGCACCGGGGCGATCTTCCACCACAAGTCGCCAGCCTTCATTGGCGGCGAGCTCGTCGGCGATCATGCGGCTGATGATGTCGGGCGGTGTCCCCGCGCCGGCAGGGACTACAACACGTATGAGATTGGACGGATAAGGTTGCGCGGCGACCTGGCCGGGCAGCAACAATCCCGCGAGGCTTCCGAACAGGAAGGTGCGACGGGGTACGTGAATGTTCGACATGGCTGCTCCAAACCTTGGCGGTGGAGGGTAACGCGAATTGCAGCTTGTCCCGCGGATCTATATAAGAAAAGTTCTATTTCTCGATAGTTCTATTCCATTTCGGAAAGGGTCGCATGCTCGATGCATCCCAAATCAGCCGTCGGATCAAGCTGCGGCAACTGAACGTGTTTATCGCCGTCGTGGAATACGGGAGCATGGCGAAGGCGGCCGAGCACCTAGCCATTTCTCAGCCTGTCATATCCAAGATGATCGCAAGCCTGGAGCAAACGATCGGCCTTCCGCTTCTGGAGCGCAGCCGGCTCGGCGTTGAGCCCACGCTTTATGGCAAGGCCTTGCTCAAGCGCAGCATTGCTTTGTGCAACGATTTGCGGAGCGGCGTCGACGAGCTGCAATCGCTCGCTGATCCCGCGGTGGGTGAATTGCGCATTGGCAGCACCGAGCCCGTGATGGCCGGACTACTGCCCGCCATCATTGACCGGCTATCCCGGCAATATCCGAGGCTCGCGCTTCACATCATCGAGGGCGAACCGCCGGAGCTTCAGGATCGTCATCTGCGCAATCACGACATCGACCTCATGATAGGGCGCCTGCCGAGCCCGACACCGGCTGCCGATACCGATGTCGAAGTGCTGTTGCACGAAAGCGGTGTCGTTGTCGCAGGCTTGCACAGTCCGTGGGTGCGGCGGCGCAAGATCCGCCTCGACGAGCTGGTCAACGAGCGTTGGTGCCTGCCGCCGCGCGAAAGCTTTCCGGGCGGCTGGATTGCCAACGCATTTCACGCCTCCGGGCTGGAGGTGCCACGTGCCAGCGTAACCGTGTATTCGATCCTTATGCAGTCGGCGTTGCTCTCGTCGGAACGATTCCTGAGTTTCCTTCCGGCATCGATGTTGCACTTCAGCGCGAAGCGGCTGTCGATGAAGGTTTTACCGGTGGAAATGCCTATTCAGATGTGGCCGATCGGGATCATTGCGATGAAGGGCAGAACGCCGAACCCTGCTCAGCGGCTGCTCGTCGAGTGCGCCCGGGAGGTCGCAAAGCCGCTCGCAGGTAAGCGAAACGCCTCGCCCAATCGGCGAAACTGAAACTGATTGTTCTTCTGCTTCACATCGCGTCGTTCCGCTCCTGCGCGGCCAATGTCGGCTACCGGGGCAAGGCGGTGGCTGCGAGCGCAGCGAACATTCCGGAGTGCTGCCGGGGAACGATTTCTGGAATGCTTGTCTTCGCCGGAAATGACGCCGAGGAGATGGCGCGGTCCAACCGGATCACCTCGGGAAACTTATCCTTCCGGCCGTCGTTTAATTGCGGCTGAGGAGACGCCATGCCGATCAAGGACCAGATCAAAAATCTCGCCAAGAAGTTCGTTGAGGATCACCCCGACGCGGCAACGCTGCGGGCGCTCGTGCGGGCTCGGAAGCCGACAGCCATCCGTTTCGACGACGATGGCATCGTGCCGAATAACCCGCATTTTCCCGTCTTGCTCTATCGCGGTGCGGTGAACCTGAAGACCCGGCGTTTTGCTCCAGAGGTCATCATCGACACGCTGTTCGATCGTCACGGCTGGGGCCGCTCTTGGCGCGATACGGTTTATGACTTTGTCCACTATCATTCGCAGATCCACGAAGTGATGGGCGTGGCACGCGGCACGGCCAGGATCGAGTGCGGCGGGATCAAGGGGCGAATCCTGAGCGTGAAGGCCGGAGATGTTCTGGTCCTTCCCGCAGGCACCGGACACCGACTGATCGAGTCCGGCCGGGACTTCCTGGTCGTCGGAGCGTATCCGCAGGAGGGGACGTATGACGAGTGCACCGACACGCGAGAGCGTCCTGAGGCCAGCAAACGCGTCGCCAAGGTCCGCAAGCCGAAGACCGATCCCGTGCTGGGTGCCGGCGGCCCGTTGCTCAAATCATGGCGGATAAAGCCATCGCGATCGTGAGGCGGGGGATCGCTTTTGCTGTGCCGGTTCGAATGTCGTTCGTTGGAACGCCGCCCGTCTTTGTCAGGTCAGATAATCCGGCGTGAAATCCGCGAGCGCGCGGAGCTCGTCGGGTTGCAACAGCTCGATCTCGCTTCCCTCCCAGGCAATCAATCGGCGCCCTCTCAGCTCCTGGATGGTGCGATTGACGTGGACGATCGACAGTCCGCAGGCATCGGCGACGTGCCGCTGCGTCATCGGCATCTGGAAGCGGCCGTTCTTGACGAGGCCCACGACCTCCAGCCTTGCGGCGAGCTCGCAGATCAGATGGGCCACCTTCGGCAGTGCCGCCTGTGCGCCGAGGCGCGCGATCCATTGTCGCGAAATCGCCGCATCGATCAGCGTCTCGCGCCAGAACGCGCGGGTCAGGTGAATGGAGCCGTCGAGCAGCTGCTTGAGTTGGCTGTGTGCGACGTAGCCGACGAGGGAAGGGCCAAGACCGACGAGGTCCGCATCCATCGGCGAGACCAGCAGCGTGTGGAGGCACGGCATGTCGCCGGGAACGTGGAAGGCGAGGATCTGGCTGCGATCGCCGACGATGCGCGCCTGATAGAGGAAGCCGCTGACGACGAAAACGCAGCGAGAGGTATCTTCACCCTGGCGCAGCAGGGTCTCGCCGTCGGAGACCTGGCGCAGCGTGGACGGCAGAGCCGCGATCTGGCGGCGTTCGTCGTCGGAGAGGCCTTCAATCGCCTGGAGATGTGCGATGAACTTGGGGTGCGGCATGGAGAGGAGGAGGTGTTTCAGTCGTCACCCGGCATCGCGGGCTCGAGCAGGCATCGTGAGAGTTTCGCGATGGTCCAATCGGACACGGGAACCGCCTGGAACTCGCGGATGGCGCGCGCAAGCTCCTGATCCGACATCGGCCGCGCCGGCTCCTTCAGCGTGCCTCGCTGGAAGGCAGCGCTGATACTGTCCAGGTGCTCGCCCGACTCCGATGCGAACAGGTGGCGAATGCGCTTCAGGATCGTCGTAGAGCTCATGCGAATGGCGGGCGCAGTCAGCGATCGAGGGACGGTGGGCTGCGACCAAGTAATGTCGCAGACCGGTAGCAACCTGTGCTTCCGACCCGCGTTCTAGTCCGCTGGATACGGGCCAGATGTATCATTTGATCGAACCGGCAGGATTTTTGGCGGGACCTATGGAAAAAGCGCATGACGTGCTGATCCGGAACTTGGGCGAGCACACCGCGCTCGCCCAGGAGGATGTCGCCGAAATTCGCGGGCTGACCTTTTTGCAGCGCGAGTTCGCGCCGAACGAGGATTTCATCCGTCAGGGCGACGAACCCGAGCATTCGGCGCTGGTCGTCTCCGGCATGATCGCGCGCTACCATTTGCTCGACAGCGGCCGGCGGCAATACCTCGCGTTCCATCTGTCCGGCGACCTGCCGGACTCCCAGGGCTTGTTCATCGACCAGATGGACCATGGCCTCTGCGCCCTCGGGCCTGCCTCGGTGGCCTTCATCCCGCATCGCGAATTGTTCATTGCCTTCCGGCGACGGCCGACCTTCGCGCTGTCGGTTTGGCGCGAGACCCTGCTCGATGCCGCGATCTTTCGCGAGGCCATCACCAACAACAGCGCCCGGCCGATGCACGCGCGCATGGCACACCTGTTCTGCGAGCTGTTCTACCGCGCCCGCGCAGCGGAGCTCGTCCGCGGCAATCGCTGCCGCCTGCCGCTCAGCCTGGCGCAGCTCGGCGAGACCTTGGGTATGGCGATCGCGACGGTGAACCGGACGCTCGCCGACCTCAGGCGGAGCGGGACCATGGACATGCACGACGGCGAGCTCATCGTCATGAAATGGCGCGAATTGCAGCGGCTCGGAGGCTTCAGTCCGACCTATCTGCACTTGAAGCGCCAATCGCCGCCGCATGCGTGAGACCTAAAGCTAACCGTCCGCGGCCGTGCGTCCCATCACCTCGTCAAAGTGCTTCTTCACCCAGTCGTTGCAGGAGCAGGCTCTGGCTTCGAGCGCCGGCGCATCTAGGATCAGGATGGCGCCGCGGCGTGTCGCGAGGATCCGCCTGGCCTTGAACATCTGGATGACGCGGCTGGCATAGCTGCGGGACACGCCGAGCATGCCGGCCAGCTGCTCATGGGTGAGGGGGATCTCGGGGCCGCCGACGTGCTCCTGCGCGGAGATGATCCACTTGGCGGCGCGCTGCTCGATCGAATGCGCGGCATTGCAGGCCGCGGTCTGGAGCAGCTGCGCGAACTGGCAGTCGGCGTAGCGAGAGAAGATTTGCAGAAGCGTGGCCGACCTCTGCTGGGCCTGCTCGAGCACGCGCGGCGGCAGCCGCAGCAGGGTGCCGCCCAGCTTCACGACGATGCGCGAATAGGCCAGCGAGGCGCTGCGGCCGGCGGCAATGCTCACCGCGCCCTCGCGCCCGACCAGCAGGCTTTCGACCTCGCGATCGTCCTCGACCGGCACGGCGAACGACACGAGCGTGGAGCGGCAGGGAAAATGGACCGCCGCCACCTCGTCGCCGGCATGATAAAGGATGTGGCCCGCCTCGAGTTCGACCGGCTGGAGGTGCGGCGCGAGCAGTTCGAAATCCGGGCGGCTGAGCTGCTGGAGAAGATCGTTCTGGGGCCGACCGGTCACATGTCTTGCTCTGGCCGGGAATCGGCACCGGCCAGAACCCTACGTTTCCGTGACGGAGCCGACGGTTCCAAAGTGCACACAAGGCGTTTTTCAGCCGTTGAAAAATGGCCTCCGGCTTGCGGAATTCCAGAAAGTTTTGGCGAGGCATGGGACGAGGCAATGGCGCAGCCGAACCCAGCGGCCTTCAACATTGCGAGCTCTGTGCAGGAGTGCACACAGCAGGGGCGCGGCTCCAGCGTAGCGCGCTCGTCGCGGAGCGCCGCAGCCCGTGCGCTCTGCCCGACGGACCGCCGGCCTATACCTCAACGCCGCCGGGCCGGCGGGCCCGAGGGCGGCCGGGATGTTCATCACCCGAAGTTCGTCACCCGAAGCGTGCTTCGCAATCGTGCGCGGGCCGGCCTTTTTCCGCGTGGGCGCGATAGGCATCGATCGCCCTGTTGGCGAGCATCAGTTGCCGGCGCTCGCCGGTCCTGAGCTGGGCCTCAATGGCGTCGAGCAGGACGTTCGCCGTCTCGTCCGGGGAGCCGAGCTCTCCGCTCTGCTCCAGGAAACTCCAGGCGATGAAGAATGCGTTCTCGACGGTGCAGCGAATGGACATGGCTGCCAACGCGGCGCGGCCGTTGCCGTTCCGCGGGACAGACGAATGCTTTGAATTGGCGCGCGTGCCCGCTACTTCAGCGAGCTGCCGATCGAGGTGAACTTCTTGTTCAGCGTCGCGCCGAGATTGTTGACGACGGCGATGATCGCAAGCGCAATGCCGGCGGCGATCAGGCCGTACTCGATCGCTGTGGCGCCGGACTCGTCGGCGAGGAAGCGGCGGATCGTCTGCATGGTTGCCAGAAATCCAAAAAGAGAGCTGGCGAGGACCGTATTCTGCAGAGAGCGGGTTCCCCAATTTGGAACACGGGTCTGCGTCAGTTTCTAGTTCTTGAGCACGATGCGGCCGACGACCTTGCCGGCGCGAAGCTCGTCGATCCATGTTTGGACGTCGGCCATCGGCTCCTCGCGCATCGGCGTCGGCTTGATCTTGCCGGCGCGGGCGAGCGCCATCAGCTCGTGAGCCTCGGTGAGTGTGCCGACCATGAAGCCCTCGATGGTCATGCGCTTGTAGACCCATTGCACCATCGGCAACGTGAACTGCCCCCCCATCAGGCCGGAGACCACGATCTTGCCGCCGCGCGCGGCGACGGCGACCGCGAAAGCCATGGACTTCTCGTTGCCCGCGAAGTCGACGATCTCGTCGAAGCCGCCATCGGTTTCCTTGAGGATGCGCTTGACCACGTCGGGCTCGGCCGGATCGTAGGCCACCGCCGCGCCGTTCTTCAGCGCGGTTTCGCGCGCGGCACCGCTGAGGTCGGCGACCGTGATCGGCTGCTTGAACATGGCCGCCGCGAAGGAAAGGCCCATCATGCCGACACCGCCGAGGCCGATCAGCAGGAGGTTGCGCTGGCGCGGCCGGTCGACCAGGCGCTTGAGCGCGCCGTAGGCGGTGACGCCGGAGCACATCAGCGTCGCGGCCTGGTTGACGGGCAGGGGATCGTAGTCGAGCAGATATTTCGCGTCGGGCACCAGCACGTGGGTAGCGAAGCCGCCGTCGATGGAGACGCCGAGAAAGCGCTGTCTGGCGCAGAGATTCTCGTCGCCATTGGCGCAGTCGCGACACTGGCCGCAACCGATCCACGGAAACACCGCCTTCTTGCTGCCGACGAGACCGGCGAATACCTCGGGGCCGACTTCCTCGACCACGCCCGCGATCTCGTGGCCGAGCGTGAAGGGCAGCGTCATGCCGCGCGTGGTGTCGAGCTTCTTGCCGCCGCCGAGATCGGCGTAGCCGTCCTGGATGTGCAGATCGGAGTGGCAGAGGCCGCAACGCTCGATCCGCACCAGCACCTCTCGACCTTGCGGCTTCGGCGTCTCGACGATGGTCTCGCACAGCGGCGCATCGAACTTGACGAGGGACTGCCGACGCATCAACGCCATATTTCTTCCTCCGAAATTATCTCTCTGTTTCGCTGCGTATATTGGCCAATTCACGGGCCATGGCAACAAAGCCGGAAATCGGAACGGTCTCCGCGCGCCGCGTCGCATCGACGCCGGCAGCTGCGGCGAGCCGCGCGGGATCGGCGCCGAGCGCCTTCAGGCTTTGCCGCAGCATCTTGCGGCGCTGGCCGAAGGCGGCGGCCGCGACCTGTTCGAGCAGCTTGCGATCGCAGGCGAGAGGCGTTTCGCGCGGGATCAGTCGCACAACGGAAGACGTAACCTTCGGCGGCGGCACGAAGGCGGACGGCGCGATGTCGAACAGGATCTTGGTCTCGCAGCGCCAATTGGCGAGCACGCCGAGTCGGCCGAAGGCCTCTTCGTCCTCGCGCGCCACGATGCGCTCGCCGACCTCGCGCTGGAACATCAGGACCATCATTTCGTACCAGGGCGGCCAGGGTTCGGTGGTGAGCCAGCCGACGAGGAGGTGGGTCGCGATGTTGTAGGGCAGGTTGGCGACGATTTTTGCTCTTTCGCCTGATAGCAGCGGGCGCGGGTCGAAGGTCATGGCGTCGCCATGGACGATCTCGAGACGGCCGGGATAGCGCGCAGCAATATCCTGCAAGGCAGGGATCGCGCGCTCGTCATGCTCGATGGCGATGACGCGTCTGGCGCCGAGCGCGAGCAGGGCGCGCGTCAGCCCGCCCGGGCCGGGGCCGATCTCGATGATGGTGGAATCCTCGAGTGGAGCCGCCGCACGCGCGATGCGCGCGGTGAGATTGAGGTCGAGGAGGAAGTTCTGGCCGAGCGATTTGCGCGCCGACAAGGCGTGCTGGCGAATGACCTCGCGAAGCGGCGGGAGGTCATCGATCGTGCTCATCGGGTTTTCGCAGCCGCCATCCGGCTCGCAAGCCTCAACGCGGCGATCAGGCTTGCCGGATTGGCCTTGCCGGTGCCGGCGATGTCGAAGGCGGTGCCGTGGTCGGGCGAGGTGCGGATGAAGGGCAGTCCGAGCGTGACGTTGACCGCGTCATCGAAGGCCACAGTCTTGATCGGGATCAGCGCCTGGTCGTGGTACATGCAGACGGCGCAGTCATAGCTGTTTCGCGCGGCTTCGTGGAACATGGTGTCGGCGGGGAGCGGTCCCTTCGCCTCGATACCGTCGCCCCGCAACGTCTTGATCGCCGGCGCGATCACGGTCTGCTCCTCGTGGCCGAGCGAGCCGTCCTCGCCCGCGTGCGGATTGAGGCCGGAAATCGCGATGCGCGGATTCGCGATGCCGAAGCGGGATTTGAGTTCGGTCGCGACGATGCGCACGGTCGAGACGATCAGCTCGCTGGTGAGCTGGGCCAGTGCATCGCGCAAGGAGACGTGGATGGTCACGGGCACTACGGCGAGCCGCGGCGACCACAGCATCATCACCGGCTGCGGCGTGGGGCCGTCTTCCGCGGCGAGCTCTGCGAGGAATTCGGTATGGCCGGGATGGCGGAAGCCGGCACGATAGAGCACGCTCTTGGCAATCGGATTGGTGACAACGGCGCCGGCGCGGCCCTCGCGGACATCCGTGACCGCCTGGCGGATCGAGGCGAGCGCGGCCGGCGCGCTCGATGCGTCGGGCTTGCCGGGCGCGGCGCTCGCGGGCTCGCCGGACGCAACCACGGGCAGGGCCTCGGGGAAGGCGGCCTCGGCCTCGCCGGTGGTCACCGAAGCGATCCTGACGGCAGCGCCGAGCGCCTTGGCGCGGCGGGCGATCAGCGCCTCGTCGCCGAGCAGATAGAAGGCGGGCAGGTCCAGTTCGCGGCGCTTGAGCCAGGCTGCGATGGTGATGTCGGGGCCGATGCCGGCAGGCTCTCCCAGCGTCAGGGCGAGGGGCTTGGCAGGCTGCTTGGCCATCAGCGGTTGCGATACTCGATCATCGCCGCCTTGCGGAGCTCCTCGAGATAGGTCTTCTGGGTCTTCTCGTACTTCTCCTGATACATCTTCTCGCGGACCTCGCGCTTCTTCGGCGTGTCGATCATGGTCGGCTTGCGCGAGCACAGCACCACCATCTCGATGCCTGCCTTGGTCGTCTCGGGCGCGGTCAGGTGGCCGATCGGCGTGTCGTCGAGCACCTTACGCAGCGCCTCGGGTAATTCAGCGGTGGTCTTGGTGACGACGTCGCGGATGGTGGCGTTCGGCGTGGAGCGGAACAGCGAATTGGCTTCTTCGCAGCTTCCGACGCGCGAGCGATACTGCTCGGCTTCCTTATGCCGTGTCTCCAGGAACGCCGGCGACGAGCCCCGTGGCACGATCAGCACGATCGGCTGCATCTTGTATTCGGTGCCCTCGATCTGCAGCTTGTCGCCGGTCTGGGCCTGCACGGCCTGCGCGACGTCCTTCTCGCCGACCAGCAGCTTCTCCTTGAAGCGGCCGCGCACGAGGCTGGTCCAGACCATCTCGGCCTTCATGCGGCTCTTCAGGGTTTCGGGGCGGACGCCCTTGACCTCGAGCGACTTGGTGAGCTGGTCCGGCGAGATGCGCATGCGCTGCGCCATGCCCTCGTAGGACTGGTTGATGTCGGAGACGCCGGGGTCGACACCATATTTCTTGCCTTCCTTCATCTTCACCCGGTCGTCGATCAGCTCGTTGATGACGTCCTGGCGGGCCGGTGTCTTCTGCGTCGTCAGCTGGTCGAGCTTGGAGCGCTGCTCGATGTCGAAGTCGGTGATGGGATCGCCGTTGACCATCAAGACGATGTTCTGCGCACGCAACGGCGCGCCGGCCAGCAGCAGGGCGGCGAGGATGAGGAAGAGGCGGAAGACAGGCAATGGGATCGTCATATTTGTCGCTCGCATGTCAGCCGAGGTGAACCTGCGATCGGGAACACGCGGCCGGCACCTTCAAACCGTTCACTGGAGTCCGCCGCCGGAACTGCTGGTGGTCGCTGTGTTCGCCAGCGTGCGCAGGCCGATCTGGAACATGATCGCGTGGTTCAGCACGGGCGGGGTCGAGCCTGCGGAATAGCTATACGCAGTTACATAGTTCAAGCCGAGCACAAAACAATCGTCGACGTAGCCGGCACCGAGCACATACTGGTTGATCTTGTTGGCCTCAAGGTCCCAGCGCGCCGAGCCCGTGACCACCCAATTGGCCGCGAGCTTGATCGAGCCTGACGTCAGGATGCCCTCGCGGCGGGTTAGATAGCCGAGTTCCGGCTGCGCCGCGTAATTGCCGTACAGCATGCTGACTGACCAGCGGTTGAAGTTGGCGCGGCCTTCCGCCTCGAAGCGCTGCACGTTCCAGGTCTGCTCGTCCATGCGCGAGCGAACGCTGAACGTATAGGTGCTGTTGGGCGAATAGGCGGCGCTCGCCACATAGTCGGAGCGCGGCCTTTGCAGGCCGGAATCCACGCCGGTATTGATGGAGTCCTGGACCGCGAAGGAGTTCATGCCGAACAGCTGGTAGGACTGGCCGAACAGCGTCTTGATGGCTCCGCCCCTGTCGAACTGCGTGGTGGACTGCACGCCGACATTGGCGCGGCCGCCGCCCTCGACACGGTCGTAGCCGGAGAACTTGTCGACGCTGAACAGGTTCGAGGCGTCGAACACCATGCTCTGCGCGTCCTCGTTGGGGAGCTTGCCGGCATAGGTCTCGTTCGGCCGGATGATGATCTGCGCGATCGGCTCGATGGTGGTCGAACCCCAGGGCTGAACGTTGATGAAGGGGTAGCGGTATTCGAGGCCCACGGTCGGCATCAGGCGGAGCGCCTGGGTATCGCCGACGGGCAAATAGTTCGACACGCCCGGCTGGTTGGAGACCGAGGAGTTGATCGCGTCGGCGCGGAGAATGGCGAACGGCGTCCAGATTTCACCGAACGGATCGGTGAAGGACTTGCGCCACTGCGCTTCCGCCGTCAGGCGGGTGTAGGTACCCGGGAAGCCGCGCAGCAGGCACTGCGACGGCGTACGCGCGAGCGGATCGGCCGACACCGTCGTGCACAGGCTGTTGGTGTTGGCGAGCGTCGTGATCGGATCGAACACCGCGGTGTCACGCGACAGGTTCACGAAATTGGTCTTGTAGCTGAACTCGCCGCCGAAGACTGGATAGTTCAGCACGTTCGAGTAGTCGATCACGGGGTAGACGACCGGCACCTGGTTCTGGTTGCCCGAGTAACTCAGCCAGTACATCGTGCGCGCGTCGAAGAAGCTGCGATTGCCGACACCGGTCAGGTAAAGCTGCGAGAGTGCATCCGTCGGCAGATACAGGAACGAGCCCAGCGGATCGCGATATTGCGACAACCGATAGTCCGAGAAGAAATAATAGTCGGACATCAGGACACCGTCCCAACCCCAGACCCATTTGTCGTTCAGCGCGAACTGACCCTTGGTGTCGACGGCGCCGCGGAACTGCTTGTCGCCGGGCTGGCCAGCGAGCGCGCTCCGATCGAGCTGGTCGATGCCGTAGACGCGGATCTGATAGGCGCCGTCCATCAGGCGCTGGCGAAATTCGGCCTGGAACAGCACGCCCTGCCTGGACGTGATGCGCGGGTTGAAGGTGGCGTCCATGTCGGGCGCGATCGCCCAGTAGAACGGAACCTCGACGCCGTAGCCGAACGGCGTATTCGACGTGAAGCCCGGCATCAGGAAGCCGGTCTTGCGCTTCACGGTCGGGTCGGGCGTCGAGAAATAGGGCATATAGGCGATCGGCACGCCGAAGAATTCGAGCTGCGCCGTCTCGAAATACAGCATCTTCTCCTGCTGGTCGTGGATGATGCGCGCACCCTTGACCTGCCAGAGCGGCGGCTTCTTCGGATCGTCCTTGCACGGCGCGCAAGCCGTGTAGACGCCGTTCTCGAACACCGTGTAGTTGCC
Organism: Bradyrhizobium sp. 35; assembly: GCF_023073215.1. Taxonomy (NCBI): domain Bacteria; kingdom Pseudomonadati; phylum Pseudomonadota; class Alphaproteobacteria; order Hyphomicrobiales; family Nitrobacteraceae; genus Bradyrhizobium; species Bradyrhizobium sp. 35. The sequence continues at coordinate 349,704 of NZ_JADPJC010000050.1, forward strand.
GCTGGAGCGATCGGAGCGGCTCGCCGCCATGCGGGTCTGGTCGGCCGTATCAACGCGCAGCGAATCGACGAAGCCGTCACGGTAGTCGTCGGACAGGTCCAGGATCTCGGCATAGGTGATCTTGCCGTCGGCATCCGTCATACGGATGTTGCCTTCGGCATGGAGCCGCTTGGTCTTCTGGTCGTAGATGACCTTGTCGGCCTCGACGCTGGTGCCGTTGTAGAACAGCTGGACGTTACCGACCGCGGAGACGCGCGAATTGTTGTAGTCGTAATCGACCTCGGTCGCCTGAACCAGCATCTGGTTGTCGTTGACGGCCTTCGGCGGCTTCGCACGCGGCGGCAGCGGATTGTAGGTGAAGCTCTGGGCGGAGGCCGGCGTCACGGCGGCAACGTCCATCACGCCACCGAGCGATGCCACGGCGGCGACAGCAAGCAGGAATCTGCGAATGGACAAGCCACACCCGTTCGCGCGCACCAATGTGCGCCGCGTCAAACGAGACACGGGCCCTCGGTGGACGGCCGTCACTATCCGTCCTCCTGATACAGCAAGGCCAAAAAGCCGGTGAGGCCGCCCACCACCACGGGCAACCACGCCGCAGCGATCGGATGCATCAACTCAGCCTTGCTCAAATCTTCAGTCACTTTCGACAGAACGTAGAGCAGAAAGCCTGCGCCCACGCCACTCAAAACCATCTTCTGCACGCCGCCCATCCGGAAGAAGCGCAACGACACGGAGGCCGCGAGCATCACCATGGCTGCAAGCAAAAACGGCTGTGCCAGAAGCTTCTGATACTGGAGTCGGTATCCGGCTGTCGCGAAGCCCGAGCTTTCGGATGAGCGGATGTAGCTCGGTAGTTGCCAAAAGGACACAGTCTCGGGTGTGGAAAAGCTGTTGCGGACCTGGGCCTCGGTCAGCGTGGTCGGAATCTCCAGGCTGGCCTGATCGACCGGCGGCGAATCCAGCGAGAAGCGGCGGACGCCCTTGAACAGCCAACGGCCGGCCTCGAGCGTCGCCTCGCGCGCCTCGACCCGTTCCTTGAAGTGCTGCTCTGTGTCAAACCGGAACAGCGTGAGTCCGGTGAGCCGGATACCCTGCTGCTCGCTGCGCGCCGCATTGATGATCGTCTCGCCGTCGCTGGTCTTCTGGTTGAGCCAGAAGCCGGAGGCGTCCTGAATGCCGCCGCCGGGCGCCGAGCCGAACAGCTCGGCTTCCATGCGCTTGGACAGCTCGCGCAGATTGGCCGACATCGGATTGTAGGCGACGGTGGCGATCACGCCGATCAGGAGCGCGCTGCCGAGCGCCGGCGAGATGAATTGCCATGCGGAGACGCCGGCGGCGCGCGCGACGACGAGCTCGAGCCGGCGGGAGAGGGCGAGATAGCAGGTCATGGCGCCGATCAGCATGCAGAACGGCGTCAGCTTCTCCAAAAGCTGCGGCACGCGGAACAGCGAGGTCTCGGCCACCATGACTGCGGAGGCGGATGCGAGCCCTGAGGTCTTGCGCACCATCTCGATGTAATCGACCAGCACCAGCAGCAGGAAAATGCCGGCGAACACGCCGAGCGCCGCGACCACGAAACGGCCGGCGAAATAGCGCCCGAGTGTGTTGGTGAGCATGCTCATGCGGTGGCCGGCCGTCCGAACAGCCGCGCAATGCGCGCGTTCGACCTGTTGATGGCCTCCATGAGGCGCGGCGGCGGTTCGACCACAAGGCCGCCAATGATGATCGCCAGCCCGACGCCGATGGCACCAATGACCATGGCATATTGGACCAGCACCGCGCCCGGCGATTTCACCGCCATCACCGAGCAGGCGAAGCCGGCCATGCGCAGGCCGAACACGGCGAGGATCGAGGAGCCGATCGAGAAATTGCGGCTCTGGCGCGTGGTGCGAGGCGCACCCAGAAACGCGAAGGTCAGCACGGCAAAGGCGAAGGGATAGATCGGCGCCAGCAGGCTGTCATGCAGGGCCGAGCGGAACTGGCCGGGAATCTGCTTGTAGACGGGATCGTCCTCGGACGGCGAGAGCAACTCCCAGAGATAACGCTCGCGGATGCCGAGGGTGACGTCGCGGCCCTGGCCCGAGAACTTGGACATGTCGAAGCCGTAGCGGCCGAACGCCACCAGCGCGGGATCGCGCTTGCCGGCCTCGAAGCGTTGGAGATTGCCGGTCTCCAGCACCAGGAACGATCCGGTCTCGTTCTTCACGACTTCGCCGTGCTCGGCGACGATCGAGACCCGCTCGTTCGGATCGCGGCGGTCGTCGATGAAGATGCCGGCGAGGATGCCGCCGGGCTGGCGTTCGCGAATCCGGATCGTCAGGTTCTTGTCGAGCTGGGCGAAGCGGCCGGGCTGCAGGATGTTGGTGAGCACGTCTGCGGTGATCTCGGCGTCCCACTGCTTGATCCGCCGCATGCCGTCGGGAGCGAGATAGGCCGCGATGAAGGCGACCAGCAGCGCCACCACGCAGGTGGCGTAGAAGAACGGATAGAACAGCCGGAATGGCGAGAAGCCGGCGGCATTCATCACGATGATCTCGGAATCGGTCGCGAGCTTGTTCAGCGTATGCGAGATCGCGATCATCAGCGCGATCGGCGAGATGATCAGGACCAGCGCGGGCACGACGAGGCTGGTGATCCCGAGGAAGGTCAGGATGGTCTGACCCTGGCTCGTCATCAGGTCGATGCCGCGCAACGCTTGCGTAATCCAGATCACGCCCGTGAGGCTGACCAGGACCAGCGCAAACGACGCGAGCGTCGTGCGGAAGATATACCTATCGATTGACCCCATGCACTACCGCACGAATCCCACCAAGTCCCCAATGCCGGCCGGAATTCCGCCTGTCCAACCAATCCCCGCAAGAGGATCCCCAAGGTCGGCCAACCATCTCATCCGCCGGCTTACTCTCTCAGTACCATCCCTTTGATCCGTCAACAAAATGGCTGCCCCGTGGCACCCTCAATATATGGTTAATATTTCCCTCGTTGTGGCCCCTCGGCCACGGGGGGTGCTTGGCATCTGCCGGGCCGGTGGCCCATAGTGCGGCACGCTCAGTGAATCGCCGTTCAGCTCCGGCCCGTGGCCGGGACCGCCGATCGGTAAAAAGCGCAATGTTTTAAGGAGTTACTCATGTCCGATGCCATCAAGGTCGGCTTCGTTCCATTGTCTGCCGCCGCCCGTGGCATCATGGTCGTGTTCTGCGACGACAGCCTGAAGCTCGGCCCGGCGACCGCCAAGGCGCTCGGCGGGGCCACCGAACTCGTGAAGCGGGCGGCCACCGCCGCCGCCTTCAAGGGCAAAAGCGGCGCTGCGCTCGACATCCTTGCGCCCGAAGGCGTGAAGGCCACCCGCCTGATCGTGATCGGTGCCGGCAAGGCGGCCGGCCTGAAGGCGAACGACTTCCTCAAATTCGGCGGCGTGGCGGCGAGCAAGCTTCCGGCCGGGGCGGCGGCCATGACCATCATGGCGGAACTTCCAGGCGGCGCCATGACCAGCGAGCAGGCGGTCGCGATCGCCTCGGGCCTGCGGCTGCGCACCTACAAGTTCGACCGCTACAAGACCAGGAAGAAGGATGGCGAGGAGGGCGGCACGCGCGCCGACGTCTCGTTTGCGGTCGGCGACGTGGTCGCCGCGAAGAAGGCGTTTACATCGGCGGCTGCGATCGTGGACGGCGTGATCATTGCGCGCGACCTCGTCAACGAGCCGCCGAACGTGCTTTTTCCCGAGGAGTTCGCGCGCCGCGCAGGCCTGCTCCGCAAGCTCGGCGTCAAGATCGAGGTCCTCGACGTCAAGGCCATGGACAAGCTCGGCATGGGCGCTCTGCTCGGCGTCGGCCAGGGCTCGGCGCGGCCGAGCCGCACCGTGATCATGCGTTGGGACGGCGGCAAGAAAGGTGAGGCGCCGGTTGCCTTCGTCGGCAAGGGCGTCTGCTTCGACACCGGCGGCATTTCGATCAAGCCGGCCGGCAGCATGGAGGACATGAAGGGCGACATGGGAGGGGCTGCCTGCGTCGTCGGCCTGATGCATGCGCTCGCGGCACGCAAGGCCAAGGTCAACGTCGTCGGCGCCATCGGCCTCGTCGAGAACATGCCGGACGGCAACGCGCAGCGCCCAGGCGACATCGTCACCTCGATGTCGGGCCAGACCATCGAGATCATCAACACCGACGCGGAAGGCCGCCTGGTGCTTGCCGATGTGCTCTGGTACGTCGCCAAGAAAACCAAGCCGAAATTCATGGTGGATCTCGCGACGTTGACCGGCGCCATCGTGGTCGCGCTCGGCACCGAGCATGCCGGCATGTTCTCCAACAATGACGAGCTTGCCGAGCGGCTGCTGGCGGCCGGCATCGAGAGCGGCGAGAAGGTCTGGCGCCTGCCGCTTGGCCCCGAATACGACAAGCTGATCGATTCCCAGTTCGCCGACATGAAGAACACCGGCGGCCGCCATGGCGGCTCGATCACCGCGGCACAGTTCCTCCAGCGCTTCGTGGACGGCACGCCCTGGGCGCATCTAGACATCGCTGGGACCGCCATGGGCGCGCCGAAGACCGACATCAATCAGAGCTGGGGAAGCGGTTACGGAGTTCGCTTGCTCGACCGTCTGGTCGCCGACCATTACGAGCGCAAATGACCCGAGATGACTGAAGTCCTTTTCTACCATCTGCAAAACATGACGGTGGAGAACGTGTTGCCGCCGCTTCTCGAGAAATCGCTCGAGCGCGGCTGGCGCGTCGTGGTGCAGTCGAATTCGCCGGAGCGCGCCGATGCGCTCGACGCTCATTTGTGGACCTATCGCGACGATTCCTTCCTGCCGCACGCGACATGGCGGGTGAGCGACGCCGCCGATCAGCCGATCGTGCTGGCGGTCGAGGAGGACAATCCGAACGGTGCCAATGTCCGCTTCCTCGTCGACAACGCCGCGGTGCCGCAGGACGCGCAGGCCTATGAGCGCATGGTGCTGCTGTTCGACGGCGACGATCCGGACGCGCTTGCGTTCGCCCGCAGCGCCTGGACGGATTGCAAGGCGCGGGGATTTGATGTCACTTATTGGCAGGCTGACGAGCGGGGCCGGTGGCAGAAGCGGAATTAGCGGTCGCTCGCAATTAATGATAATTTGCACTTTTCGGGTGATGATGGCTTTTGTCACCTTCGTGCCGCAAAGTGATGTTGCTACAATTGCTTAGGGCCGATCCTTCACTCGGGGATTTTAGTTTATCGTGCGACATCAAAAGCTTCCCAGCTCGCTCATAATTGCGTTGGCGGCCGTAGCCCCGCTGGTTGCGGGCTGTTCGGGCGGGACCGATCTGTTGTCCAGGGATGCCCAGTGGTTCAACACGCCCAGCCGCCTGTTCATCAAAAGCATCTCGATTGAGTCGCCGCCGCTGACCCCCGACAAGCCGGTTGGGGCCGAGGATCTGGTCAGCGCCGACGGGGCTTGTGCCGGCATGGCGCCGCCGCCCGGGCCGGCTGATGCGAATGCGTCGACGACCGCGCCGGCTCCCATGGGCGGCACCGTCGCGCTCGGCCACACCGAATGCGATGTGGTGCGCGGCATCGGCGCGCCCTCGAGCGTCAACCTCTCCGGTGATGCCGCCGGCAGGCGCGTTGCGGTCGTGACCTGGACGACCGGTCCGCGCGCTGGCATCTATACCTTCACGGCCGGTCGCCTGTCCTCGATCGAGGGCACGCCGGAGGCGCCGGTCATGCCGAAGGCGACCAAGCCGAAGCCGAAGAAGAAGTCGGCGTAACACGGGTCGACCTTTTGGCCTGAAGCTGGTTGCGGCTGTCGATGCGATCAGCCGCGCACTCCTATCCCCATCATCAAGCGGCTTTGCATTCCTTGATCGCGGTGGCCGAGGCGTGAACCGTGATCTCTCCCGTTCGCGCTCGCCGGCGATCTTGTTCGCGAGTTTCGACATCGCGGATGCCGACCTTCGCCCAAAGTGCCTTCATTGCCTCGAGCTGCGTTCTTCCGCGCGCGTTGAAAATCACGGGGGCGTTACGCGTGATCCGTGATCAGGCGGTTCGTGATGAGCAAGCCTTCGCATCCGCTGTCGGAAACTGCCCCGAAGCAAAACTGGAGGAAATCTCCAGAATAATCACGCGCGTCTCAAGCAACGGTTCAAGAATGTCATGTGCGCGAATGCTACGCGTCGAAGGGAGGGGCTAGGTCGGAAGGATCATTTGGATGTCCATTACCTCTGTGTTTTCCCCGGTTACGGGGCAACTCATCATTTTCGGCGACAGCGCGAATAACGGCCTCGTGATAAGTCGCGACAAGTCCGGCCGCATCCTGGTTGATAACGGGCACGTGAAAACGGTTGGTGGCGAACCCACGGTCGACAACACCACCGCGATCGACATCTTCGGTCAAGGCGGTGACGACACGATCACCGTCGACGAATGCCACGGACCGATGCCGGCGGTGCACATCTTCGGCGGCGACGGCAATGACAGGATCACGGGCGGCTCGGGAGCCGACCTCCTGTTTGGTCAGGCCGGCAACGATTTGATCAAGGGCGGCGGCGGCAACGATCTGCTGTTCGGCGGAGCGGGTAACGACGTCCTGGACGGCGGCAGCGGCGACAACCAGCTGTTCGGCGAGGCCGGCGACGACGTCATGATCTGGAATCCCGGCGGCGGCACCAACCTGTTCGAAGGTGGTGAGGGCAACGATACGGCTCAGGTCAACGGAAACAACGCCGCCGAGACGTTCACGATCACGGCGAACGGCACCCGCGTGCGGCTCGACGGGACGGGCGCGGCGCCGTTTTCGCTCGACATCGGCACGACTGAAAATCTCGTCTTGCACAGCGGCGGCGGCGACGATGTCATCACCGCGGGCAATGGGCTCGGCAGCCTGATCTCGCTGACGCTCGATGGCGGCGCCGGCAACGACCGGATCATCGGCGGCGACGGCAACGACCTCATCATCGGCGGCAGCGGCGACGACATCGTCAATGGCGGACGCGGCAACGACGTCGCCCAGCTCGGGAGTGGCGACGACACTTTCATCTGGAATCCCGGTGACGGCAGCGACACGGTCGAGGGCGGCTCGGGCAGCGACAAGCTGCTTTTCAATGGCGCCAACATCAACGAGACCATCAACATCTCGGCCAATGGCGGCCGGGTGCGCTTCACCCGCGATGTCGCCAACATCACGATGGATCTCAACAGCGTCGAGCAGATCGAATTCGATGCGCGTGGCGGCGCCGACAACATCACCGTCGGCGACCTCACCCGGACCGGCGTCAAGCAGGTGCTGGTTGATCTCGGAGCCGTTCCGGGAGGGACGCAAGGCGACGGCGCTGCTGATACGGTGACCGTCAACGGCAGCAACGGCAATCAGCACATCGAGGTCACAGCCGCGGGCACAACGGTCACGGTCACGGGGCTGCCGGAGGTCGTGACGATCGCAAATGCAGAGGCCGGCAACGACCGGCTGGTCGTGCAGGCGCTCGGCGGCAACGACGTGATCGATGCATCCACGCTCGGCGCGGCGATCGGGCTGACCATCGACGGCGGTGCGGGCAACGACACCATCACCGGCAGCCAGGGAGCCGACACCCTGATCGGCGGCGACGGCAACGACAAGGTCATCGGCGGCCGCGGCAATGACGTCGCGCTTCTCGGCGCAGGCGACGACATCTTCACGTGGAATCCCGGTGACGGCAGCGACACTGTCGAAGGCGGCACGGGAACCGATACGCTGGTGTTCAACGGCGCCAATGTGGCCGAGACCATGTCGATCTCGGCGAACGGAAGCCGTGCGCTACTCACCCGTGACGTCGGTGCTATCGTCATGGACCTCGTTGGCGTCGAGCACGTGCAGATCGCGGCGGCAGGCGGCGCCGACAACATCACCGTCAACGATCTGACCGGGACAGGAATCACGCAGGTTGCCATCGACCTCAGTGCCGGCCCCGGCGGCCAGAGCGGCGATGGCGCTGCGGACCGCGTGACCGTGAACGGCACGATCGGTGACGACAACATATCGGTCGTGACCTCCGGCGGATCGATCGTGGTCAACGGCCTCGCTGCGCAGGTGATGGTTGCGCACGCGGACACCGGTGACGTGCTCGGCATCAACGGCGGACAAGGCAATGACGTCATCAACGCCTCTACCATCAAGGCGGGACAGTCGTTCAGCCTCAACATCAACGGCGGCGACGGCAATGACACCATCACCGGCAGCGCCGGCAATGACATCGTGAACGGCGGACGCGGCAACGATTTCGCCAATCTCGGCGCGGGCGACGACACCTTCGTCTGGAATCCCGGCGACGGCAGCGACACCGTCGAAGGCGGGAAGGGCTCCGACACGCTGGCATTCAACGGCGCCAATATCAGCGAGACCATCAACATCTCGGCCAATGGCGGTCGGGTGCTGTTCACGCGGGATGTCGCCGCCATTGCGATGGACCTGAACGGGGTCGAACATGTCGACTTCAATGCTCTCGGCGGTGCCGACAACATTACCGTCGGTGACCTCTCCGGCACCGGCGTCAGCCAGGTCGACCTCGATCTCGGCGCCAATGACGGCGCCGCTGATACCGTGACCATCAACGCAACCGGCGGCAACGACGTCATCACGGTGACCGAGCACGACGGCATCATCACGGTGTCGGGGCTTGGCCAGGACATCAACATCACCGATGCCGGCGCGGGCGACAGGATCGTCATCAACGGTCTCGATGGCGACGACGTCATCACGGCTTCCGGCTTGCACGGCGGCATCCAGCTCGTTGCCAATGGCGGCAACGGCGACGACGTGCTGATCGGCAGCCCCGGCAACGACACGCTGGCAGGTGGTGCCGGTGATGACGTGCTGATCGGCGGCGGGGGCCTCGACATTCTGGACGGCGGCACCGGCAACAACGTCGTCATCCAGGGCGGAGCGTTCGCGGCCGCGATGCTGCTCAACCAGGCCATGGCGGCCAGCTTCGTCCCGGCAGGTGAGGGGAACGGCGAGATGCCGCTGCCCGATCCGCACGCGACGCAGAGCCAGGTGCTCGCACCGCCGCAGCACGCCTGACAGTAAGGCCTGATGGGAAGAGCCTCACTAGCGCTCCGACGGAGGTGCGTTCCCTCCCCCCCCTTGCGGGGGAGGGTTAGGGAGAGGGGTAGCCCAGGAAAAGGTGCCGATGGTTGAAGATGCAGTGTTAGCGGCCGAACGTCGGAAAGAATCCCCGTGGGGCACCGCCCTCCCGGTCCCTCCTCCACAAGGGGGGAGGGACCGGATAGAGCGCGGCTGCTGGCCAAGCTCGATTCGACTTCACGCCATTGCGTTCTCGCTGAATCGGCCCGGAGAACGCGCATGATGACGAATGCGGTCTCCACCGACACGGGGCTCGATGCGTTGCTCACGCTGCTGCATCTGCAGGGTGTTGCGGCCGATCGCGAGCAGCTCAGGCACCGGCTGGGCGCGGCAAGCTTCGGCGTAGCGGATATCGTCCGCTGCGCCAGGTCTCTCGGACTTAAAGCGCGAACCTATCGAACGCAGTGGAGCCGGCTGTCGGACACCCCGCTGCCTGCGATCGCAATGCTGCGGGACGGCGGCTTCATGGTCATCGCAAAGGCCTCCGCCGACAAGGTGCTGGTGCAGTCCCCGGAGGCACAGCGCCCGGTGCTGATGGATCGCGACGAGCTGAGCGCGATCTGGGACGGCGGCTTGATCCTGATGGTCCGGCGCGCCGGCCTGTCCGACCTCGGGCGGCACTTCGATATCACCTGGTTCATCGGCGCGATCGGCAAATACCGGCGGCTGCTGGGCGAGGTGCTGGCGGCTTCGTTCTTCCTCCAGCTTTTTGCGCTGGTCTCGCCGCTGTTCTTCCAGGTCGTCATCGACAAGGTGCTGGTGCACCGCTCACTGTCCACGCTCGACGTTCTCGTCATCGGCCTCGTCGTCGTCTCCCTGTTCGACACCGTGCTTGGGATCCTACGCAATTACTTGTTTGCGCACACGACCAACCGCATCGATGTCGAGCTCGGGGCACGGCTGTTCCATCATCTGCTGGCGCTGCCGATGGCCTGGTTTCAGGCCAGGCGCGTCGGAGATTCCGTGGCCCGGGTCCGCGAGCTCGAGAACATCCGCAATTTCATCACCAGCTCGTCACTGACGCTTCTCATCGACCTGGTCTTCACCTCGGTGTTCCTGGCCGTGATGTTCGCCTATTCGGCGCAGATGAGCTTCATCGTGCTGGCATCGTTCCCGTTCTACATCGCGATCTCGGCCGTGGCGACGCCGCTGTTTCGCCGCAGGCTGGACGAGAAATTCCGCCGCGGCGCGGAGAACCAGGCCTTCCTGGTCGAGAGCGTCAGCGGCATCGAAACGCTGAAGGCGATGGCGGTCGAGCCGCAGATGCAGCGCCGCTGGGAAGAGCAGCTCGCCGGCTATGTCTCCGCGAGCTTCGGTGTCACCAGCCTCGGCAACACGGCAAGCCAGCTCGTGCAGCTCGTCAGCAAGGTCGTCACTGCCGCCATTCTCTATGTCGGCGCCAGGCTGGTGATCGGTGACGCATTGACGGTCGGCGAGCTCGTGGCCTTCAACATCTTCGCGGGGCGGGTGTCGGCCCCGGTGCTGCGGCTCGCGCAAGTCTGGCAGGATTTTCATCAGGCGCGGCTGTCGATCGCGCGGCTCGGCGACATCCTCAACAGCGCGGCGGAGCCGGCTTACTCCGCCGCCCGCGCGGGGCTGCCGCCGATCCGGGGCAACATCCGCTTCGAGCACGTGTCTTTCCGCTACCGGCCCGATGGGCCGGAGATCCTGCACGATGTCTCGTTCGATATTCCAGCCGGACAAACCGTCGGCATCGTCGGATCGTCCGGCTCGGGCAAAAGCACCTTCGCCAAGCTGGTGCAGCGGCTCTACGTTCCGCAAGGCGGCCGCGTGCTGGTCGACGGAATGGATCTGATGACGACCGACCCGGCCGGGCTCCGTCGGCAGATCGGAATCGTGCTCCAGGACAACATGCTGTTCAATCGGTCGGTGCGCGACAACGTCGCCCTGGCCGATCCGAGCCTGCCGGTGGACCGCATCATCGATGCGGCGAAGCTGGCGGGCGCGCATGACTTCATTCTGGAGCTCCCCGAGGGCTACGATACGGTGGTCGGCGAGCGCGGCTCGACGCTCTCGGGCGGGCAGCGCCAGCGCATTGCGATTGCCCGCGCACTGGTGGGCAATCCCCGGATCCTGATCTTCGACGAAGCCACCAGCGCGCTCGACTATGAAAGCGAGCGGATCATCCATGACAACATGAAGGAGATCGCGAAAGGCCGTACCGTCCTGATCATCGCGCACCGTCTGTCCACCGTCCGCGGCGCCGATCGCATCTTCACCCTGGAACGCGGCCGTCTGGTCGAGGACGGCACGCATGATGCGCTGATCAAGACCGGCGGCCGCTACGCCGCCCTGCATCGTCTCCAGGGAGGCATTTATGAGGTCGGCTAGCACTGTGCCGGCGGCTCGGCCGGAGCAGACCGTGATCCCGTTCCGGAATGGAAAGGGCCGGCGCGCCGAGGAAGTCGCCTTCCTGCCGGCGGCGCTGGAAATCACGGAGACACCGCCATCGCCGATCGGCCGCGCCATCGCCCTGGCCCTGATGCTGCTTGTCTGCGCGGCGCTGGCCTGGTCGGCCTGGGGCACGATCGACATCGTGGCCTCCGCAACCGGCAAGGTCGTGTCGAGCGGGCGAAGCAAGGTTGTCCAGCCGTTCGAGACCGGCGTAGTGCGCGCCATTCACGTGCAGGACGGGCAATCGGTCAAATCGGGCGACCTGCTGATCGAGCTCGATCCGACGGTGAACGCCGCAGAGCGCGATCGTCTGCACGACGATCTCATGGCCGAACGGCTCAACGTCGCGCGCCTCCGCGCCGCATTGGCGGGCGGCGAAGGGGTATCCGCTGATCTCGTCGTACCAGAGGATGCCGATCCCATGCTGGTTGCGACGCAACGGCAGCTCCTCGCCAATCAGGTCAGCGAGAACAGGGCCAAGCTCGCGGCGCTGGCACGTCAGGAAGCGCAGAAGGAGGCCGAACATCAGACGATTGCGGCGACGATTCACAAGCTTGATGCGTTGCTGCCGATCACCCAGCAGCGTGTCGAGATCCGCAAGACGCTGATGGAGAAGGAGATCGGCTCGAAGCTGACCTACTATGAGACCCTCCAGCTCCAGATCGAGCAGCAGGAGGAGCTTCGCGTCCAGAGCAGCCGCTTGAAGGAGGCCAAGGCGGCCGTCGCCGCGATCCGGGAGACCCGCATCCAAGCCCTGGCCGAGTACAGGAAGAGTCTCTCCGACGAGCTGGCTAAGAGCGAACAGAAAGCCAATGGCGTCGCACGCGATCTGATCAAGGCGCAGCAGAGGACGAGGCTTCAGCAACTGACGTCGCCGGTCGACGGCGTCGTGCAGCAGCTTGCGGTCCACACCGTGGGCGGCGTGGTCACGCCCGCGCAGTCGCTGCTGGTAATCGTGCCGACCGATACGCGGCTCGAGATCGAGGCGATGATCTCCAATCGCGATATCGGATTTGTCGAGGCCGGGCAGGGTGCTGCCATCAAAATCGACACTTTCAATTTCACCCGCTACGGGCTTCTCGCAGGCCAGGTCGTGAGCGTCTCGCAGGACGCCATCATCCGCGACCGGCCGCAGGAGCGCGGGAGCGACCGTCCGCTCGCGACACAACGCGACAGCAGCGAGCCCAGCGGGCAGGAGTTGAGCTACAGCGCCCGCATCTCGCTCGATCGCACCCAGATGCAGGTGGACGACCGCCTCGTCAGCCTGTCGCCGGGAATGGCGGTGACCGTCGAGATCAGGACCGGTTCGCGCACCATCCTGAGCTACCTGCTATCGCCGCTGCAGCGCTACCGGCACGAGATCATGCGCGAGCGCTAGTTCCCGCATGATGCCGACGAAGCTTCGCGAGACGCGCTGAGAACCAATCGGGCTTTTCGGCAGCTACACCATGCCGCGGGCGCGCCACTCCTGATGAAGTCATTTTGGTGTGGCCCCGCAGCCCGGAATGCGTACATAGGAGCAAGCAAAAAATTTGGAGGAAAGCATGCGGCTCATTGCCCTCGTATCGGCTCTGGTCCTGCCGTTTGGCGCGGCGCTCGCCCAGGACTATCCGATCAGGCCCGTCACCATGCTGGTGCCGTTCGCCGCCGGCGGACCTACGGACACGATTGCTCGCCTGACCGCGGCCGGCATGGCGAAATCGCTTGGCCAACAGATCGTCGTCGAGAACGCGCCTGGCGCCGGTGGTACCATCGCCACGACCCGCGCCTCGCGAGCCCAGCCCGACGGATACACGCTGCTGATCCATCATGTCGGCCTCTCGACGGCCGCCACACTGTACCGCAACCTCAGCTATGACACGAAGACGGCCTTTGCGCCGATCGGGCTTGTGACCAATGCGCCGATGACCATCATCGCGCGTCCAGATTTTCCGGCCGACACGCTGAAGGAATTGGTCGCCTACGCCCAACAGCAGGGCGACAAGTTGACCTATGCCAATGCCGGACTCGGCGCGGCGTCGCATCTCTGCGGCATGCTGTTCATGACAGCGATCCAGAAGCAGCTCACCGCGGTGCCCTACAAGGGCAACGGCCCCATCATGAACGACCTTCTCGGCCGGCAGATCGATCTTACCTGCGACCAGGCGACGAATACCACCGGCCCGATCATGTCGAAGCAGGTCAAGGCCTATGCGATCACCACCAAGGAGCGGCTGAAGAGCCTGCCCGATCTGCCGACGGCCGACGAGGCCGGTCTCAAAGGGTTCGAACTTGGCGTCTGGCACGGCATCTATGCCCCCAAGGGCACACCGCCGGCGGTCGTTCAGAAGCTGACCGCGGCGCTCCAGTCCGCCCTTAGGGATTCCACGCTGATCGCCCGGTTCAACGACATCAATACCGAGCCGGTCCCGCAGGAGAAGGCGACGCCGGAGGCGCTGGCCGCGATGCTAGCGAGCGAAGTCGACCGATGGGCTCCGATGATCAAGGCAGCCGGCCAATTCGCGGACTGAGCCATTCCTGCTCAATTCGTCCCGACATCGCTGCGTGAGCGGGCTAAGTCACCACGGTAAAGAACAGTCCATTCAATAGCCAATCACCGGGTAGCAAAATACCGGTACTGTGCATGGGGTTGTTTTTGCGATTTTGATGTCGGGCCGGTCGCGGAGGCGTCAGCCCGCCGCCTCGTCGAACTGCGTGCTCGCCTCTAGCCACTGCTCCTCGGCGCGCGCCAGCGCGTCGGCCGCATTGGCACGTGCCTTCGACAGTTGCGCGGCTTGCTTGGGGTCGCGGGTGAAGATGTCGGGCAGGGCCAGCGCAGTGTCGATCTTGCTGATGATCGCGCTGACGCGGGCGATCTCGGTCTCAGCTTCCGCGATACGTTTCTTCAGCGAGCCGCGATTGTCCGATCTCGGACGCTGCGGCTTCTCGCTCGGCGCGTTGCGCTCTCGCGGGGCGGGCTCGCCATTGCGCGCGGACAGCACCAGGCGGCGATATTCGTCGAGGTCTCCGTCGTAATTAGTCACGGTGCGGTCGGCGACGATCCAGAGTTGATCGGCGCAGGACTCGATCAGATAGCGATCATGCGAAACCATGATGACGGCGCCGGGGAATTCGTTGATGGCTTCCGCAAGCGCGGCGCGGCTGTCGATGTCGAGATGGTTGGTCGGCTCGTCCAGGATGATCATGTTGGGGCCGAAGAAGGTCGCCAGTCCCAGCAGGAGCCGCGCCTTCTCGCCGCCCGACAATTTTCCGACCTTGGTATCGGCCGCCTTGCCGGAAAAGCCGATCGCACCGGCGCGGGCGCGTACTTTGGCTTCCGGCGCCTCGCCCATCAGCTTGCGGACGTGGTCGTAGGTCGAGGCATCCTCGTTCAATTCGTCGAGCTGGTGCTGGGCGAAATAGGCAATCGAGAGCTTGTCGGCGCGGGTCACCTTGCCCGAGAACGGCGCGAGGCGGCCGGCGAGCAGCTTCACGAGAGTCGACTTGCCGTTGCCATTTGAGCCGAGCAGCGCGATGCGGTCGTCATTATCGACGCGCAAGGTGACGCGGTTCAGCACGGGCGTGGTCGGATCGTAGCCGACCACGACGTTGTCGGCGGCGATGATCGGCGGCGACAGGATTTTCTCGGGCGCGGGAAAGCTGATCTCGCGTACGTCCTGGGTGACCAGCGCCGTGATCGGCTTCAGCCGCTCCAGCATTTTCACACGGGACTGCGCCTGGCGGGCTTTCGAGGCCTTGGCCTTGAAACGGTCGACGAAGGCTTGCAGGCGGGCGCGTTCGGCTTCCTGGCGCTTGACCGCTTTGGCATCGAGCATCTCGCGCATGGCGCGCTGCTCCTCGAAGGAGGAGTAGGTGCCCTTGTAAAGGGTGAGCTTGCTGCGATCCAGATGCAGGATCTGGTCGACCGAGCTTTCCAGCAGATCGCGATCATGGCTGATCACGATAACGGTGCGCGGATAATGCGCGAGGTGATCCTCGAGCCACAGCGTGCCTTCGAGGTCGAGATAGTTGGTGGGCTCGTCGAGCAGCAACAGGTCGGGAGCCGCAAACAGCGTTGCGGCGAGCGCAACGCGCATGCGCCAGCCGCCGGAGAATTCGGCGCAGGGGCGGAGCTGGTCGGCGGCGGAGAAGCCGAGACCGGAAAGGATGGCTGCGGCGCGGCTCGGCGCCGAATGCGCGTCGATGTCGACCAGCCGGGTCTGGATCTCGGCGATCTGGTGCGGGTCGGTCGCGCTCTCGGCCTCGGTGAGCAGTGCGTCGCGTTCCAGGTCGGCCTTGAGCACGACCGAGATCAGGCTCTCGGGGCCGTTCGGCGCTTCCTGCGCCAGGCTGCCGACGCGCCAGCGGGGCGGCAGGCTCACCGTGCCGTGCTCGGCGGCGAGCTCGCCGCGGATCACCTTGAACAGGGTCGATTTGCCGGTGCCGTTGCGACCGACCATGCCCACGCGGGATCCGGGCGTGATCTGCACGGAACTCTGGTCAATCAGAAGGCGTCCGGCGAGGCGGATGGAGAGGTCGGTGATCGAGAGCATGCGGCCTTGTCACCGCACCCGCGATCAAACGCAACCCGTTTTTCTGTGTTTGCAAGCCGGTGCTTGTCAACTCAGTGCGAATCGCGCTCGCGCTGCTTCAGCTCATTGAGGAGTTGCTCGAGGTGCGTCGGCAGCCTGGCTTCGGGCCGCAGGCTCTGCTGGAGCCGTTCGCCCACCGCATCGCGGATCGAGCGGCTGGTGCGCCGGTCGATTTGCTCGCTATCGTCGGCGAAAAGGCTAACCATCGCAGAGTTCCGTGTTCTCAAAGAAGCGACACGGTACCAAGTCCTTGGCCCCCAAATGGTTTCGCCACTCGCGGCGATTGCGCGGCATTCTAGCAAAAATTGTGTGAAGCCGCGCAATATCCTCTCCGAATACAAAGCCCCGGCGCCGGGGGACGCCGGGGCTTCGCCTGGAAGGTACCTTGGGGGCTCAGGTATCTTTGGAAAGGTGCTGTCGGGCTCAGAAGCAGCGGTTGATCATCCGCCAGCGGGGTCCCCAGGGGGTCGGGACCAGCCGGCGCACATAGCAGCCGCCATAGCCGTAGGAGACGGGAGCATAGAAGCGCGGTCCACCCCAGCCGTGGCCGTTGTGCCAGCCACCGCCGCCGTGCCAGCCGCCGCCGCCACCATGCCAGTGCGCGGAGGCGGAGGTCGGCGCCAGCGCGGCACCAAGCGCAACCGCGGCGACGGCGGCGAGGGAAAGTTTCCTCAACATGGTGATCTCCTCAAATCTGTTGGCCCGGGGCTATCGCGTCGATGGAAAGGCCGCCGAAACGGTCTGCCTCTGAAAGAGGCTTTGGTTTCGATGGACCCGAGGTTATCCGAGCGAGGCTGAACCAAACCCTGACGAGGCCTTCAGAATGGGTTCATCTGGGTGAAATCATTGTAATCCACGTTGGACTTCCAACCCTGAAAGGGGGACCCACCACGCGTCCGCAATGGATGGGAAGGAGACCACGCTGAAGCTAAGCTTCGCGTCTGCCTTGAGTGCTACGGTCATATAGAGCCTGCCATGGTCGATCCTCAGTCACACCAGGAAGGGGCCTTCGCGTGATCACCGTTTGGGGCGGACAGACCTCGCGATCGATCCGGGTCGTATGGGTGCTGGAGGAGATGGGCCTCCCTACCGCGTGCGGCAGGTGGACATGCTGGCCGCCAAGCAGGACCCCGAGTTCCTGGCGGCCAACCCCGCTGACTACATCCCGGCGATCCAGGACGGCGACGTCGTCATGGTCGAGTCGATCGCGATCATGGAGTACCTGATGGCCCGCTACGGGCCGACGCCGCTGGCGCCCGCGCCGCAGGATCGCACGTTCCCCGCCTACCAGCAATTTCTGCATCTGGGCGAAGCCGGCCTCGCGACCCTGATGATGCCCGTCGTCGTCAGCCGCTTCATCGCGCCCGACGCCGAACGGGAGAACTGGGGCGCGACCTGGTGCCTGCAGTCGTTCCAGAAGCGGCTAAAGCTTGTCAGCCAACGGCTTGCCGACTCGTCCTACCTTGCCGGCGAGGCTTTCACAGCAGCCGACATCTCGGTGACCTACGCCCTGAACCTGGGCCAACGGAACTGCGGGATCACCCTCGGCGACGCCGAACAGGCCTATCTCGCCCGCACCACCGGCCGCGACGCCTACAAGCGTGCCATGGAGCGTTCGCACGAAGGGGTGAACACCTGATTCCCGTTTCGTCCGCGAATCGAGACACGAGAGGTCAGCACTCAACGTCATGGGGTCGAAAGCGGCCCTAAGCCCGACGCCGACCTTCGGACGCCCAGATCGCCGCCATCTACAAGTATCGGTTCAGGTGAACACTCGCCCTCGGCCTGCGGCGAAGCGCCCGCGAGCCCGTTTGGGCGGTCGCTTGCCGTATCGCGAAGGCGCCGATATAAGCCCGGCAACTCCGAACCACTGTTTTCTCTTCAAGGACAACATCATGGCCATCGAACGCACCTTCTCGATCATCAAGCCCGACGCCACCGCGCGCAATCTCACCGGTGCGGTTAACGCCGTGATCGAGAAGGCGGGCCTGCGCATCGTCGCGCAGAAGCGTATCCGCATGACCAAGGAACAGGCCGAGACCTTCTATGCGGTCCACAAGGCGCGCCCCTTCTTCGGTGAGCTCGTGGAGTTCATGACGTCGGGGCCCGTGGTCGTCCAGGTGCTGGAAGGCGAGGGTGCCGTCGCCAAGTATCGCGACGTGATGGGCGCGACCGATCCGTCCAAGGCGGCTGACGGCACCATCCGCAAGCTCTACGCAAAGTCCATCGGCGAGAATTCCGCGCACGGTTCGGATGCGCCGGAGACCGCCGCGATCGAGATCGCGCAGTTCTTCTCGGGCAACGAGATCGTCGGCTGATCCGTCGGCGGATAAGGTAACGAGACGCGGCGAAAGGACTTAGTGTGAACTGGCTCTGGCAGATCTTCGATCCCGCTACGATCGGGGCATTCTTCACCCAGTTCCGCGTTGAGATGGCCGAACCGACCTTTTGGGTCGCGGTCGGCAAGATCATCTGGATCAACATCCTCTTGTCCGGCGACAATGCGCTGGTGATCGCGCTTGCCTGTCGCGGCCTCAAGCCGCGGCATCGGCTGTGGGGCATGATCCTCGGTGCGGGCGCCGCGGTGCTGCTGCGGATCATCTTCACGGGCATCGTCGCGAGCCTGATGGAGTTGCCGTACCTCAAGCTGGTGGGCGGCCTCGCGCTGATCGTGATTGCGGCCAAGCTGCTGGTGCCGGAGCAAGAGGACGAGGACGGCGTCGAGTCGGCGTCGCATCTGTGGCAGGCCGTGCAGATCGTCGTCGTTGCCGACATCGTCATGAGCCTGGACAACGTCATTGCGGTGGCCGCGGCCGCCAATGGCAGCGTGCCCTTGCTGGTGCTCGGTCTTGCCATCAGCGTGCCCTTGATCGTCGCCGGCGCGGCGCTGATCATGGCGCTGCTCGCAAAGCTGCCGGTTCTGGTGTGGGCCGGCGCGGCGCTGCTCGGCTGGATCGCGGGCGAAGTGATCGCGACCGATCCCGGCATCGCGCCGAGGCTGCATGCGCTGTTCGACGGTCCGTTCGGCGCTTCGCTCGACAACATGCTCGGCGCCTTGCGCATCCCGCCGCGATTCGCCCATGGCGGCGGAGGCGGCGAATATCTCTGCGCAGCTCTCGGCGTCGTTGTCGTGCTGGTCGTCGGCTCCATCTGGCGCCGCCGCAGCATGAGCGCGGCCGCGCTCGAGTCCTCCGAACGCCACGTCAAGGCCTCGGCGGAGTAGATCTATCTTTTGAGCATGATCTCTTGGGAAAAGGGCTAGCGTCGGACGATCGAGCCGGTGCGGTTGATCAGGCGGGCGAGCGCGCGGAAGCGGCTGCCGACTCGATCCGCGACGAGATCGCCGAGGCGGTGCTCGAACACCAGCAACAGCTTGCGGCCCATGCTGCGGAAATGCGTCGCGGGCAAGACGCCCGGACGCGCCGCCGAGATCAGATGTGCGACGCGGAAGGCCGCGCCCAGCAGGCGGGCGCGTTCGAGCTGCGCCGGCGTCAGCAGCTCCTGCATGGCGACCGGCGGCTGGTTCTCCTCGCTGAGGCCCGCATAGCGATAGAACACGGACAACCCGACGAAGGCGCGCTCGGTGTGGGTGATCGCGCCGAAATTACCGTTGACGACGAGGCTCAGCGTCTGCTCGCCGCGATGGTCGGGATGCACGCGCCACCCGATGTCGGACAGCAGGCACGCGGCGTGGCGCAGGCGGCGGTCTTCTTCGGTCTCGCGCAGCTTCACCACGCGCGCGAGGCGGTCGGTCCAGGCGATCAGCTCGCGGGCGTGCTTTGCCGAACGCGACAGCAGCTGGTTCAGCTCCTCGGCCGCGCAGATCAGTCCGTCCTTGTTGCGCTCGGACTCCGGCAGCTTCTCGTGCAGCAGGCCCTCGCGCACGCCGAAGGTCGAGAACACGATGGTCTTCGGCTTCGCCACCCGGATGATGTGCTCGAGCACCAGCGCCGCATAGGTGAGGAGCGGACGCCGGGCATCGGCGACGATCTCGATGTCGGCGAGCATGCCGGCGGCCGCAAGCCGGCGGAGACGACGCGAGAAATCGAGCGCCTCGGCCGCCGAAATCGAATAGCCGTGCATCACCTGCAGCGGATAGCCGCTCTGGATGATGTGGATGCGCGCAAGCGCGCGCCAGGTGCCGCCGACCGCGTAGAAGCTGCGGCTGCTCCCCGCCTTGAGCTGCGGCACCCCATCGAGCGCTTCGCGCACGAT
Source organism: Bradyrhizobium sp. 35 (assembly GCF_023073215.1). Lineage (NCBI taxonomy): Bacteria > Pseudomonadati > Pseudomonadota > Alphaproteobacteria > Hyphomicrobiales > Nitrobacteraceae > Bradyrhizobium > Bradyrhizobium sp. 35. The sequence goes on from NZ_JADPJC010000050.1 coordinate 370,002, forward strand.
GCGGTCGGCGCGTTTCAGGGATTTATGCGCGAGGTCCTGCAGCGCGAGGCCGCCGAGCGGCAGCGTCACGCCGCTGCGCACGGTGTTTTTGCGCACGTCGATCAGTTCGAGCGAGCCGCCGCCGAGGTCGCCGACGATGCCGTCAGGATGATGGATGCCGGAGATCACGCCAAGCGCCGACAGCCGCGCCTCGCGCGGGCCCGACAGGATCTCGATCTTCACCGCGCAGATGCGCTCGGCTTTCGCGATGAAGTCGGCGCCGTTGGAGGCATCGCGGCAGGCGGCGGTCGCAATCGCAAACACCCGCCCGACCTGCATGACCCGGCACAGCGCACGGAAGCGCTTGAGCGAGGTCAGCGCCTTGTCGACGGCGTCGGGCGCAAGCAGTCCCGTGCTCTGCACTTCGCGCCCGAGGCCGCACAGCGTCTTCTCGTTGAAGATGGGAATGAGGCTCCGCGTCAGTCCCTCGTAGACGACGAGACGGACCGAGTTGGAGCCGATGTCGATGACCGCGACGCTCGAGCCGCGCTTGCGCGGCCGCTTCACGTCGACGATCCCGGATCAGGATTGATGACGTTCATTACGGCGCGTGAGGCGGCGCGGCGAGGATTCCTTGAGCGACTTACCACGGCCAGACAGACTCGGATTTGTCATGAAGTAGTTGTGGACGTTGAAAGGCTCCTCGCCCTTCGCGGTCTTCATACGCGTTGAGGACCCGTCCGGCAACAATTGCCAGCTCTGTTCATTGTCCTTGAGATTCGCGACCATGATCTGTTCGAGAACCTGCTGATGCACCGTGGGATTCTGCAGCGGACACAGCACCTCGACGCGGCGGTCGAGGTTGCGCGGCATCATGTCGGCTGAGGAGATATACACAGCCGCTTTCGCGCTCGGCAGGCCCTGGCCCATGCCGAAGCAGTAAATTCGGCCGTGTTCGAGGAATCGTCCGATGATCGACTTGACGCGGATGTTCTCCGACAGGCCGGGAATACCGGGCCTGAGGCAGCAGATACCGCGCACCACGAGCTCGACCTGCACGCCGGCCTGGGAGGCCTCGTAGAGCGCGTCGATGATATCGGGGTCGACCAGCGCGTTCATTTTCATCCAGATCGCAGCAGGCCGGCCGTGCCGTGCATGCGCGGTCTCGCCCTGGATGTGCTCGATGATGCGCTTGCGCAAGGTCAGCGGAGACACCGCCATCTTTTCCAGATCGCTCGGCGCAGCGTAGCCGGTGATGAAGTTGAACACGCGCGCGGCGTCGCGGCCGATGGTCGGCTCCGAGGTGAAGTAGGAGAGGTCGGTGTAGATGCGCGCGGTCACCGGGTGGTAATTGCCGGTGCCGGTGTGGACGTAGGTCGTGAGGCTGCCGCCCTCGCGCCGCACCACCATCGAGAGTTTCGCGTGGGTCTTCAGTTCGAGGAAGCCGTAGACGACCTGCACGCCGGCGCGTTCGAGGTCGCGCGCCCAGCGGATGTTGGCCTCCTCGTCGAAGCGGGCCTTCAGCTCGATCAGCGCGGTGACGGATTTGCCGGCTTCGGCGGCTTCCACGAGCGCGCGCACGATCGGCGAGTTGCTGGAGGTGCGGTAGAGCGTCTGCTTGATGGCGACGACGTCGGGGTCGCGCGTCGCCTGCTGGAGAAACTGCACCACGACGTCGAAGGATTCGTAGGGGTGATGGACGACGAGGTCCTTCTGCCGGATCGCAGCGAAGATGTCGCCGCCTTGCTCGCGCACGCGCTCGGGATGGCGCGGCACGTAAGGGGTGAATTCGAGATCGGGCCGGTCAAGGCGGGTGAGCTGCGAGAGCTCGTTCATGGCGAGCACGCCATCGACCAGGAACACCTCGTCGTCGGCGGTCGACAGCGCGTGCTGCACGAAACTGCGCAGCTGCTCCGGCATCTTGGCGTCGATCTCGAGTCGGATCACCGAACCGCGGCGGCGGCGCTTCAGCGCGGTCTCGAACAGGCGGACGAGATCCTCGGCCTCTTCCTCGATTTCGAGTTCGGAGTCGCGGAGGACGCGGAAGGCGCCCTGGCCGTGAAGATTGTAGCCGGGGAACAGGCGGTTGATGAACAGCGCGGTGGCCTGCTCCAGCGAGATCAGCCGGACGACCTTGCCGTCAGCCGGCAGACGGATGAAGCGGTCGATCTTGCCGGGCATGCGGATCAGCGCGTTCATCTGCTTGCCGTCGGCGGCGCGCGTGAGCTGGAGCGCGATGGTGAAGCCGAGGCTCGGAATGAACGGGAAGGGGTGGGCCGGGTCGATCGCGAGCGGCGTCAGCAGCGGGAACACGTTGCTGAGGAAGTAGTCCTCGACCCAGGTTCGTTCCGCCTTGGTGACCTCCTTGCCCTCGACCAGCACGATACCCTCGTCGGCGAGCGTGCCGCGCAGGTCGCGCCAGATTGCCTGCTGGTCGGAGGCAAGCTGCGAGACGGTCCGGTTGATGAGCGCGAGCTGCTCGGACGGGGTCAGACCGTCGGGGCTGCGCTCAGCAATACCCTCGCGCACCTGGGCCTTGATGCCGGCGACGCGGACCATGAAGAACTCGTCGAGGTTATTCGCTGAAATCGACAGGAATCGCACCCTCTCCAGCATGGGGTGGCTGGGATTGACCGATTCCTCCAGGACGCGGCGGTTGAAGTGCAGCCAGGAAAGCTCGCGATTGATGAACCGCTCGGGGCTCGATGCGATCGCCGGCGGGCCTTCGGCTTCCGGGGCTTTTTCTTTAACTTCAACAGCTTGCGCAGAATCCATCCGAAGTCGGTCCATCCAGTTCGCCCCAATTTGCGACTTACGCGCAAAACCCGCGGGAGCATGTGTTAGAGCGATGACGTTTCGATGACATTGATGTTCCGCCGCCCGGCCGCGTCAACCCGCCTTGGTCAGACATCCCGGAGCAGCTCGGCCGCCAGGGCCCGGGTGACGGGGCGGCCGAGGCGCAAGGCCTCGCTGTCCAGCAGGTCCACAGCCCGTCGGGCGGCGGCCGAGGACCGCTCCAGGCGAGTGGCGAGGTAGCTGACCACGCTCTCGTCCACCGCGAGCTGGCGGTCGGCGCAGAACTTGACGATCAGGCCGCGGAAGAGCTGGTCGTCGGGCTGCAGCAGCGAGACAACGGGGACGGCGCGGAGCCGCGAGCGCAGGTCGGCGAGCTCGATCTCGAGAGACGCGGGCACCTCGCGTCCGGTGAAGAGGACGTAGGCGCCGTCCTCGCGGGCCAGATTCATCAGATGGAACAGGGCGCGCTCGTCGAATTCCCTGGCTTTGGGATCCTCGACCACCAGCGCGCCGGTGGCGAGCGCAGCCGGGACGGCCTCGGCGGTCAGCCCATTGGCCGTGGTCGAGCGGGCGCCTGAAGCCTCGGCCCAGATCGCGGCGAGATGGCTCTTGCCGCTTCCTTCCGGGCCGGCCAGCCACATGATTCGGTTCGGCCATTCTGGCCAGGCGTCGATGAGGGCAAGACCGGCGGCGTTGACGGGGCCTTCGAGGAAATTGTCCCGGCTCAGGCTCTCCGCATGCGGAAGCGAAAACGCCAACTGTCGGGGATGAACGCGGCCTGGCACGCTTGCTTTGCTCCGTGCCGGCGTGCCGGCTTCGTTTGACGAGATGCGACCTAATCGAGCGGGAGTTGGCCTTTTACGGGGCCGCTCCCAACTCACTTGGCCTCGATCGTGCTCATGTGCCGCAACCATTCGACAAGATAGAGCGACACGGAGGAGAGCGTGAAGACCGTGACGAGGCCCATCAGGATTATATCATAAGGACCGGGTTTGAAGCCGAAGGCGAGGGCGGCCAGCACCAGCGCCGCGAACGCCACTTGGGCCACAGTGTTGAGCTTGGATACCTTTGAGGGCTTCATCTCCACAGGTCGGTCGAACAGCCACGATATGATCACGGCGGCGACGATCATGATGTCGCGCGAGACCACCAGGATGACGATCCAGCGCGGAATCGCGCCCCAGATGCCGAGCGCCATGTAGATCGAGACCAGCAGCGCCTTGTCGGCGAGCGGGTCGAGCAAGGCGCCGAGCTCGCTCGTCATGTTGAAGCGCTTGGCAAGGAAGCCGTCGACCGCGTCGCTGATACCGGCGATCAGGAATACGGCGAACGCCACCTCCATTTGGCTCGACACGATGGCCCAGACGATGATCGGGACCAGCATGATGCGGCCCAAAGTAATGATGTTCGGTATACTCACACGGCGCTTCCCGGCACCCGGCCTGACCTCGAATTCGGCCCTTTGGAGGCTGAACCGGTTGATATCTCTACATAGTATACGGCGGCGCGCCATGCGAGCCATTGCGCGTCCCCGGAATTCGACGTAACCAGCCGCAAACCCACTGGAAATCGGGCATGACCGACCGCAAAAACGGCCTCACTTACGCCGATTCAGGCGTCGATATCGATGCGGGCAACCGCTTGGTCGACCTGATCAAGCCGATGGTGCGCGCCACCGCACGGCCCGGCGCCGACGCCGAAATCGGCGGATTCGGCGGCCTGTTCGATCTCAAGGCGGCCGGTTTCAAGGATCCCATCCTGGTGGCCGCGACCGATGGCGTCGGCACCAAGGTCAAGATCGCGATCGAGACCGGCCTGCATGGCGGGATCGGCATCGACCTCGTCGCCATGAGTGTCAACGACCTCGTGGTGCAGGGCGCCGAGCCGCTGTTCTTCCTCGACTATTTTGCCTGCGGGAAGCTCGATCCGGAGGCGACCGCGTCGATCGTCGCCGGTGTCGCCGAAGGCTGCCGCGAATCCGGCTGCGCCCTGATCGGTGGCGAGACGGCCGAGATGCCCGGCCTCTACAAAGACGGCGACTACGACCTCGGCGGCTTTGCCGTCGGCGCCGCGGAGCGGGGCACGCTCTTGCCGCGCAAGGACATCGCCGCCGGCGATGCCGTGATCGGGCTCGCTTCGTCGGGCGTGCACTCCAACGGTTTCTCGCTGGTGCGCAAGATCGTGGAACAATCCGGCCTCGGCTTCGGGGCGCAGGCGCCGTTTGCGCCCGTCATGACGCTCGGCGGCGCGTTGCTGACGCCGACGCGTCTCTACGTCAAATCCTGCCTGCGCGCGATCCGCGAGACCGGCGCGGTGAAGGGGCTTGCCCACATCACCGGCGGCGGCTTCACCGACAACATTCCGCGCGTGCTGCCGAAGCATCTCGGCGTCGGTATCGATCTGGCGCGCCTGCCAGTGCTGCCGGTGTTCAAATGGCTGGCCGCGCAGGCCGGCATCGCCGAGCTCGAAATGCTGCGGACCTTCAATTGTGGGATCGGCATGATCGCGATTGTCGAGCCGGACAAGGTCGAAGAGGTCGTGGAGATCTTCACTGACGCCGGTGAGACCGTGGCACAGCTCGGCAGCGTGATCCCGGCCGAGGGCGAGCACCGCGTCGTCTATAACGGCCATCTCGACCTGGCGCTGTAATGACCGGCGCTGTAATGAAACGCCGCGTCGCCATCCTGATTTCCGGCCGTGGCTCCAACATGGCTGCGCTGATCAAGGGCGCGGCCGCGCCGGATTTTCCGGCGGAGATTTCGCTCGTCATCTCGAACAAGGCCGATGCGCTGGGGCTGGAAAGGGCCAAAGCGAGCGGCGTGAAGACGCTGGTGATCGAAAGCAAGCCGTTCGGCAAGGACCGCGCCGGCTTCGAGAAGGTGCTGCAAGCAGCACTCGATCAGCACGGCATCGAGCTGATTTGCCTCGGCGGCTTCATGCGCCTGTTCACGGCCGAATTCACCAAGGCGTGGTACGGGCGGATGCTCAACATTCATCCCTCGCTGCTGCCGTCCTTCCCCGGTCTCGACCCGCACGGCCAGGCCTTGCGCGCCGGCGTCAAGCTGTCCGGCGCGACGGTGCACTTCGTGATCCCCGAGACCGACGCCGGCCCAATCGTGATGCAGGGCGCGGTTCCCGTCAGCGACCACGACACGGCGGACACGCTGTCGGAGCGTATCCTTGAAGTCGAGCACCGCATCTATCCCGCAGCACTGAGCCTGCTCGCGACCGGCAAGGTCCAGATCGAGGGCGATGTGTGCAGGACCGCGGGCAGCGGGCCGTCGGAGAATTTTCTGGTTTCGCCGTTGGTGCGGTGAAGCGCCGTCGCACTCGGAATACTTCTCATTCCAAACAAAAACCCCCGGCAGAGCCGGGGGCAACGTCATGATCTCTTGCGCAGACCGCGAGAGAAATCAGGAAACCTTGAGGTTCTCCGCGGATGCCTTGCCGCGGTTCTCCACGAGATCGTATTCAACCACCTGATTTTCATTGAGGGTCGAGAGTCCGGCGCGCTCGACGGCGGAGATGTGGACGAAGACGTCCTTGTCACTGCCGTTCGGCTTGATGAACCCATAGCCCTTGGTCGGGTTGAACCATTTGACGGTGCCCTTTTGCGGCATCCTCAGTCTCCTCCGCTAGATACAAAAACGACGCGGCCGCTTTTCGCGTGCCACGCCACAAACGGGCTTCCGGTAGTCTGTTCGAGTCTTGAGTCTCAAAGTCGCGAAACGCACAGTCGAGCGGCCAATTCCGATTGTGTCCGATATTGCAACATGAAAATCGCCCGTTAGCAAGCCGCGCGCGAATTTCAAGACTTCGACCCGAGTGCCCGTCCGCAATTTGCGACCTGTGGCCGCGGAACCACAATCGGAAGCAATGCCTTTGCCGGGACGCGCCAGCCGGTTGACCCTCAGTAACAGTTCGGAACAAATCGCGGCACGCGTGCGCCGCTCCTGTTGCTTTTTTGCGCGCCGCCCTTTGCTTCAGGATTTGTCGCCATGTGCTGCATTTCGCAGCCCTCAAAGACACGGCAGGCGATCAGGCTGAACCGCGTCCGCTGGATCGCGGCTGCCGTGGCGTTTGCTCTCATCATGGTACTGTCGACGACATCAGGCTTTGCGCAGAGTCCCACGCCCACGCCGACCCCGACACCCACGCCGTCACCGACGCCGATTCCGATGCCAATTCCGATGCCGACCGCGACCAATTACGACCAGTCGGCCGGCAACAGCTCGCTCAATCTCGGCTCGAATTTCCTGGAGCGGCTCGGAAACCAGGCATCTGGCGGCGTCAACCGGGCGTTTCGGACCAATCCCGGCGGCGGCGGCGCGTCGGCGAGCACGGAAGACCCGCGCTACCGCACCTGGTTCGAGGGTTATGGCATCTCGGTCCGGACGGATGCGCAAGGAGACTTTGTCGGCGACAAGCGCAAGACGTTTGGCGGTGTCGCAGGCTTTGGCGCGCGGCTCGCGCCGGGTGTCAATCTCGGCTTCTCCGTCGACCAGAGCCACACCGATATCGACGTGCCGCTCGCACTTCAGTCCGCCACGCTGGATCTGACGCAACTCGGCTTCAGCGGCTCGGTCGACAAGGGCCCCTGGACCTGGGCCTTCGCGGTGGTGCACGGCTTCGGCAAGGTCCGCTCCAGCCGGGATACTGGCCTGGGACTTGCGACCGCGGGTTATCGCGCCGCAATCGACGGCGCGCTGACCGAGATCAGCTATTACTGGACCAAGGACCAGATGCGCATCGTGCCCAAGGGCGCACTGGAATATGTCCGCGCCACCAGCGTCGCGTTCCAGGAGGTTGGCGGCCTCGATCCACTCAATGTCGGCTCGACGGCGCTCTCGCGCGCGCGCGTCATGATCGGAGCCGAGATCGGGCGCTACTTCATCTTCGACCAGAAGATCCTGGACCTGTCCGCCTACGGCAAGTTCGTCGACAATTTCTATCAGAACCTGGGATCGGTGCAGGTCAGCCTCGGGACCCAGAGCATCGTCGTGCCCGGCATCGGCGAGAGCCGCTACGGTACGGATGCAGGCGCCTCGGCCTCGCTCAGCCTGACCAACACGGCGCGGCTCTACGTCAACTACGACGGCAAGTTCCGCAACGAGCTGACGTCGCACCAGGGCACGGTCGGCTTCGAATATCGGTGGTGAAGCGAAGCCTGCCCGCGTCGGCCAGAGGAGGATCCGGAAAACTGCGAAGCGGTTTTACGAAAGCATCATGCTCGAGCTTTAAGTCGGCATTGCCGCGACATAACCCGTCAATCCAAAGGCCGCGCGCGCGGCCGTCATCATCGGCGCCAGCGCGTTCGGGTGGATGAACTCGTCGCGGAAACAGGGATGGATCTTGGGATCGAAGATTTTCTTCAGCCAATCGACCACGATCTTGTGGCGCTCGGAGGCGCGGAACTCCTTATGATAGGTGAGCCAGAGATCGGCGTGGTGGCTGACGCCGAGATCGACGGCAACCAGCGGGGCGCCGAGCGCGATCGAAACCGTCGGCAGGAATCCGATGCCGGCGCCGCGCTCCACCGCATAGAGCACGCCGACAGAGGAGTTGGTCTTGATCCCGACGATGCCCTCGAGCGACTTCAGTCCGAGCACGCGGGCGTAGGCGCCGTCGTCGACCTGCGGGGCGCTCTGCTTGATGATGCGGTGGTTCTTCAGCTCGGCCAGGGTCGCGGGCACGCCGTAGAGGTTTTCGTACTCCTTGGAGACGAAGGGATAGATGTGCAGGCGGCCGAGCTTGGCGACGATCAGATCGGGATTGGTCGGCGGCTCGAGCTGGATCGCGATATCGGATTCGAGCCGCGCGACGTCGGCCTGTTCCATCGCGCAGCGCAGGTCGACGGTGATCTTGCGATAGGTTTTCTGGAAATCGATCAGTCGCGGCAGAATCCAGAAATTTCCGGGGCCTTCCGTCACCGCGACGCGCACGGTGCCTGACATATCGTTCGACGATCGCGAAGCACGCCGGAACACATTGAAGGCATGACGCTCCATGTGCGCGACGTCGGCGATCATCGCGCTGCCTTCGTCGCTGAGCGTGAGCCCGCTCTGGTCGCGCAGGAACAGCTTGCAGTCGATGCTCTCTTCGAGCCGGTCGATCCTGCGCATCAGGGTGGTGGAGGTGAGCCCGAGCTCCTCGGCGGCGTTGCGGAAGCTTTTATATTTTGCGCAAGCTAAAAACAGTTTCAAATCGTCCCAGGACATGTCCAGGGTTTCTTCACGGTGCTGCATCACCGCAGCACCCCGGTGCAATAACTGCTGCATACGCCTGATCCCCAGCCGCTAAGCTCATCGCCATAACGGGGCACGAAAGCCGCGAACGATAGAGGGGCGACATGAGTATGGAAAGGGGCTCGTTTGCCGCAAGGCATGATTTCGACGCGCTGCCGCTCAGTCCGGATGTCGACGTCCGTCGCGCCAAATTTTCCGAAATCGCCGCGCTTTCGCAGTTGGCGCACCGGCTGGTGCCGGGCGTTCGGATCGGGGCGACTGAGCTTGCAAAATATTTCGCCTTCGATCCCGAGAGCATCCTGACTTTCAGCCGGAAGGGCAACCTTGTCGGCGGCATGGCCTTCCTGTTTCTCAACGATCGCGGGCATGATGCGTTGCTGCTAGACGAGATCTGCCTCACCGCGCCGGAGACGCGCTATCTCGCGTCCGCGAAGGAAGACGTTTCCGCTATCTACATCTGGGCGATCGCGGCGACGGGGCGCGGCGTCGCCGGTCTCGGCAAGGCCGCGGCTCATCTTAGACAGCTAAGGTTTCGCAACGCGGATTGCTATGCGCAGCCGTCAACCGTGGCCGGCCGCGACATCATGAAAGCGACAGGCTTCGAGCCTGTTCCAAGCTTCCAACCCGACCTCTGGTGCTACGAGCGGCCTTGGCATCGGCAGCCGATGCGCATGCCGAGCGCGATCATCCAAGCAAGGAGTTTTGCAGATGCACGGTACTAGGATTCCTCTCGCCAAGCCCGATTCCCGCGCCATCACCATTCGCCTCGCGCGCGATCTCACCGATCTCATGCTGGTCACCTCGATCCGCTCAGCCGTCTATCTCGCCGAGCAGGATTGCCCGTTCGATGAAGAGTTCGACGGCAACGACATGGTTGCCGCGCATTTCATCGGCTATGTCGGCAACGAGCCTGCGGGCTGTCTGCGGGTGCGGTTCTTCGGCGATTTCGCCAAGGTGGAACGGCTTGCGGTGCGGCACCAATACCGGCGGTCGCGCGTCTCGTTCAAGCTGGTACAAGCGAGCGTCGACTATGTGAAGCGCAAGGGCTTTCGCAAGATCTACGGCCAGGCGCAGGACCGGCTGGTCGATTTCTGGGCCCATTTCGGCGCCAAGCCGCTTGGTCACAATCGCAAGATCACATTTTCCGACTTCTCCTACACAGAAATGCTGCTGGAGATCGAACCGGGTCCGGATGCCATTACGCTGGACAGCGATCCTTACGTGATCATCCGCCCCGAGGGCGATTGGGACCGGCCGGGCGTGCTCGACGCCTCGGCAGGACGGGCTGTGACGTCGCCGCTGCGGGACGTCGCGCTCGCTGGCCGTTGAAACTGGTGCAGCTGCGCGCAAAACCATGCTGGTTTCCATCACAGACGATCCGCCGATCCTGGTCTGCGCGGATCTCCAGGTCGAATATCTGACCCCCGGACGTCGCCACGTCATCCTCGACGGCGATGCCGCGACGGCGCGCTGCGTGGAACTGCTGACGTTCTGGCGCGACAATCTCTGGCCGGTGATGCATCTGAAGCGCATCGCGCAGGCGGCCTGGTTCAATCCGGCATCCAAGCTGACCGATTGGATCGCGGAGGCGAAGCCGCGGCCGGGAGAAATGACCTTCGAGCACCCGCTGCCGTCGGCCTACAGTTCGGCGCGGTTTGTGGACTACATGTCCAATATCCGCAATGTCCGTTGCGTGCTCGCGGGCTTTTCCCTGGACGAAACCGTCCTGGCCACCGCTATTGACGGGTTTCACCGCAGTCATCGCTTCCAGGTGGTGGCCGACGCGGTGGCCTGCCGGCAGCCGGGGACTGGCGATGCTGCCGCCTACAAGCATGCGGTAGTGAATGTGATCGGGAATTTTGCTACAATCCAGTCCAGCGCCGAACTGATCAGAACCAGCGGCGCCGTTGCGGTGTAGGCGGCCGCGATCGACGGATGGAGTGGGACATTGTCACGGGGAGATCTGCTCGAGGAGCTGGCAAGCGACCTGTCGCGTGCCGCCGAGGCGGCACGCCGTCTTGGTCTGCCAACGACGGTGTATCTGCTCTCGATGGCGCTGGTGGAGGTGCGGGAGGCCGCTGCCGCCGATAGCGATGGGAATGACGACGGTGCGGCGTGACAGCTGCCCGATGTGCGGCTTTGTGCAACGCAGCTGAGCGCTTCCTGCCGACGAATTGACGTTGCAAGTTTTGCGCGGTGGCAATAGCCAAGGAGCTGGATCATCGAGTGATGACGCTGGCCGCGCCGGCGACGTGACGCTTTCAAGGATTCCTGCAAATGTCCATGCTGCCCAATTCGCAAGAGGCCCGGGATGTGGCCTACCAGCTCCATCCCTACACCAACGCGCGCGCCCATCAGCAGGCCGGTCCCCTGGTGATCGAACGCGGCGAGGGGCCTTACGTGTTCGATGCGTCGGGCAAGCGCTATTTCGAGGCGATGGCAGGCCTGTGGAGCGTCGGACTCGGCTTCAACGAGAAGCGGCTGGTCGACGCCGCGCACAAGCAGATGCTGGCGCTGCCGTTCTATCACACGTTCTCCGCCAAATCGCACGGGCCCTCGATCGATCTCGCCGAGAAGCTGGTCGCGCTCGCGCCTGTTACGATGAGCAAGGTGTTCTTCACCAATTCCGGCTCGGAGGCCAACGACACTGTTCTGAAGTTGATTGCCTATCGTTCCAATGCGCTCGGCCAGCCACAGCGCAAGAAGGTGATCAGCCGGATGCGCGCCTATCACGGCGTCACCATCGCGTCCGCCAGCCTCACCGGGCTGCCGAACAACCACCGCTCTTTCGACTTGCCGCTCCCGAACATCCTGCACACGGGCTCGCCGCATTTCTACAAGGATGGCGCGCCCGGGGAGAGCGAGGAAGCGTTCGCGACGCGGCGGGCCGAGGAACTCGATGCGCTGATCCAGAAGGAAGGCCCGGACACGATCGCTGCGTTCTTCGGCGAGCCGGTGATGGGCGCGGGCGGCGTCATCGTGCCGCCGGCGACCTATTGGGACAAGATTCAGAAGGTGCTGAACAAGTACGACATCCTGTTGGTCGCCGACGAGGTCATCTGCGGCTTCGGCCGCACCGGCAAGATGTTCGGCTGCGAAACCTACGGCATCAAGCCCGACGCCATCGTGGTCTCCAAGCAGATCACCTCGAGCTATTTCCCGCTGTCGGCCATCATGATGAACGATCGCATGTTCGAACCGATCGCCGACGAGAGCAACAAGATCGGCGTGCTCGGCCACGGCTTCACCGCGGGCGGCCATCCGGTGGGCTCGGCGATTGCGCTCGAGAATTTGAAGATCATCGAGGAGCGGGGCCTGGTTGCGCACGCCGCCGAGCTCGGTGGCTACATGCAAGGCAAGCTGCGTGAACTCACCAGCCATCCACTGGTGGGCGAGGTCCGCGGTGTCGGCATGATCGCTGCGATCGAACTGGTGCTGGACAAGGCGCGCAAGACCGCAGCGGCAACGCCGGGCGCCGTCGGCGGCATGGCCAGCCGCATGCTGCAGGAGCGCGGCGTGATCTCGCGCAACATGCTCGATGCCATCGCCATCTGCCCGCCGCTGATCGTCACCAAGGCCCAGATCGACGAGCTGGTCGCGGCGATTTCAGGTGTGCTGGACGACATGAAGCCCGAAGTGGCGAAGCTGACGCCGGCGTAGGGGACGGCGCTTCACGCGTGAGCGTAGCGCTCTATCACACCCCCGATGTCGTCCTGGCCTAGTGCGCAATTGCGCACTAGGCCAGGACGACATCGGGAGGCATCGGGGCTATTCCGCTCGCTGAACCCCGATCACGCGGCCTTTCTCGACCGCCAGCGCCAGCTCGCCGCGCTTCAGTTTCAGGGCGGCCTCGCCGAACAGCTCGCGGCGCCAGCCGCGTAGCGCCGGCACGTCGGCCTCGTCGTCGGCCGCGATCTCCTCGAGATCGTCGACGGTCGCAATCACCTTGCTGGCGACCGCATGGCGCTCCGCGGTCATGCGCAGCAACACCTTCAAAAGCTCGACGATCGCGGCGCCATTGTTATTGTTGCGCGGCTTTTCCAGCTTCGGCAGCGTGGCGTGATCGCGCGCCAGCCCGCGCTCGACAGCGGCGACGATGTCGGCGCCCCATTTGGATTTCTCAAAACCCTTCGGCACGGAGCGCAGGTTTGCGAGCTTCTCGATCGTGTTCGGCGCATGGGTCGCGATGTCGCTGACGGCCTCGTCGCGCAGCACGCGGCCTCGCGGCACGTCGCGGCTCTGCGCCTCCTGCTCGCGCCAGGCGGCGACCTCCATTAGGACCGCAAGGTCCTTGGGCTTGCGCACCCGCGTCTTGAGCCGTTCCCAGGCGCGCTCGGGATGGAAGTCGTAGGTCTTGGGCGAGGTCAGGACTTCCATCTCGATCGAGACCCATTCGCTGCGCCGGCGCTTTTTAAGGTCGGCATCGAGCGCTGCGAACACGTCGCGCAGATGCGTGACGTCGGACACGGCGTAGTGCATCTGCTCCTTGGTCAGCGGCCGGCGCGACCAGTCGGTGAAGCGGTGGGTCTTGTCCGGGCGGTGTCCGGTGACCTTCTCGACCAGCGCGTCGTATGCGATGCTGTCGCCGTAGCCGAGCACCATGGCCGCGACCTGGGTATCGAACACCGGGTGCGGGATGATGCCGGCCTGATGCCAGATGATCTCGATGTCCTGCCGGGCGGCGTGGAACACCTTCAACACGCCCTCGTTGCCCATCAGCTCGAAGAACGGCTTGAGGTCGATGCCCTCGGCCAGGGTGTCGATGACGATTGCTTCCTCGGCGCTGGCCATCTGCACCACGCACAGCAGCGGGTAATAGGTGGTCTCGCGCAGGAACTCGGTATCGACGGTAATGACGGGGTGCTTGGCCAGCCGGCTGCAGGCAGCCGCAAGGTCAGCGGTGGTGGTAATCAAATCCATGAACGGCCCATGACAAGTCCATCAGCCGTTCTGCCGAAAGCGCTGTGATGTCAAGGGGCTCGAAGCGAATTCGAGCCTTGCATTTGGACCGGAATCGCATTTTCCGACGAAATCCTATTCGTAGCGGACCCGCCGGGAGGGTTTGCGCGCGCAGGGCAGTGCCACCACGACCACGCACATGGCGACCAGCGCCAGCCCCAGGAACTCGAAAACCAACAGATCCACGGCAAAATCCCCCAGCAACATTGCTAAACTTGTCGGGGGCGAATTGAGGGTCTGTTAATTCTCGTGGTTACCGGCGGCGGGTCGGGCCGGATGGTGGACGGGGGGTTAACGGCCGCGGCATGCCATGCAGGCGTCACGGCATCCGGCGTCAGGTCATGAGCTTCGGCAGGGCGCCCGCCAAGGCGTCCACGGCGGCGCGAACTTTCGGCGGCATCCGGGACGAGCGTGGCCAGAGCGCGTGACAGTCGTAGAGAAATCCCGGCTGACCGCTCAACAGAGTGACGAGTCTACCGGCGCGCAGGCGTTCGCGGACTAGCCAGTATGGCAGCCAGGCCAGTCCCATCCCCTGTGACGCGGCGTCCGCGATCCCGTCGAGATCGTCGAGCCTGAGCCTTCCCGCCGGCACGATTTCGCTCGGAGGCTGGCCCTCGCGGGGAAACAGCCACGGCCGGACGCGTCCGGAGCGGCGATAGATGATCGCCTGATGCTGGGCAAGATCGTCGAGCGATTTCGGCTTGCCGTTGGCGCGCAAGTACGAGCGCGTGCCGCACACCACCATGCGCTGGCTTGCGATGCGCCGCGTCATCAGGCCGGATTGATCGTGTAGATCGCCGGTCCGGATCGCAAGATCATAGCGGCCCTCGATGATGTCAGCGATCGGGTCGCCGAACGAGAGATCGAGCTCCAGATGGGGATATCGTCGCGCGAGCTTCATCAGCAAGGGGGCGATGCAGTGCCGGCCCAGCAGGGCGGGCATGGTCACGCGGAGCCGGCCACGCGGCTCGGACAATTCATCGGAAGCGACGGCGTCGGCGGCCACGGCTTCAGCGAGCACAGTGCGGCAGCGCTCGTAGTAGGCTTGGCCAGTCTCGGTCAGGCTCTGGCGCCGTGTGGTGCGGTTGAGGAGGCGGACGCCCAGGCGCTCCTCGAGGAAACGAACGTGCTTGCCGACCATTGGCCCCGACATTTCGAGCGCATCGGCGGCAGCGGCGAACGAGCCCACATCCACCGCCTTGACGAAGACGGCCATGCTGGTCAGGCGGTCCATGATTGCAAACTCCTGGTTTCGACTGTTCACCTCTCTGCACGCTTTATCCGGCGTCGCCCAGTTGGCATAGGTCCATTGAATTCAATTATTTTGGAGTGTGTTCATGGCGCGCGTCGTTCGCTTCCGCAGACATGGTGGCCCCGAGGTGCTGCGCATCGAGACCGTCGACGTCGCGCCGCCAGGGAGGCGCGAGGTGCAGATCAGGGTCAAGGCCCTCGGGCTCAATCGCGCGGAAGCGCTCTTGCGGAAGGGGACCTATATCGAGACCGCGACCTTTCCGTCCGGCCTCGGTCTCGAGGCCGCCGGCATCGTCGAGGCGATCGGCGAAGGCGTGAGCGGCTTCTCGCCGGGCGAGGTCGTCAGCATCGTGCCGCCCGTGTCGATGGTGCGATGGCCGGCTTATGGCGAGCTCGTCACGTTTCCGGCGGAGTTCGTCGTTAAGCACCCGCCCGAGCTCGGCTTCGACGCCGCGGCCGCGGTATGGATGCAATATCTGACGGCGTTCGGCGCTCTGGTCGATATTGCTGGGCTGGAGCGAGGGGAGTCCGTAGTCATCACCGCGGCGTCGAGTAGCGTCGGGCTTGCAGCGATTCAGATCGCGAACCGGATCGGTGCGATCCCGATTGCAGTGACGCGAACCTCGATCAAGCGGCAGGCCCTGCGCGATGCTGGCGCCGCCGACGTTATCGCCTCCGTGGAAGAGGACATCCGGTCACGGCTGCAGGACATTGTCGGCTCAAACGGCGTTCGCGTGGTGTTCGACGCGGTCGGCGGTCCCATATTTGGGCCGCTCACCGCCGCGATGTCGCCGGGTGGCGTTCTCATCGAATATGGCGGCCTGAGCCCAGAGCCAACGCCGTTTCCGCTGGTCAACGTCCTGACCAAGAGCCTGACGCTGCGCGGCTATCTCGTGCACGAGATCATCCGCGACCCCGCGCGGCTTGCTAACGCGAAGACCTTCATCCTCGACGGGCTGCGGGACGGTGCATTGCAACCGATCATCGCCAAAACGTTTCAGTTTGAGGAGATCGTCGAAGCGCATCGCTTTCTGGAGTCAAACGAGCAGTTCGGCAAGATCGTGGTAACGATCTGAGCGAATGATCGTCTTGAACAAACGGTTTCGGCACCCCGGCATCTGGATTATGCCTTCGGCTCGTCCACCGTGCGCACCGAGCTTGCCTCACGTCCCGCAGAACGTCTGCAGCACCCGCTGCTCCGGCAGCGGCGGATCGGCGTAGGCTGCATAGCCCGGCTGGCCCTCGAACGGTTTAGCCAGCACCTTCACGAATTCCTCGAACGGCGTGTAGTCGTCATCGTTGACCGCGGCCTGGATCACGGCCTCGACGCGGTGGTTGCGCGGGATGAACATCGGGTTGACGGCGTGCATGGCGGCTTGCCGTTCGGCTGCGGTTTGCGGCTCCAGCGCCGTGCGCTCGTGCCAGCGCCTGGCCCACTCGTCGAACGCCGCGGGGTCCATGAATTGCGCGCGTGCATCGTCAGCAGCCGGATCGCCAGCGGCGTCGCCGAGTTTGCGGAAGGTGAGGGTGAAGTCGGCCTGGTTCTTGGCCATGGCGTCCAGCAGGTCCTGGATCAGCGCGTCGTCGCCGTCGCGCTCCGTGAACAGGCCGATTTTCTTGCGCAGGCCCGCCTGATAGGCGTCGCTGAACGTGTCGGAGAAGGCGCCAAGAATGTCCTGGGCCTCGGCGACCGCCTTTTCCTGATCGTCGGAAAACAGCGGCAGCAGGCATTCGGCAAGCCGGGTCAGATTCCACAGCGCGATGCGCGGCTGGTTGGCATAGGCGTAGCGGCCCATCTCGTCGATCGAGGAAAACACTTGCGACGGATTGTAGGCGTCCATGAAGGCGCACGGACCGTAATCGATGGTCTCGCCTGATATCGATGAGTTGTCGGTGTTCATCACGCCGTGGATGAAGCCGACCAGCAGCCAGCGTGCGACCAGATCGGCCTGGCGTGCGACGACGCCACCGAGCAGCGCGTGATAGGGCCGCTCGGCGCCGAGCACCTCCGGATAGTGCCTGGCGATGACGTGGTCGGCGAGCCGGCGAATGGCATCGGTGTCGCGGCGGACGGCGAAGAACTGAAAGGTGCCGACGCGGATATGGCTCGAGGCGACGCGGGTGAGCACCGCGCCGGGCAGCGCGGTCTCGCGGATGACGTGCTCGCCGGTGACGACGGCAGCGAGTGAGCGCGTGGTGGGGATGCCCAATGCGAACATCGCCTCGCTGACGATGTATTCGCGCAGCACCGGCCCGAGCGCGGCACGGCCGTCGCCGCGGCGGGAGAATGGGGTGGGACCGGAGCCCTTGAGCTGGATGTCGCGGCGGATGCCGTCCTTGTCGATGACCTCGCCGAGCAGGACCGCCCGTCCGTCGCCCAGCTGCGGAACGAATTGCCCGAACTGGTGGCCGGCATAGGCCATGGCGATCGGATCGGCGCCGGCGGGAACCGTCTTGCCGGCCAGGATTTCGGCGCCCTCAGGGGTTTCCAGCACATCAGGATCCAGCCCGAGCTGGACCGCCAGCGGCCGGTTCAGCTTGATCAGCCGGGGCGCTGCCACCGGCGTCGGTGCGACCCGGGCGAAAAAGCTGTCCGGCAGCGCCGAATAGGAGTTCTGGAACGGGAAATGGACTGTCATGGCCTCAAGATAGGCGTGGAACGCCTGATGGCAAAGGCTTGAGCCGAGATTGGGCAAAAATGGCCACTTCCAGCCGAAAACGGGCCGTTCCCTTGGTTGCCGCCCCCGTCGTGCCGAGGTAAACCCTGCCCCAACTTTGAACCTGCCGTTTCGGCGGTTCGATTCGATCCTCCAACATTGAATTTGGGACGACCATGCATCGCTACCGGTCACATACATGCGGCGCGCTCCGCGAGAGCAACATCGGCGAGACGGTCCGCCTTTCAGGCTGGGTCCATCGCGTTCGCGACCATGGCGGCGTGCTGTTCATCGACCTGCGCGACCATTACGGCCTGACCCAGTGCGTGGTCGATCCGGACTCGCCGGCGTTCTCGCAGGCCGAAAAGCTGCGTTCGGAATTCGTGGTGCGGATGGACGGTAAGGCCCGTCGCCGCCCCGAAGGCACCGACAATGACGATCTGCCGACTGGCAAGATCGAGATCTATGTCAGCGAGATCGAGGTGCTGGGCCCGGCCGGCGACCTGCCGCTGCCGGTGTTCGGCGACCAGGAATATCCTGAAGACATCCGCCTGAAGTACCGCTTCCTCGATCTGCGTCGCGAGAAGCTGCACCAGAACATCATGACGCGCGTCGAAATCATCAAGTCGATGCGCCGGCGCATGGAGGGGCAGGGCTTCTTCGAGTTCAACACGCCGATCCTGACCGCGTCCTCGCCGGAGGGCGCGCGCGACTTCCTGGTGCCGTCGCGCATTCATCCCGGCAAGTTCTATGCCCTGCCGCAGGCGCCGCAGCAGTACAAGCAGCTCTTGATGATGTCGGGCTTCGATCGCTACTTCCAGATCGCGCCCTGCTTCCGCGACGAGGATCCACGCGCGGATCGTCTGCCGGGCGAGTTCTACCAGCTCGACGTCGAGATGAGCTTTGTCACGCAGGACGATGTCTTCGCCGCGATGGAGCCTGTCATCACGGGTGTGTTCGAGGAGTTTGCCAAGGGCAAGCCGGTGACCAAGGGCTGGCGCCGGATTCCGTTCGCGGAAGCCTTGCGCAAATACGGCAGCGACAAGCCGGACCTGCGCAACCCGATCGAGATGCAGGACGTCTCCGAACACTTCCGCGGCTCCGGCTTCAAGGTGTTCGCGCGCATGTTGGAGGACCCCAAGAACCAGGTCTGGGCGATCCCGGCGCCAGGTGGCGGCTCGCGCGCCTTCTGCGACCGCATGAACTCCTGGGCGCAGGGCGAAGGTCAGCCCGGCCTCGGCTACATCATGTGGCGCGAGGGCGGCGAAGGTGCCGGTCCGCTTGCCAACAACATCGGTGCTGAGCGCACCGCCGCGATCCGCGCGCAGATCGGCGTGAAGGAAGGCGACGCCGCCTTCTTCGTCGCCGGCGATCCCGACAAGTTCTGGAAATTTTCAGGGTTGGCCCGCAACAAGGTCGGCGAGGAGTTGAACCTCACCGACAAGGAGCGGTTCGAGCTGGCCTGGATCGTCGACTTCCCGATGTACGAGTACAACGACGAGGACAAGAAGGTCGACTTCTCGCACAACCCGTTCTCGATGCCGCAGGGCGGTCTCGATGCCTTGAAGGGCCAGGACCCGCTGACCATCAAGGCGTTCCAGTACGACATCACCTGCAACGGCTACGAGATCGCCTCGGGTGGCATCCGCAACCACGTGCCGGAAGCGATGGTGAAGGCGTTCGAGATCGCCGGCTATGGCGAGCAGGAAGTCGTCGATCGCTTCGGCGGCATGTACCGCGCCTTCCAGTACGGCGCCCCGCCGCATGGCGGCATGGCCGCCGGTGTCGACCGCATCGTCATGCTCTTGTGCGGCACCAACAATCTGCGCGAGGTCTCGCTGTTCCCGATGAACCAGCAGGCCATGGACCTCCTGATGGGCGCACCGTCGGAGCCCAGCCCCAAGCAGCTCCGCGAGCTGCACGTGAAGGTGAGCCTGCCGCAGAAGTGAGGCTGTCTCCACAGCGTCATTGCGAGCGAAGCGAAGCAATCCAGAATCTTTCCGCGGAGGGACTCTGGATTGCTTCGCTTCGCTCGCAATGACGGGGAGGGATTTTCGCCGGTCCAACTGCCATCCCCGCGCGCAGCGTCGTTCCCTACAGCCCCGTCGACGCCTCGATCCTGAACTGCGCAAGCGCGCTCTGTGGGTCGGTTTGCAAGAGCTGCATCAATTGCATCAGCGGTGCCTTGGCGCGCGGGGACAGCATGATGGAAAGCGTCTGGCCCGGCGTCTCGACGAAGCGGGCGATCGCGTCCACGGCCGCGTTCGCATCCGGATTGGCGGAAGCAACTTGCTCGCGTTTAGCCTTGATGCTCTCGACGAGCGCCTGGCGTGCGGTATCGCGGCTGACATTCTGCATGCGCGCGAACTGCGCCGCGACGAGATCGATGACGCCGCTGTCGCGCAATGAGAATTCGAGCGTGCCCGCCTCGATCCGGGCCGCCTAGCCCATGAGCTGGGCCGGATCGGCCGAAAACACCTCGCGTGGTACGTTGCCGAGCGCCATACGCAGTTGCGCTCTTGCGTTGCCTCCGATGTCGAGGGTCGCGGGCGTCAGAGCGAAGCTGTTGGACTGTTCGGTCCAGGCAGCGCCGAGATCGAGGTCGATAGCGAGCTTGTCGATCCCGCTGGCAATCAATGGAAGCTGTTTTGGATCGGATGGATCGGCTGGCGTGACAAATTTGGCAACCACATGCGCCTTGCTCGGGATCGAGCCGACCAGCTGCCCCCAGTCCAGGCTCAGTGTGTCGATCATGACCAGCTTATTGGTGGTCTTGAACGGCGCCGTCACGCCCTTGATCCGCGCCTGCGAGCACGCCGAACAGCCCGAGCATCTGATCCGGCGAGGGCGCCCGCCCGGCAGTGGTGAGGCTTGCTGCCCAGCGCATCAAACTCGCCGTGCTGAAGGACTTCAGCGCAAAGCGCTCCATCTTGAACTGTCCCTGCGGAGACGGCGCGTCGACGCCTTCGACCGCGAACTCGCCGTCGCGAAATCGGATGGCACCAACCGTGGCCGTTCCTTGCGGCGTGCCGACCGACATCTTACCGATTTCGGCCTTACCGATGCGAAGACCCTCATAAACTCCGGCGAGCTTCTCCAGCAGCTCGCGTGCCTGCGCCGGAGTCGCCGGGGCCGATTGATCCCGTGGCAGCGCGGCAAATATCTCGGCCAGCCGGAATTTCGACGGCTGGACGGCGATGTCTTCCATGGTGAACCCATCGACATCCACTCGCATCCCCTGTGCCGATTTGAGCGCATAGGGGCCCGTCGAGACCTGCCGATAGACCCGGCGATAGCTGTCGTCGCTGGCCGTCTGCGGATCGAGCGCGGCGATGATCGCGGTCGCGTCGAAATCGTTGACGATGATGTTCGACGATTCACCCGTCAGCTTGTCCGTCTTGCCGGGTTGCTTCACGTCGACCGAGATCACGGCGCGGTCCGACTTCATCCCGTCGATCTTGCCGTGCTTTAGGTTCTGGATCGCCAGTCCGGAATAGGTGACCTCGCCGCTGCCGGCGGCGCGGGAATCGAAGCTGATCGTGAGGGTCGGAGCCGTGAGCGACGATGCAGCGACACTCGCATATTGGCCGAGCACGTAGCGGTACATATCGACCAGCGAGCTGTCCGCCGGCACCTGACCCGCCTGAACAGGACCGGCATAGTCGCGCATGACCAGGTGCGGGATCTTGTACGCGACCTTCAGCTTGGCAGCGTCGATCTGGTCCAGCGTAACCTCGAGCCCGGTGATGTCGACGGCGTCGGCCGAGATCCTTGTTTCGTCGATCTGGCGAACGCCCGTGCCCTTGATGGCGGCGATCCTGATCTGCGCCTGCGGTGCCTTGCCCGGCGTAACCGCGATGTCCTCGATCGTGATGGTGCGCGTGGGCAGATCGAAGGCGATCTTGCCGTAGCTAGCCTTGCCGCCTTGCTTGCGGATTTGCTCGAACGCGGTCTCCACCTCGGCGGTGACGCGATGTTTTGCGTAGAAGCTGAAGCCCAACCATCCGCCCGCGGCCACCACGGCCACGACGATGAAGTCGATCAGGATTCGCTTCATTCCCAGCTCCAGTTGCTCGCGTTGCAGCACGCAACCTGCCATATTCGCAAAGCAACGCGCGGTCCAGGGAAAGCGAGCGCTATCAGATATTTGACCGCGCGCCCTGTTGATGGGGCCGCAATCGGATGTTGCCACCGGGCCGCCCGACGTGCTTCATCCCGTTTCCATGACCCGGAAATACCACCCGAAGGCGGGCCGGTCAGGACAACGTAGTTTGAGGCCGGTAACGCGAGGCAAGACACCGCATGTCGTCCTATTCTGATGATCTCCACCAGGCGGCGCTGGCCTATCATCGGCTGCCGCGCCCCGGAAAGCTCGAGATCCAGGCGAGCAAGCCGCTCGCCAACCAGCGCGACCTCGCGCTGGCCTATTCCCCCGGCGTCGCCGCCGCCTGCATGGAGATCGCCAAGAACCCCGCGGAAGCGGCGACGCTGACGATACGCTCCAATCTGGTTGCCGTGGTTTCGAACGGCACCGCCGTGCTCGGCCTCGGCAATATCGGCCCGCTGGCCTCGAAGCCGGTGATGGAGGGCAAGGCGGTCCTGTTCAAGAAATTCGCCGGCATTGACGTGTTCGACATCGAGATCGCGGCCGACACCATCGAACGCGTGGTCGAGACCGTGGCCGCGCTCGAGCCGACCTTCGGCGGCATCAATCTCGAGGACATCCGCGGACCGGAATGCTTCGAGATCGAGGCGCAGCTCAAGGAGCGCATGAAGATCCCGGTCTTTCACGACGACCAGCACGGCACCGCGATCATCGTCGCCGCCGCGATCACCAACGGTCTGCGCCTGAACGGCAAGAACCTGTCGGACGTCAAGATCGTGGCATCGGGGGCAGGGGCCGCAGCGCTTGCGACACTGAACCTGCTGGTGTCGATGGGGGCGCAGCGCAAGAACATCTGGGTCTGCGACATCGACGGCCTTGTTCACGAAGGCCGCAACACCACGATGGACCGCTGGAAGGCGGTCTATGCGCAGAAGACCGACAAGCGCACGCTCGCCGACGTCATCGGCGGCGCCGACATCTTTATCGGCCTCTCCGCACCGGGCGTGCTCAAGCCCGAGATGGCCAAGGCGATGGGCGACAAGCCGCTCATCATGGCGCTCGCGAATCCGACGCCGGAGATCATGCCGGAGGAGGCGCGCAAAGCCCGTCCCGACGCCATGATCTGCACTGGCCGCTCCGACTATCCGAACCAGGTCAACAACGTCCTGTGCTTTCCCTTCATCTTCCGTGGCGCGCTCGATGTCGGCGCCACCGCGATCAACGAGGAGATGAAGCACGCCGCCGTCGAGGCCATCGCGCAGCTCGCGCGCGAGGCGCCGTCCGATGCGGTCGCGCAAGGCTTCGATACCGGCGAGACGCAGGGGTTTGGCCCGGGCTCGCTGATCCCGAGTCCCTTTGATCCGAGATTGATCCTGCGCATCGCGCCGGCGGTGGCGAAGGCCGCGATGGAATCGGGCGTTGCGACCCGGCCCATCACCAATTTCGACGAGTACACCGCGTTGCTCGAGCGCTTCGCCTTCCGCTCCGGCCTCGTCATGAAGCCGATGTTCGCCAAGGCCAAGACCCAACCGGTGCGCGTGATCTACGCCGAAGGCGAGGATGAGCGCGTGCTGCGCGCCACCCAGGTGGTGCTGGAAGAGAAGCTGGCGATGCCGATCCTGGTCGGACGTCCGTCGGTGGTCGAGGCCCGCATCGAGCGCTTCGGCCTGTCTATCAAGGCCGGCAGGGACTTCGACCTGGTCAATCCCGAGGACGATCCGCGCTACCGCTCCTACGTGCAGTCCTATGGCGAGGTCGCCGGCCGCCGCGGCGTGACGCCGGATGCGGCGCGCACGGTGGTGCGCACCAACAACACCGTCATCGCGGCGCTCGCGGTGGTGCGCGGAGAGGCGGACGCCATGCTCTGCGGCGTCGAGGGCCGCTACATGAGCCATCTGCGCCATGTTCGCGAGATCGTCGGGTTCACCCCGGGAATCAGCGACTATGCGGCGCTGGCGCTGCTGATCACGAGCAAGGGCGCCTTCTTCATCGCCGACACCCAGGTGCGGCCCAATCCGAGCGCCGAAGAGCTCGCCGAGATCGCCTCGCTCGCGGCGGTCCACGTCCAACGCTTCAACATCAAGCCGAAGATCGCCTTCGTCTCGCATTCGGATTTCGGCAGCTACGACACGGAATCCTCGCGCAAGATGCGCCGGGCGACCCAGCTCCTGAAGGAGAAGCATCCGGAACTCGAGGCCGACGGCGAGATGCAAGGCGACACCGCGCTCTCGGCCGCCGCGCGCAAAATGGTGCTGCCGCACTCCAAGCTCGAGGGCGAAGCCAACATCATGATCATGCCAAGCCTCGACACCGCCAACGTCGCCTATCAGATGATCAAGTCGCTGGCGGACGCGCTCCCCGTCGGGCCGATCCTGATCGGCCCGGCGCGCCCGGCTCACATCCTCACCCCGTCGGTAACGGCGCGCGGCATCCTCAACATGACCGCAGTGGCTGTGGTGGAAGCGCAGGAGCGCGCGTCGCGGCAGCAGCCGACGTTGTTTACGTAGGCCGTGCGTGGCCTTCCCCTCTCCCCTTGTGAGAGAGGGTGGCTCGCCGCGGAGCGGCGAGACGGGTGAGGGGTTGCTTCCGCGCGCACATTTCTCACGGTTGAATTTGCAGAGCGAGACCCCTCATCCGGCACTGCACCTTCTCCCACAAGGTAAGAAGGTGCAGTGCCGGGCCACCAACTTTGAATTGCTCGCAGTTAGCCATTTCCCCGTTTGTAAACCGGCGAATGTATCTTCATAATCGCGAAGTGCTTTCGCGAGAATTCAAAAGCCTGAGCAAAGAGGCCGATCATGCCAGCGTTCGTGACTTTCGGGCGGATCCTGTTCGCCGTGCTGTTCATCTACACGGGTGCGGCAAGACTGTTTGCCATGCAGGCGACCGTTGATTTCATCGCCGCCAAGGTCGTGATGCCCGACATGATCGCGCCTTACGCCAAGCAGATCGAGACGGCGACGGCCATGACCACGCCGCAACTGCTGGCGATCGCAGTCGGCGTGCTCGAGATCATCGCAGGCGTGATGATCGCGCTGAATTTCGGCGCGCGCTTCTTCGCGATGCTGATGATTATCTATGTCGCGGTCGCGACCTTCCTGTTCTACGACTTCTGGAACCAGGTGCCGCCTGACAACGGCAAGATGCTGGTCGACGCGCTCAAGAACCTGTCGATCATCGGCGCCCTGTTCATGATCATGGGCTACGGGCGCGCTACGCGTCCGGCCGAAGCGGCCTACGGGGACGTATAAAGGTTAAGCCACTACGCCCTGCGCCATGGCGTCACCGTCACGTCATGCGCGGCGTCGAGCAGATACGGCGCGCCCGGCTTCATCCCGTGTGAGGCCAGCACCTCCTGAGGCGTGCGCCCCGGTACTTCGACAAAACAGCCCTCGCCGCCGGGCAGCCGAAGGTGCGGGGCTTCCGACAGCCAGAACGTATCGTAGCGATCCATGAACATGTCGAACACGACGGGGCCGCCGATGATTGCGACGGTGCCGGAAGCGACATCGGCGAACGCACAGGCGTCCTCAAAGCTGGCGTGAGCCGGATTCCACAAGTTCGCGTTCGGCATCTCGGGATCGACGGTCAGAGTCTGGATCTTGCGGGTCAGGATCAGGCGCTTGCGCTTGGGTGAATTCGGCTGCTGCTCATGCGAGTGACGGCCGTGCACGATCAGCGCGGCGCGATCGAGCGCCTGCTCGAAGAACAGCTTGTCGCCCTCGAACTTCAGGCTGTCGGGCATGACATGGTCGGCGTCCGCGAGCATGCCGTCCGCGGAGACGATGACGTAGCCTTCGATCCGAAAGGACAAGGGCGCGGCTATTCGGAAACCGTTGTCACGACGCTGTTGACCGGCCGGGTGCTCACCGTCGGCAGCTTGACGTCCTTGAGCAGTTCCTGGTCGTATTCCGGCAGCGTCGAGGCCGGGAACTTGGCGCGCATCGCCACCACCTTGTAACCGCCAGCCTTCAGGCGCTTGAGCAATTCGGGCAGGGCTTCCGCAGTGTGCTTCTGGAAGTCGTGCATCAGGATGATGCCCTTGCCCTTGCTGTCGAGCTTCTTCATGACGGTCTCGATCACCTTCTCGGGCTTCGAGGCCTTGAAGTCGAAGGAGTCGATGTCGCAGGAGAAGATCGCTGTGTTGCGGTTGCCGAGATAGGTGACCATCTCCGGCGGATGCTGGAGCGCCGGGAAGCGGAAGAAAGGCGAGGGCGAAATGCCGCCGAGCGCCCATTTCACCGCGGAAAGACCCTTCTCGATCTCTTCCTTGCGCTGCGCTTCCGTGAGCTTCTTGTTGTTGAGGTTGGCGTGCGACCAGGTGTGGGTGCCCACGGTATGGCCGGCCGCGTAGACCTGCTTCAGGATCTCCGGCTCGTAGGTCGCGTGCTTGCCGATCGAGAAGAAGATGCCGGTGGTGCACTCGTCGGCGAGCGCCTTCAGCACCGCGGGCGTGTTCTTGGGCCAGGGGCCGTCGTCGAAGGTCAGCACTACCTCGTGGTCGCGCAGGAAATCGAGCTCCTTGAAATGCTCGAAGCCGAAGCCAGGACCGCCCGTGGTGTCGATCTCGACGGTGCGGGCGACCCCAAGCGCGCCCGGCGTGTTGCAGGCTGCGCGGGCGGGCTGCGGCGCCTGCTTAGGCGGCGGAGGATTGACGAAGCCCGCCGGCGCGGCGGCTGCTGCAGGAGCGGGTGCGGGAGCTGCAGCGGGCGCAGCCGCAGCCGGTGTTGCCGCCGGTGCGGCCTGCGTCGCGGCGGCGGGCTTTGCAGCCGGGGTCTGCGACCATGCCGCGCCCGTCATCGCCAGAGACATCGCGCTTGCCAATATCAGTCCTGCCGCCACACGCATGGTGTTGTCCTCGAGATTGATCCCGTTGTTCCGCCGCGGCTTTTCGCCTTCGGCAAAACCATCCTGCCCATAACAATCCTAGCCTAGATGGTGGGCCCTCGCCATTGCAACGGCTGTTTGGCGCGCCAGCCCAATTGTGCCCAACCGGGTTGGGGACGCGTGGCGTCAAGTGTCGGCCAGCGCCTTGGCGATCGCCGTCTTGATCCGCGTGTCTGTCGGTTCGACCGCGGATGCAAAGACATCGGCGATATAGCCGTCCCGGCCGATCAGATATTTGTGGAAGTTCCAGCGCGGAACTTCTCGCGGGCGCGCCTCTGCCGCCCATTTGTAGAATGGATGCGCCTTTGCACCGACCACGATGGCCTTGGCCGCGATGGGGAAGGTAACGCCGTATTGGTGGTGGGCGGTTTCCGAGATCTCACTGGTGCCGCCGGGCTCCTGTCCGCCGAAATCGTTGGAGGGCACGCCAATGACGGTGAGGCCGCGTTCGCGAAACTCGCCCCAGATGTCTTGCAGGCCGGCATATTGCGGCGTGTAACCGCAGAGCGAAGCGGTGTTCACCACCAGCAGCGGCCTGCCAGTGAAGGCCGCAAGGCGGATGTCGTCGCCTGACAATGCCGGGAAAGAGAAGGCGTAGGCGGAAATTCGGCTCATGCCGCCATCCGCCAGTGCACGCGTCGCCGGCGCCAGCGTGCCTGCAAAGGCGGCGATGAGTATGGTCCTGCGGTTCATCATAACGGCGTCCCCCGAAATGATCCGGGGCGCATGTTACCCCGTCGGTGCGAGCGGCGTCGTCAACACGGCGTTATCTGCCGCGATGAGGCGCGTTAGTACAGGCGGACGATGAAATCGGTGCCTTCGCCAGTCTCGCCCTGGTTGATGCCCTGGTCGGAGACGATGATCGAGCCGCCCGATGTCAGCATTTCGTTGATCCTCGCGATCGTGTCGGCCGGGATCGAGACGCGGTCCAGGGCCTCGGCTGGACTGTCCGGCGGGACCACAGGCTTTACGGCGACGGGAATCACCGCCGCGCCACGTTGGCGGCCTGTCACGCGGCCGTCATCTTCGCGCGCGGCAGAACGGACCGACACTGGCAAGGACACCACCGACCAATGCAGCGCATTGGAATCGGCCTTGTCGATTTCGGCGGTAAAGACATGCGTGCCGAGCGGCCGATCACTCGCGGCGATTGTGACAGGCACGTCGAACAGCGGCGCAAAGTTCTGCCGCACGTAGAGCTTGGAATCCTTGCGGCTGATGAAGACCGCGATCTGGCCCGCTCGCTTGGGCGCTTCAGGTTTTGCCACGGGCGCCGGATCGGCAACGCGGGTTTCGTCCTTCTTGACGTCGGTCGTGGCCGCCTGCGCTGGCGCCGCGGCCGGTGCATCGGATGTCTTCGCGAGTTCGGACTTCGGCGTCTCCGCGGCGTCGACAGGCTTCGCTTCAGTGTTCGCGGGCTGCGCGGCGTCTCCGGCCTCTGGCTTGGCCGCGTCCGCCGCCTCAGCGGGCTTGGTCTCGGGCTTTGCCGTTGTCTCGGTGTTGTCGGCCGATGCCGGGGCCTCCTCGCGGGCTGGGGCATATCCGGTGGTCACGTCCGACATCACGGTGTGGCCGACCGACGAGCGCAGCTCGGGCACGCCGTCGGCGCTGGCGGTTTTCGTTTCAACCGGCTTTGCTTCGGTGGCCGCGGTATTGGCCGTGCCCTTGTCGGCCTTGTCGCCGGCATTGGTCTGCGGCTCGAGGCTGGCCGCGGGTTGCGGTGGCACGCGCAGCGAGGCAAGCAGCGGATGTGAGAACTTCTGCGGCGACATCTGACCGGGCGAAACGATCACGCGCGCGCCCATCCTGGTCCAGTTCCACATCTTCACCGCGAACGCCATCGGCATGCGGATGCAGCCGTGCGAGGCTGGATAGCCCGGCAGCACGCCGGCATGCATGGCAACGCCCGACCAGGTGATCCGCTGCATGTACGGCATCGGCGCGCCGCTATAGATGTTGGAGTGGTGGAATTTGTGCTTCTGGATGACGCTGAACACACCCATCGGCGTCGAATGGCCCTTCATGCCCGTCGAAACCGGGGATTCCGCGAACACGCCTTTGCTGTCGTAGACCGTGACCTTCTGCCGGTCGATCGAGACGACGATGACGAGAGGACCTTGCGGTTTGGTGCCGGCTTCTTTTTCGGCAACAAGGTCTTTTTTGCCGACCGCACCGCGCTTCTGCGGTTTCTGGCGCGGGACGTCGAGATGGCGCTCCTGGCGCCCGTAGGACCCGTCGGAATAGTCCGTCCAGTAATAAAACGCTGCGTCCGCCTGGCTTGCCGTGCCGATCGCACCCGCCGCCGCCAAAATGGCGACCTGCCAAAGCCGCGTCGGCTTGGCAGAAAAACCGGCCCCGTTCACGCTGTTCATCCTCGAATCCATAATCCAAATCAGATGTTAGTCTCTCAGAGGGGATACGCGTTCACCAGCATGGCGGTTCTGCCATCAGCTACATTTGTCCAAAGCGTAGCAAAAAAGCCTCACGGAGCGGTAAACGGCGGCCGTGTCGGCTTGCCGGTCGTCTTCCTGATCGGTCGCCTCATCCCTACATTGCTGGAAGTTGTTACCGGAGAGGTTCATGTCATCTCGTTTCCCCAGTCTTTCCAGCATCCGCTTGAAAGGCCTCGCTTTATTCCTCATGGCGTTGACCGTGCCGGCAGCGTCCGCCTTCGCCGCCGACGAGCCGGATCTGATCTTTCGCCGCTCGACCGTGTTCAAATGGATGAGCCCGAACGACAAGCTTGCGACCTACGGCCTCGACGATCCTGAAGTCGAGGGCGTGGCCTGTCATTTTACGGTGCCGGAGAAGGGCGGCTTCAAGGGCTGGCTGGGCCTTGCCGAGGAAGTCTCGGACATTTCGCTCGCCTGCCGTCAGGTCGGCCCGATCAAGTTCAAGAACAAGATGGAGCAGGGCGACGACATGTTCCGCCAGCGCCGCTCGCTGTTCTTCAAGAAGATGCAGATCGTGCGCGGCTGTGACGCGAAGCGCAACGTGCTGGTCTACATGGTCTATTCGGACAGGCTGATCGAGGGTTCGCCGAAGAACTCGACCTCGACCGTGCCGGTCATGCCGTGGGGACCGGCGGACGCCAACGTCCAGAAGTGCGGAGAGTTCTTCACTCAGTGACGCTCTTGCGTTCACTCAGTGACGCTCTCGCGTGCACTCAGTGAGGGGTTTGCGTTCACTCGATGATGTCAGCGCGGATGGCACGCGGTTTTGCAAGATGCGAGCCGGTCAGCCGCACGAATGACTGCGGCGTGGCCTCAAAGCCCCGGCTCGATTGTAGCGCCATTTCGCCAGGCGAATGGGCACTGCTGTGAACAGGTCGTTGCTCCCGGCGGTCCGTTCGTTGGTCCGCATCGCGCGTCGTTGCGCGATTCTGCGCGGTCATGATGGCTGTTCCTCACATGAACGCGCTCGGCGATGCTCGGGCGTCCTCGGTCTCGATAGCTTGGGTCGCAGTCGAAGCGCCCCCGGTTCGACAGGACCCAGCCTTCGTTCGGCTTCTCTTCAGCAGAAAAACGTAAAACGCATGTGAAGGGTGTGAGGCGGGATCATGACGGCGCCGGCGTTCCGCGGCGCATCCGAGCTCGCCGGAACCTGCCAGGCTACATTGGGTGACCGCACGACCCATCTGAAAAGATTGAGATTTTCCATGGAATATGTCGTCGCCTCGAGCGGGACGAAACAATTCTCACGGAGACGAAACCATTTTCCGGCTTTGGCGCATCACGCGCGAAACCGCCCATGGTTATCAACCTCACAACGACGACGGCGCACGCCGGCCACCGAATTCGGAGAGAACTTCATGCGCACGCTCAGCCTCATCCTTGCTTTCGGTTTCGTGCTCGCCGGCTCCTCGTTCGCAGGCTCGCCGGACGGCAATGTCCCGGGTATCGGTACTTTCCAGTACAGCGGCTCGCCGATCATGATCCCGGCACCGCAGCCGATCGTGGTTGCCGCGCGCTTCTGATCGCCAACAAGAAAAATCAGCCAATAAAGGCCATCATGCTTGCTCGTTCCTGCGCCGCGGCGTTCATATCCCTTCTGACGATCAGTGCCGTTCAGGCGCAAGTGCGCTCTCCATCCAGATTACCCGATCCCCGTACCGAGTTCGTGAGGCAATGCGCGCCGCGCATGCTCGGACGGTGGGAGCATCCGGAAGAGGTCTGCGGCTGCCTGCATGATCATGCTGCCGCCGTCGTCGAGGATCGCGATCTTCGCGAGGCCCTGCTGCGCGGCATCAGCGAGACCGGGGTGCCGACGATCGAGACCGACTGGGTCCCGGCCGCAAAGCAGACCGAAATCGGCCCGACCTTCACCAAGATCGCCAAGCCGACCCTGCAATGCATGTTCGACCCGGCG
Organism: Bradyrhizobium sp. 35; assembly: GCF_023073215.1. Lineage (NCBI taxonomy): Bacteria > Pseudomonadati > Pseudomonadota > Alphaproteobacteria > Hyphomicrobiales > Nitrobacteraceae > Bradyrhizobium > Bradyrhizobium sp. 35. The sequence continues at coordinate 401,249 of NZ_JADPJC010000050.1, forward strand.
AAGTAGCGCTCAGCGCTTTGATTTCGGACCAAATCGCGACACGCAGATGCTCGTCCGTGCGACGCCCTTGTCGGTCATTTTGGCGCCGCGCACTTCCTTGACCTGTCCGGCGGGGCAGGTTCCGTCGTCCACTTGCACGCGCTGGCCGAGCTTGAGATCGACGATGTCTTGCTCGCGTCCGACCGAGCCTGCGCGCGCCGTCGCGGCGAGTGCGATGAAGATCAGGAGCGAAAGGCAAGTCGCGCGGCGTAGCAGCATGGGGTGAGCTCCGGCATCGGTGTCGCAATGTAGGGAGCGGCAGCCGATTCTCATAGTGAACGTTCATCATGCCCGTCGGGCCGGCTTGCGCCTCGCTCGCAAGGCCACTCGCGATTCCCGCGCGAGCCGCTCGGCAGATGCGACGAGCTTCGGAACCGCATGGCCGGAAAATCCCAGCACGAAACCGGGCAGTGGACGTGAGCGTGAATAGGTATCGGCCAACAGCCAGCCTTCGGCGCCGGCGGCCTGCTTGGCTTCTGCCGCCACGAGCGGATCGACCGAGGGATCGAACCGGGCGACAAGATGCAGGCCCTGTGATGGGACCGGCACCGACAGCACCCCGTCGGATGCAGCTTCGAGCGTCCCGGCCAGCGCGTCGCGCGCCTCGCGGTAAAGCTTGCGCACGCGCTTCAGGTTCGCCGCGAACGCGCCGGAATTGAGCATGTCGGCCACCGCACCCTCGATCAGCGTGCCGGGAAAGCGGTCGAGCGCAGCCCGCGCCGCGGTCACATCCGCAATCAAGCGCTCGGGCAGGGCGCAATAGCCGATGCGCAGGCCCGGAAACAACGTCTTGGCGAACGTGCCCATGTAAATCACGCGCTGGAGGTGATCGATGCCGGCCAGCGACATCAGCGGCGCGCCGTCGTAACGGAATTCGCTGTCGTAATCGTCTTCCAGCACGAAGGCGCCGGCCTGCCTGGCCCAGTCCAGCAGCTCGAGCCGCCGCGGCATCGACATCTGCACACCCAGCGGAAACTGGTGCGACGGCGTCACATAGGCTGCGCGCGCGGACGGCGCCGCTGCGCGGCCTTTGGCGACACGCATGCCGTGCGCGTCGACGGGAACGGAGACGGCACGATAGCCGCAATGCGCGATGGTTTTTCGCGCGGCGGGGTAACCTGGGTCCTCGCACCAGACCTGATCTTCGGGCTTCAGGATTGCGCTCAGCAAGATGCGCAGCGCGTGCAGCGTGCCTGACGTCAGCATGATCTGATCGGGATCGCAGCGCAGGCCCCGCGCCGACAACAGATGATCGGCGATCGCCGCACGCAGTTCGCGGCTGCCACGGGGATCGCCATAGTGCAGATGCTCCGCGCCGAAGGCGCGCATGCGACGGCCGACAAAGGCCCGGAAATGCTGCACGGCACGCGCGTCGATATGGGTGCAGCCGAGTGAAAACGCGCCTTGCCCCGGCGTTTCGACGCTGATCTTGGGCCGCTTCGGCTCGGCCGCGCGCGCGGGGATGCGCGCGGCGACGAAGGTGCCGGAGCCGACGGTTGCGTCGGCAAAGCCGTCGGCGATCAGCCGCTCATAGGCGGTGACGACGGCATTGCGCCGAAAGCCGGTCTGTTTGGCCAGCGTGCGCGACGGCGGCAGCGGCTCGCCGGGTTTCACCAGACCGCCGACGATCATCTCGCACAGTGCCTGATACAGCCGGTGCGCCGACGAGGCGCCAGCCGTGATGTGCGGGCCTGCGAGGTCGAGCGGCAGCTCGGCTTTGGCCGGCGAGGGGACAGAATTGGTCGGAATTTTTCGCATGGAATTGGCACTATCGCAGACCAAATCCACGGATACAACTGCTCTGGAATTGTTCAAATCCGACAGGAGCGGCCGTGAGCCAGACCGAGAACCAGAATTCCTATCCGACATCCGCGCGCAATCAGGTGAAGCGCCGTCACGACCGCGGCTTCTACGATCACGACACCGTTCATCGCATCCTGGATTCCTCGATGCTCTGCCACGTCTCCTACGCCATCGACGGCCAGCCCTATTGCACGCCGACTTTCTTCTGGCGCGAAGGGACGAAACTGTACTGGCACGGCTCGAGCGCCAGCCGCATGCTGCGCAACCAGACCCGGGGCGAGCGCGTGTGCCTGACGGTCGCCCATCTCGACAGCCTGGTGCTGGCGCGCTGCGGGTTCAATCACTCGGCCGATTACCGCGCCGTGATGGCATTCGGCACCGCCTATCTCGTCACCGATCCCGAGGAGAAAGAACGCGCGGTGATCGCGATGGTCGACCGCTTCTTCCCGGATCGCACCGCCAGCCTGCGGGCGAGCAACACGCAGGAGATCAAGGCGACCTCCTTTATCGCGATGGAGATCGAGGAAGCCTCCGCGAAAATCCGGGCCAAGGGTGTCGCCGACGACGACGAGGACTATGAATTGCCGATCTATGCCGAGCGCATCCCGGTGCGCACCGTGCTCGGTGCGCCGGAACCTTGCCCGCGGCTGCTCGACGGCGTGAGCCGGCCGGCGACACTGAATGGCTATTCGGAGGGCCGGCTGCTCGAAGACGCATTGCGGGATGCCTATTTTGCAGAGTACCCGAACGGCTGAAATCGGTTAGCTTACGCTCCATCGATGATCTCAATGCCGATTGGAGTTGCCTGATGAATGCCGAAACGCAGCAGAGGATTCTTGACGCCGTTGATGCCGGCTTCGAAGCCCAGCTCGCGACCACACGCGATTTCGTCGCGATCCCCTCGACGCGCGGTGCGGAGGGGCCATGCCAGGACATGATGGGCGACCTCCTGCGCGCGCGCGGCTACGAGGTCGACGACTGGCACATCAATGTCGACGACCTCAAGGATCTGCGCGGCTTCGGGCCCATCGAGCACGATTTTTCGAAGGCGCGCACTGTGGTCGGCACGTACCGGCCCAAAACCGAGGCGGGCAAATCGCTGATCCTCCAGGGCCATTGCGACGTGGTGCCCGCGGGGCCGCTGGAATTGTGGGACACCCCGCCGTTCTCGCCCGTCATCAAGGACGGCAAGATGTTCGGTCGCGGTGCCTGCGACATGAAGTCGGGCACCATCGCAGCGCTCTCCGCGCTCGATGCGATCAGGGCCGCGGGCCTGAGGCCGACGGCGCGGATTCACTTCCAGTCTGTGATCGAGGAGGAGAGCACCGGCGTCGGGGCGCTCTCGACGCTTCAACGAGGCTATCGTGCGGATGCCTGCTTCATTCCTGAGCCGACCGGCGGCAAGATGGTGCGCTCGCAGGTGGGCGTGATCTGGTTCCGCCTGCGCGTGAAGGGCCATCCGACCCATGTCGCCTTCGCCGGCTCCGGCGCGAATGCAATCATGGCGGCCTATCATTTGATCCAGGCGCTGCAAAAACTCGAGATCGAGTGGAACGAGCGCGCGAAAGCCGATCGTCACTTCAAGACGCTGAACCATCCCATCAACTTCAACCCCGGCATCATCAAGGGCGGCGACTGGGCCTCCAGCGTGCCGGCCTGGTGCGACGTCGATTGCCGGATTGCCGTGTTGCCCGGCTGGTCGATCGCCGAGCACCAGAAGGAGATTCTTGCGTGTGTCGCCGCCGCCGCACGCAACCACCGCTTCCTCGCCAACAATCCGCCGGAGATCGAATGGTCGGGCTTTTTGTCGGAAGGCTATGAGCTGACCAATGCCACCGCGCCTGAGGCGGCGTTCGGCAAGGCCTTCAGCACCGTCTATGGCGGCCAAATCGAAGACCTCGTCTTCACCGCGCTTACCGACACCCGCTTCTACGGCCTCAATCACGGCATCCCGAGCCTGTGCTTCGGCGCGAGTGGCGGCGAGATGCACGGCTTCAATGAATATGTCGATCTGGACTCGCTGAAAAAGACGACCAAGGCAATGGCGCTGTTCATCGCGGATTGGTGCGGGGTGGAGCAGGGGTAGCCCTCGTGTCCCGGACAGAGCCAGGACCCACGTCACCGCACATTTGGACCGCGGTTCAGCAGCGCATCGTTTCACGCTGCGCTGCGCCCTGGGGAACGAACCATCTTCCGGCTGCCCAATCCACCGGCGCCCAAATCCTTTAAGCTTAAAGAAAGACTAGGATGCCGCCCGCGCTGGTGGCAGACTGGCGCCTGGTCCACAAGGCCTTGAGTCCGTCGAGGAAGCACGATGCGCGATTGGGATGACGCCTACGCCAATTCGGCCCATATCCCGGGCTCGGACAAGATACCGGCGCTGTGGGCGGAGCGGGCGGCGGCTTATCGCGCCGGGCTGAAGGAGTTTCGCGCTGACATCGCCTATGGCCCCGGTGAGCGCCAGCGCCTCGATCTGATCTTGCCCGACGGCGACAGCAAGGGCCTCGTCGTGTTCGTCCACGGCGGCTACTGGATGCGCTTCGACAAGTCGACATGGACTGATCTCGCCGAAGGCGCGCGCCATCACGGCTGGACGGTGGCACTGCCAAGCTACACGCTGACGCCGGCCGCGCGCATCTCCGACATTACGGCGGAAATCACCACAGCGATTGCCAAGGCGGCCTCGCTGGTCGCGGGCCCGATCCGGCTCGCCGGCCATTCCGCCGGCGGGCATCTCGTTACGCGTATGCTGTGCGACGACAGCCGGCTGGAGCCCGCCGTCTACAACCGCGTCGCCGGCACGCTGTCCATCAGCGGCCTGCATGATCTGCGTCCGCTGCTCAAGACCAGGATGAACGACACCCTGCGCATGACGATGGAGGAGGCGACGCTGGAAAGCGCGGCGCTGCATCTGCCGCGCGGGCCTTCGCCGGTGACCGCCTGGGTCGGTGGCAACGAGCGGCCCGAATTCATCCGCCAGTCCGATCTGATGGCCAACGTCTGGACTGGTTTCGATGTGCCGACGCGTCTTGTCGTCGATCCCGGGCTGAACCATTTCACCGTGATCGACGCCCTCAAGGACCCGTCGTCGCCCACCACCGCGCGCCTGATCGGCCTCGACTGACGAGGCCTTGAAGATCGATCGAAAGGGCCTGCCATGACGTCCAGCCAATACGATCCCGCAAGCGAAGGCGCTGAGACCGATTTCGCCCGGCGCATGTCCTATGGACACTATCTGGCGCTGGACGCGATCCTCGGCGCGCAGCATCCCCTGTCGGAAGCCCATGACGAGATGCTGTTCATCATCCAGCATCAGACCACCGAGCTGTGGATGCGGCTCGCCATCCACGAGCTCAGCGCCGCACGCCGTTCGATCGCGAAGGATGAGGTGCAGCCTGCAATGAAGATGCTGGCACGGATGTCGCGCATCTTCGAGCAGCTCAACGGCGCCTGGGACGTGCTGCGCACCATGACGCCCAGCGAGTATACGCGCTTCCGCTCGCAGCTTGGCCAGTCCTCAGGCTTCCAGTCGCGGCAATACCGGCAGATCGAATTCCTGCTCGGCAACCGCAACCACGCCATGCTCAAGCCGCACGCGCACGATCTGGAAACAACGCAGCTGCTCGAAGCCGAGCTCGCAACGCCAAGCCTCTATGACGAGGTGCTGCGGCTCGCCGACCGCAACGGGCTCAAGATGCCTGCGGCCGTGCTGGCGCGCGATGTTCGCGAGACTCATAGCTTCAATGAAGGTGTGCTGCAGGCTTGGCGTATCGTCTACGAGGCGCCGGAAACGCACTGGATGCTCTACGAGCTCGCCGAGAAGCTGGTCGATTTCGAGGACTATTTCCGGCGCTGGCGCTTCAACCATGTGACGACGGTCGAGCGCGTCATCGGCTTCAAGCGCGGCACCGGTGGCACCGGCGGCGTCAGCTACCTCAAGCGCATGCTGGAGGTCGAGCTGTTTCCGGAACTCTGGCGCGTGCGCACGATCCTGTAGAGAATTCCATGACCAAGCTTCGCGTCTACGACGACACCAAAGCGCTGTTCCATATGCCGGACGGTGTGATCTATCTCGACGGCAATTCGCTCGGCGCGTTGCCGCTTGGCGTTGCCGAGCGCGTCAGCCGCGTCATCACCGCCGAGTGGGGCGATGACTTGATCCGCGCCTGGAATACGGCTGGCTGGTATGCCCAGCCGCGCCATGTCGGCGATCGCATCGCGCGCCTGATCGGTGCGGAAGCCGGCTCCGTCATGGTCGGAGATACGCTGTCGCTCAAGGTCTATCAGGCGCTCGCCGCCGCGCTCGACATGAACGCGTCGCGCAAGGTCGTTCTATCGGACACCGGCAACTTTCCGACCGACCTCTACATGGCCGAAGGCCTGATCGCGACCCTTGGCCGTGGCCATCAATTGCGCCTGGTGGCGCCGGAGGAGATCGAGGCTTCGTTGTCGGAGGAGATCGCGGTGCTCTACATCACCGAGGTCGATTACCGCACCGGACGGCGCCACGACATGGCGAAGCTGACTGCAAGAGCGCATGCGCTCGGCATCGTCACGGTCTGGGACCTCGCGCATTCGGCCGGCGCGCTGCCGGTTGACCTTGCAGGCACCGGCGCGGATTTCGCCGCTGGATGCACCTACAAATACATCAACGCCGGCCCCGGCGCGCCGGCCTTCCTCTACGTTGCGCCGCGCCACGCCGACAGCGTGCGCGCCGCTTTGTCGGGTTGGATGGGGCATGCAAAGCCGTTCGCGTTCGAGCTTGCCTATGCGGCCGCAGGTGGCGTTGAGCGCATGCGCGTGGGAACGCCGCCGGTGCTGGCAATGGCGGCATTGGAAGCTTCGCTCGACATCTGGGATCGCGTCGATATTGCCGAGGTCCGGGCCCGCTCGCTGGCCCTCGGCGATCTCCTGATTGCCGAGGTCGAACGCCGCTGTCCGTCCTTGAAGCTTGTTACGCCGCGCACGCATGAGCGTCGCGGCTCTCAGGTCTCCTTCGCCTACGGCGGCGGCTATGCCGCGATGCAAGCTCTCATCGCCCGCGGCGTCATCGGCGATTTCCGCGCGCCTGACATCATGAGATTTGCCATCACGCCGCTGTATATCGGTGAGGGCGAGATCGTGCGGGCAGCCGAGTTCATCGAAGAAGTGATCGCGGGCGAAATTTGGCGGCGGCCGGAGTATCAGGTGGTGAATGCGGTGACGTGAGGTACGAACGCTGTCTCCCCGTCATTGCTTTGCCGCGAAGAGCAATTCACCCTGTGAGCAGAATGATTTGGGAGGAGATCCGATGACGCCGCTCGATAAACTTAAAGCAATGAAGATGCCGTTTGCCGAACTCAAGGGCGTCGAGTTCGTCGAGGCCGAGAGGGATCGCGTGGTGGCGCGGATGACGGTCAGGCCCGATCTCTGCACGCTTCATCATACCATTCACGGCGGCGCGGTGATGGCGCTGGCCGATTCCGTCGGCGCGGCGGCCACCGTGATCAATCTGCCGGAGGACGCCAAGGGCACGACCACGCTCGAGAGCAAGACCAACTTCATCGGCGGGGCCAAGGAGGGAACCACGGTAATCGCGACCGCCACCCCAATCCACAGAGGCCGGCGGACCCAGGTCTGGACCACCCGGCTGGAGACCGAGGACGGCAAGCTGGTTGCCGTTGTGACGCAGACCCAGCTGGTCCTCGTGTGAATACGGGGGGCTTGATTTTATTAAAGAATTAGTCGCTTCCGATGCCTGAAACTTGGGCAGGTTCCCGTCTTGAAAAGTTTGTTGCGATGCACAATATTGGAGGCCTAGGGATTCGAACGCCTCCTCGAGGGACACCAAGAGGAGTTTTGACTTGTCACTCGCAGCAGATTTTGGACTTGAAATAACCAACCGCCCGAAGTCCGTTCAGGGCTACGTGCGGACCTTGAGCCAGCAGGAAGAATTGCCGCTTTTGCGCGATCACCTGCTGAGGCTCGATGCCGAAAGCCGGCACGACCGCTTCAACGGTTTTCTCGACGACAGTTTTATCGAGCGTTACGCCGCCCGCTGTGCCGAGGACGGCACCGTTATTGTCGCCTATATCGTCGATGGCGTGGTCCGCGGTGCGGCCGAGCTGCATCCGCCCGAGGGCGATTCGCTGCCCGAGGTCGCCTTCAGCGTGGAAGCTTCGGCGCGGCGCCAGAACGTCGGCACCGTGCTGTTCAGCCGCCTGATCGCGGAAGCGCGCTGGAAAGGCTACAAGCGCCTGCGCATCACCACCGGCGCCGAGAATCACCCGATGCGCGCGCTCGCCAGGAAGTTCGGGGCGCATCTGCAATTCCGTCATGGCGAATCGACCGGCACGATCGATCTCGCCAAGGCGCCTGAGGACGAACTCGCTGATCTCGCGGCCTCGCCATTCAGGGCCGGCCGCGCTCTTATCAGCTTCAACTCGACCTGCTGGAAGATCATCTCCAGCATCTACGGCAATCGCGCCGCCTGACCTGAAAAATCCGATTGGAATCAAAAAAGCGGACCGGCAAAACCGGTCCGCTTTTGTATTGTATGTAGGGACTAGGCCGTCAGGTGCCGGTGCGCTTGTCGTTGCCGAAGCGGCGCACGACACGGCGTTCGACCACCACCGAGCGCTGCGCACCCTGTTCGCCGGCGATCACGCGGGTCGAGGTGATGCGGCTGTTGGTGCGAACCTGCTTCTTGACCTCGGCCTGGACGACATCGAGCGGCATGCCCATCAAGGCTGCGGCGATCTCGGCCTGCTGCTCCTGATCATCGGTGATGCCGACGGCGGCGAAGATCGCCTCGTCTAAGGTCGGGGGATCGTGGCGCACGCGCCGCGTGCCATATTTGGTATTCCAGTCTGCGTTCATAACGGCCTCGTTTCGATGCCGGGATACCTAGTGCCGTCTATGTTGCATTGCAATATGAAATCGGTGTGGCATCTCAGCTATGCACCGGTTGGGTGTCAGGGTAGTGACGGGAGACCGGCAACATCCGCAACCCGCTGTTGTGGCCAGCGTTTCAGCGCCGCCTGGCCAGCTTCCGTCAGCCCGTAGATTCCCCGCTCGGTGCGTTCGAACCAGCCATACACATTGTTAAGCATGATCTTGCCGGCATCGGGACAGCGCCGGCGCAATTCGCTCACCCGCCGCGGGCCTGCCGCGAGCTCCGAGGCGCAGGCCAGTGCCTGCTGCCGATAGGCCGTCATGATCGGCGCGCGCGTGCTGCCGCCCAGCGCCGGATCGCCCTGGCGGCGCTGATGCTCTGCGACCAGGCGCGAACGGACCTTCGGCTCCCGGCGTGGGGCTGCCGTCGGCGGCTTCACCAGCACCTCGACCTGACCGCGGTCGGTCACCCCGAGCATGCCGAAGCCGAGGCGGCGACAGAGATTGCGATACCGTGCGTCGGTCTCGCGTCCCTTGCCGCGCGCTGACATCTTTGCCGCAATCCAGACCTCGTCGCCGGCCGGTGCACGATCGACCGCCTGAAGGATCAGCTCGAGATTGAAGGTCAGCTTGAGCTCGCCGATCACCACCACCGGAGGATCGCCGGCGCTGAGGCCCACGAGATCGCAGCCGCCGATCTCGCCCTTGACCGTGAAGCCGAGCTCTTCGAGGAAGCGTTTGACAGGCAGATAGAGCGTGGTTTCCAAAGGAAGCTTCCGAATGTCACGTTCGATCGGAGAATCAGTCTGCGGCAGTTTAGCCCCGGAGTGGACTTAGAGCTCTGCGCCATTTGATCGGGAACAGATGATCCGGCTATCCTGCGGGTGGGACAATCGGGCGCTTCACGAAGATGACCATCAGGAATGGGCTCTATCATATCCGCATCGAAATGCTGGATGCCGTTCAGGGCGGCAACCAAGGCGTCATGGTGATGCGCGACGGCACCATGCGGGGCGGGGACTCATTCTTCTTCGCCTACGGCAGCTACACCTCGGCCAACGGCAAGTGGAAGGGCGAGCTGACCAACGAGGAGCATTCCCCCTCGTTCGACGAGCGCCCGGTGTGGGGCCGCAAGGTCGTGACCATCGGCTTCAGTGGCACTTACAATGGCGAGACCGCGTACGGCGAGGGCATCGCGCTCGCCGGCAAGCAGAGCATCCGTTTCAGAGGCAATCTCCGGCTCTTGGTGCCGGATTGATTACACCCGCCCGCCAACCGGGATCAGCGCGCCGGTGACGCCGCTGGCGGCATCGCTGGCGAGGAACAGAATGACTTCGGCGAGTTCCTGCGGTGTCACCCATTTGGCGAAGTCGGCCTTCGGCATGTCGGCGCGGTTGGCCTTGGTGTCGATGATCGAGGGCAGCACCGCGTTCACGGTCACCTTGCCTTTCCACTCGCTCGCCAGCGCCTCGGTGAGCCGGTGGACGCCGGCTTTCGACGCCGCATAGGGGCCCATGCCGGAGCCGGCCTGAAGCGCGCCCATGGCCCCGATATTGACGATGCGGCCGGCCTTGGACGCGGCCAGATGCGGCAGGGCCGCCTGCGAGGCGTTGAGTGCCGTCAGCACGTTGAGCGCATGCATGCGCTGCCATGTCTTGACGTCGCCGTCGCCGACGGTCTCGAAGGCGAAGCCACCGGCGATGTTAACCAACACGTCGAGCCCGCCAAAGTGTCTCGCCGCTGCCTCGACCGCCGTCTTTGCTTGTGCTGCGTCGGACAGATCGACGCCGCCGATCTCGATGCGCTCAGGCATCGCGGAGATTTGCGATGGCGCATGGTCGATGCCGGCCACGCGCGCGCCGCGTGCCAGCGCGGTCTCGGCGACCACCTTGCCGAGCGCGCCGAGTGCGCCGGTCACGATCAGAACCTTGCCTTGCATCATTGTTCTCCCGGCACGGCCGCTTAAGATTTACGGCCGCCTACGATTGCAGATAGCGCGCCTTCAGTGCGATCCGCTCCGGTGTGCCGAGCTCGAGACCGTCGCGCAAGTAGGTTTCGAGATCGCCATACTCGCTACCGACGGCCTCGAAAGCAGCCGCAAGATACGAGGCCTCGACGTTGCCGATCGCGTCGAGAACATCGGCGGGAAGATCGGAGACGTTTGATGCGTCGCGCTTGTAGTGCTGGTTGGTCAGCAGATAATCCTCGGCAATGACGTCATCAGATACGCCGAGCGCATGCAGGATCAGCGCGCTGGCAAAGCCGGTGCGGTCCTTGCCGGCGGTGCAGTGGATCACGAGCGGCGCGCGGTCCTCCAGGAGATGCCCGAACAGGTTGCGAAAACTGGCCGTGTTGTGGCGTACATAGTTGCGATAGGATTCGCGCATGAGTTCGAGCGCGACCGGCGCGGTCAACCTGCCCCTGCCGAGCTCGGCGCGCAGCGCAGCCACGACTGTCGGCTCGATCGGCAGCGAATGCACGGCGATCTCGTTGACCACGCAGACACCCGCCGCGCGTTCCTCGACGCCGCGAAAATCGAAGGCGCTGCGCACGCCCAACGCGCGGACGATCTCGATATCGGCAGCAGTGAGCTGGCCGAGATGGTTGGAGCGGAAGATCTGCCGCCATCGCGTGATACGGCCATCTGCGGTCGGATAGCCGCCGAGGTCGCGAAAATTGCTGGCGCCTTGCAGGGCGAGATGGCGGGCAGGGAAGTCTTTCATGGAGGTGTCTTGTCAGGCATCTGAAACGGTCTGTGATCACCTGCGCGACCATATAATCCCGCAATCAAATCCGGAATGGAAAAGGGCCGAAACACCGTTGTTTCGACCCTTTTTCGAACTGACCCGGGCATCGAGAGAGCGCGGCGGTATTGAACCGAACGAGGCATCAGCGATCCCATTTCGGCTTGGCTTCATCGACTGCTTCCTGATGGTACCAGCTGCCGCTGCAAATCGTCTCGTTCACAGGGAGCGAGGCGTGGTTGGCGGGAAGGCGGGTCTCACCGTTGCGGCGCCCCCCGAGAGCCGAGCGGCCCCCGACAGGGAATTGGTAGATCTGTGCAGATCCGTGACTCAGTCCATTGTTCATCATTGCATTATCTCCCGAGATCGCAGCGCTGGCCTCCATGGTGCGCCCGACTCGTTGGCTTGTGGTTACTGGAATCCCCATATCGGCCGTGCATTCCGAAATGCAAAGTGCTGAAAAGGAAATCAGCGTTGGCCTATTTTGTAGGCAGACTGCATTCTGCTTCCTCTAAGGCAGCGCTCGGGTGGCTAACGCGTGGGCCGTTGCGAAGGTTGCGGGCGACGGTCGCAGTCTTGGCGAATATTGCCGGACGTTGATGCGCGTTTAGCCGGCAACCTTAGACCCGGGTCGGCCTGCTTCAGAATCGGGCGATTTCCGCGGGATTTTTGCGATGCAGCTTCACGCAAAGGTGCGCCGCTATGACGCATGGCGCAGGGGCCGATCCGCCGGGAGGGAGAGGGGGGCCGGCGGCCATGGAAAACCTCCCGCGCTGCGGCCTTTTGGCACGTTAAATGCTTGGAAAGGGTCGGCCGATGTTGGCCGGGTAAACAATCGTGCGGGGGCCTGCGGCCCCCACCTTTCGCATCATCTACAGAGAGGCTCAATGACCAAGTATAAGCTCGAGTACATCTGGCTCGACGGATATACGCCGACTCCGAACTTGCGCGGCAAAACTCAGATCAAGGAATTCGCGTCGTTCCCGACGCTCGAGCAGCTTCCGCTCTGGGGCTTCGATGGCTCCTCCACCCAGCAGGCTGAAGGCCACAGCTCCGATTGCGTGCTGAAGCCGGTCGCGGTGTTCCCGGATGGCGCCCGCACCAACGGCGTGCTCGTGATGTGCGAAGTCATGATGCCCGACGGCAAGACCCCGCACCCGACCAACAAGCGCGCCACCATCCTTGACGATTCCGGCGCCTGGTTCGGTTTCGAGCAGGAATACTTCTTCTATAAGGACGGCCGTCCGCTCGGCTTCCCGGCCTCGGGGTATCCGGCGCCCCAAGGTCCGTACTACACCGGCGTCGGCTTCTCGAACGTCGGCGACGTCGCCCGCAAGATCGTCGAAGAGCATCTCGACCTCTGCCTGGCTGCCGGCATCAACCATGAAGGCATCAACGCGGAAGTCGCGAAGGGCCAGTGGGAATTCCAGATCTTCGGCAAAGGCTCCAAGAAGGCCGCTGACGAAATGTGGATGGCCCGCTACCTGATGCTGCGCCTGACCGAGAAGTACGGCATCGACATCGAGTTCCACTGCAAGCCGCTCGGCGACACCGACTGGAACGGCTCCGGCATGCACGCCAACTTCTCGACCGAGTACATGCGTACGGTCGGCGGCAAGGAGTACTTCGAGGCGCTGATGGCGGCCTTCGACAAGAACCTGATGGACCACATCGCCGTCTACGGCCCGGACAACGACAAGCGTCTGACCGGCAAGCACGAGACCGCGCCCTGGAACAAGTTCAGCTACGGCATTGCCGATCGCGGTGCTTCGATCCGCGTGCCGCACTCCTTCGTCAACAATGGTTACAAGGGCTATCTGGAAGACCGTCGTCCGAATTCGCAGGGCGACCCATACCAGATCGCTTCGCAGATCCTGAAGACGATCGCCTCCGTGCCGGCCGACAAGAAGGCCGCCGCCTAAGATCCTCCCGGCCCGGGCTGGGGGGCTGGCCCGGGTTGGACTTCGATCCGCCGAAGCCGAAAGGCTTCGGCGGATTTTTCATTCTGATGACAGCCGTTGCGGGGACCCTTCGGACCTCATGGCGGGAAACTTGTCCATCACCGCCGAAAGCGGGATAGAGTGCGTCTGGGTGCGCGCAGGGCCGGGGACGGCTGGTGTTTGAAGGCTTCTACAAGGTGAGATTTCAGCTCGGCGACCGGGTCGGCCGGAGCGTGATGCATGCCGGCAACGGCAAGATGCTCGGCGGCAATTCAGCCTTCGCCCATATCGGCACCTACGTGAAGACCGAAGCCGGCGTCGACGTCGTGATCAACACCGTCCGCCACAACCCCGATCCGAACTATCGCGCCATGGCGGGCACGGACGATGCGACGTTGCTTGCCAAGGGCTGGGCCGACGGCGATCTCTATCGCTTCAAGGGCGAGCTCAAGGAGCTGCCCGGCGTACCCTTTCAGTCGTTGATGACACCGATCACCGAAGACGAGATGCCGATCGCCGGCGGTGTCGGCGAGGCCGGTATCGCCGACGGGCTCTACTCGGTGCATCTGCGCATGCTCGATGGCGTCGACGGCGGTCTCACCGGCGTGATGCTGCTCAACAAGGGCCGCATCCTCGGCGGCGATGCATCGTTCTATTATCTCGGCAGCTACACCGCCGCCAACGGGCGCTGGAAGGGCCAGATCCTCAATCAGGAGCACACGCCGGCCAAGGACGATCCGATCTTCGGCGGCCACGAGGTCGGCATCGGCTTCTCCGGCACCTATGATGCCGAAGAGGCGGTGGTGGAGGCAACGGCGCTCGCCGGCAAGCGCAGCCTGCGCCTGACCGCCGCGCTCAAGCTGATGCACCGCGCCTGATCGTCACGGGAATCGCTGATGGAAACAATTCGCATGCTCTCGACGCTCGGCCTGATGGGCGCGATGCGCAGCCTCTCCTCCGCGTACGAGACCGCGACCGGCGTCCACATCGATGCCGATTTCGCGCCGACGCTGGCGCTGCTCAAACGGTTGCGCGACGGCGAGGCCGCCGATCTCGTCATCCTCACCCGCGAAGGGCTCGACGAGATGATCGGCGAGGGCCGTGTGATCGCCGAGAGCGCTGCCGATCTCGCGCGCTCCTTCGTCGGCATCGCGGTGCGGGCAGGGCAGGCACATCCCGACATCGCCACGGCATCCGCACTGCGCAACACGCTGCTCGCGGCGCGGTCGGTGGCCTATTCGCGACTGGGGGCGAGCGGGGTCTATTTCGCCCGGTTGATCGCGCAGATGGGGATCGCGGAAGAGATCAACGCCAAGGCCACCATCGTCGAGCAGGGCTTTACCGCGGAGCGGCTCGTGAGCGGCGAGGCCGACCTCGCGGTGCAGCAGATCAGCGAGCTGAAGCAGGTCGAAGGCATCGAGGTGGTCGGCCCGATCCCGCACGATCTGCAAACGCCGGCCGTGTTCTCCGCCGGTCGGATGACAAACGCCGAGAACGCCGACGCCGCTGACCGGCTGCTGCGCTATCTGGCATCGCCCGAGGTGGTCCCCGTGCTGCGCCAATCGGGACTCGAGCCTTGAATTTGCCGAGACTGCGACGCAACCTGGCGTCCATGCGGACTTTCCTCGTTGCCATCCTTCTCACGCTTGCGGTGCCGTTGTCGGCGCATGGGCAATCGGCCGACCTCGTGCTGTGCGACCGGGTCGCGGCCGATCCCAGCGATCCCGACAAGCCGGCCGACGTCAGGGGCGCGACCGAGATTGCGGCCTCCGACGTTGCGACCGCCATCAAGTTCTGCAAGCAGGCCGCGTCGTCGTCGCGGCGCGCGATGTTCGCGCTCGGCCGCGCCTATGCGGCCAACCGGCAACCGGCGGACGCGATGGCAGCCTGGCGCAAAGCTGCCGACAAGGGATCGAGTGCGGCGATGGTCGAGCTCGGCGTGGCCTACGGTACCGGCTCCGGCGTCGCCAGGGACGAAGCGCAGGCGCGGAAATTGTTCGAGAAGGCGGCGCAGGCCGGCAATCCCCGCGGCATCAGCAATCTCGCCGCGCTTGGCGGCAGCGGCGGTGCCGCGCCGGCCGATCCGGCACAGGCGCGCGCATTGCTGGGCAAGGCCGCCGAGACCAACGCGGAGGCGCAGTACCAGCTCGGCATGATGCTCTCCGAAGGCACGGGCGGGGCGAAGGACGACGCCGCGGCGCGCGCGCTGTTCGAAAAGGCTGCCGCGCAAAACCATCCCGGCGCGCTGGAGCGGATGGGCGCCTTCGCGCAGGAGGGCCGCGGCGGGCCAAAGGACAAGGACGCCGCGAAATCCTACTACGAGCGCGCCGCAGCGCTCGGCGACGAGGATGCCAAGCAGGCGCTGGAGCGGCTGCGCTGTCCCTATGCGATCAAGGACAAGCAGGGCAAGCTCGTCACCACGCTGTGCTTCTAAAGCCCGATGAACGCGCTGTAGATTTATTTGTGAGCATGATCTTTTCGGGAAACCGCTGCGCATTTTTCCGGATCATGCCGTAGCACCTCGGCCGGCGGGTTCGAAGCCGGCTTTGGTGAGTGCGCAAGGACCGTTCGCGACCGGCCAAACAAAAAAACTCGAAAAACAACCCCATGCACAGTAGCCAAGTGGTTGAAATCACAGGCCTGCAAATGGTGTGAAATCGCCATATGCGGAATTGCCGAAATTGCTTGCGCCGTCGGGCAAAACAGGCGCATGATGGCATCATGGCAGGGCGTGGCTTCGCGAATGGCCCTGCGCGAAAAAGCCCGATGGTCTTGATGCGATGGCAGTGCTAGGTAGCGCGTGCTTTCCTTATGATTTTGCGGGTCACTTGCGTTGCTGGACGGGCTCTACAAGGTTGAATACGGCGTCAACGATGCCTTCGGCCGCAGCATCATGTGCATGCATGATGGCAAGCTGCTGGGCGGAAATTCGGCCTTCGCGCATCTCGGAAGCTATTTCGAGCGCGACGGCGAGATCATCGCCGAAGTCATCACCGAACGGCACAACGACGATCCCAACTACAAGCCGCTGATGGGGGCTGATGTCGCCGCGATCGGCGCGCGCGGCCGACTCGTCGGCAACCAGATCCGTCTCGCGGGCAGCGCGGACACGATGCCGGGCGCCGGTTTCTGGGCCAATCTCACGCGGCTCGATGACGAGGGGCTGCCGCCGCAGGGGACGATCGGTCCAGGCGGGGTGGTGAACGGGCTCTATGCGATCCATCTGCGCGCGCTCGACGGTGTCGATGCCGGGCTCTCCGGCGTCATGCTGCTGATGGACGGCCGCATCCTCGGCGGAGATGCGTTCTTCTACTATCTCGGCTCCTATTCCTCGGCTGACGGCCGCTGGAAGGGCGAGATCCTCAACCAGGAGCACACGCCGGCGAAAGGCGAGAACCCCGTGTTCGGCGGTTATGAGGTCGGGATCGGCTTCTCCGGTACCTGCACGGCGGACAGCGGCGAGCTCGAAGGCATCGCGCTCGCCGGCAAGCGCAGCCTGCGGCTTGCGGCTTCGCTCAAGCTGATGCGAAGGGCGTAGGGCAGGTTACTCAAAGCTTTGGGATCTCCGCTCGAGAGGCTCAACAGGCCTGACGTCCGAGCCGCGGCAATGTCGGCAGGTGACCCCCAAGCGGACATATCGAAATCAAGACAGATCGAAACGGCCGAGACGAGAAGCACTGCGGCTCAGCTAGGGAAGTCCTTTTGTCATCGTAAAGGGATTGAACCCACGTTCCGCAAGGGCAGCCCACGAAGCTGCGCCAAGATGTGACAATCGGAAATAGTTTCGCGGCTTGGTCGGGTCGGTGTCCAACACGAACCCCGTCGGTAACGCGCGGACAGTCGTGGCATAGAACCCACCATCGGGCGACCTCTGGGATTCGATGACAGCGATCAGCGATTCTGCCCTCTTCGTCTTGCCGAGCAATTTCATCAAGAGAGCCATTTGGCTCGTCCCTTCGGTCCACACACCGTCTCGGTCTTCACCGTAAGAAAAGCCTCCGCCGACACTCATTCGCTGTTCGGCGGTCGTCATTGCCGATGCAAATTTCCCGGCCGCTCCGTGAAGCGCTGTTAAAGGCCAGATCTGGGCATCCAGAGCCAAAATCGGATTATGCGTGACACCGTCTTCAGCGGTTCCTGCGGCGAAACAGACGCACCCCGGATCCCACATCGTATTTACAAAGTACTCGGCAACCGTTGCCTTATCGCGCCAGCGCGAATCGCCTGTGCGGATCGCAAGAAGGCCAAACGCGGCGGCGAGGTCAGTATTATGTTCAGTCGATTTCCACGTCCGCACTTCCGGCGTCGGTTCGTGCCCAAACGTACCTCCCGTGAAACCGCCAGTACCGCGCGTATCGGCCCATTGCGCGACCCAAGCGCCAAGCCGCGCTGCACCATCGCGAAACGGGGAGCCGGTGTTCACATCATCAATCGACAGCAACGCCAACATGGCCCATGCCATGTTACCAACATCGCTTCCCACCTGATATCGATCCTCCAACCATTCGTTCCGATTATTGTCCCACCAACCCGGAAGTTTGGCGGAGCCATTCGCCACCACACCCGCGGCGTAAGCGTTTCGGAGCCGTCCATCATGCCAGGTCCGGTCATTATCGACGGCCCAGAGGATCGCCGCGCCCATCCGACTTGCTTTGTCTCGCTCACCGCAACCGACCAACGCGATGACGGCCACCGCATTGTCATAGAGGTATGCGGCGCCATGGAGAGGCCCCGATTCCACGGTCGGATAGCTGGGCAAAAACAACGGCCCTGGCTGCGCCTTATCAATTTGACTAGCGAGGTACCCGCATGCAGACGCTTCCGGTGTTGCCAAAGCCCGTAGTGGAGCGGTGGCTAAAATGATTATGAAGGTCGTTACGATCCATACGAAGGTTTCTATTCGGGCCACTTGGCCGTTCTCCAGGGTGGACGATGATTCTATACCCATCGGCGAAGTCTGGAAGTGGCCCCATCGCAATCGCGCTTGCGGTGCCCGCTCATGTCCGAAGTTAAGGGTAGACCGCCCGCCCTAACTGCCCACGGCCGAAACCGGCGCTATTGACCCACCGCGGACTCCGACGCATCGAGCTCCCCCTGAGGGAGTGGACGGTCGGGTTCCGATACTCGGAACTAATCGGGATCGCAACGGGATTCACATGCCTTAATGAAGCCGCGCACGACCGCTGCTTTAATTCGCGGTTCGGTAGCGAATTTGAGTAATGGGGGCGATCATGCAGGACTTTCAAGCTGAGCTGGCCTCTCGGCTCAACGAACTCTATTGCCGGCTCTCAGAACTGGAAAATCTTCGACTTCAGATCGAAGATGCGGAGCGATGCCATCGGGTTGTGATTGCACCGCCGCCCCTCGCAACTATTTCGCCGTCAAGCTCGAAAAGAGCCTGCACTTCGCTGAGGGAGCGGACGCGCTTTTGACCACCCGTGGCGGACATCGCTGTGTTGAGCTATAAGCGCAGTAGCGAACGTCCTTTTGGCATCATCTGATGGAGCAGCAAGGTCAGTGGCAGGTCGCTGGTAGTGCGCCCGAAGTGTACGAACGGGAGTTGGTCCCGGCTGTGTTTGGGCCATGGGCCCCCGTCCTGATAGACCTCGCTCGGCCGAAGCTGGGCGAACGCGTAGTCGATATTGCTTGCGGCACTGGAATAGTGGCGCGCCTTGCGGCGGTGAAGGTGGGCCCTACCGGGATCGTGACGGGCATCGATCTCAATCCTGGCATGTTGAACGTGGCACGATCGCTCGGGATGGCCGATGACGCTGCCTCGGTTCAATGGCAGGAGGCCAGTGCAGACAAACTGCCGTCCGCTGACAGCGCGTTTGATATTGCGTACTGCCAACTCGGCCTCCAGTTCTTCGCCGACAGACCAGCTGCTTTGCGCGAAATGCGCAGAGTTCTATCTTCAAGGGGAAGGCTCGCCCTCATGGTGTGGTGCGGCATCGATCAAAGTCCCGGGTTTGAATCTTTAGCCAAAATACTGGAGCGCCACGTCGGTCCAGCGGCGGCCACAATCATGCGAGCTCCATTTGGACTCGCCGATGCCGATGAGCTGAGCCGACTTGTCGCTGCTGCGAACTTTCAGGATATCACGGTTCAACGGAGGGTCGGTGCCATCGAGTTTCCATCCGTCGAACGATTTGTATCTAGCTATCTTGCGGGTTCGCCACTGGCCAGTCATGTATCGCAAGCAAGCGAGGTGGCTCGCGAACACCTGGCCGAAGATACCAAGTTGGAGTTGGGAAAATACGTGGGTAGTAGCGGGTTATCGTTCCCGATAGCAGCTCACCTACTCACCGCAACCGCTTGATACGTCCGCTGATGGCATGGCCCTTAGCGGACCGCTGGCCTAGCCGCGCGGCCCCCGAGGGAGTGGATGATCCGCCGGTTTGCACGGGAACTTTTGTGCACTTTTGCACTTATCAGTCCTGCCGCGATGGTCGCGCTGATCAAGCGCTCCATCGAACTCCTCCGTAAGCGCGAAGCCGATACCCTTGCTTCAGAATTCGAATGAACGTGCGAAAGAAGCCTCCGGCTTGGACGGAGGTTTCGGATGGGATTGGACAGCAAAAAGGACGTCCATTTGGACGGCTCAACGAGGCGATCGGTGAGCCGGCTGGAGGTTCTTGAAGGACCATCGGGGCGCCGCG